>DAHWNZ010000041.1:0-25400 GCA_027339635.1 Candidatus Dormiibacterota bacterium
ACCCAGGGATCTCAGAGCACCGCCACCGCGACCAGCGTGTACTTGGCTGAGGGCGCAAGCTACACCATCGCGGATGCGATCGCGCCCGGCTCCCCGGACACCATGGCCGACTACACCTACGCGGCCTCCTGCACCAATGAGACCACCAACCAGGCTGTGCAGCTGACCGGAGCCGGACCGACATGGACGTTTATCCCGTTGGAGCCTGCCGACTACTCGTGCCAGGTCACCAACACCGCGGACCCGGTGGTCGGGCTAGGCATCAGCCAGACATCCACCCCGGCGACCTATCAGACCGGTGGGCCTATCACCTACACGGTCAGAGTGACCAACTCCGGCCCGGACCAGGCGGTTGACGCCTCGGTGACCGATGCGCTGCCCCCGGCCCTGCGCACGGCCATGAGCTTCACCTGCGTCGCCAGCGGCGGGAGCTCGTGCACCCCAACCGGCACGGGACCGCTTGCCGACACGGTCACGGTGGCCGTCGGTGGGGTGCTCCAGTACACCTTGACGGGGACTGTCCCAGACGGAACCGTCGGGCAGCTGGAGAACGTGGCGGTGGTGACGCCCGCCTCAGGGGAGGTGGACCCAGCCTGCCAGCAGGGTTGCCAGTCAGTCAACTTCAACCCCGTGGAGACGGTACGACTGGCGCTCAGCGCCACACTCAACCCCCATCAGCCCGTGGTCGGGGACCAGCTCAAATACACGTTCGTGGTACGCAACTACGGACCCGCCGCAGCAGATGGGATGGCGGTCGACGCGCTGGTTCCCCCAGCCCTGCGGTTTGGTTCCTTCCAGTGGAGCTGTGTGGCGAGCCCCGGCAGCGGCTGCTCAGCTGCGGGCGCTGGCGACCTCAGCGGTCTGGCGACCCTCCCCGTCGGCGGAAGTGCCACCTTCAGCTTCAGCGGCAACCTGCCCGGTGTTGGTCCCGGGCCCCTCGACATCACCTTCACGGTGACTCCCTCGGCAGGGACCACTGACCCAGGTTGCGGGTCAGGCTGCTCAGCGGTGCTGGCGGCCTCGGTGTCGGCCCCGGTGCCGAACACCGGGGCTGGCCTCGGCGATGGCTTGGCGATGGTGGCCACCGGTATCGCCCTGCTCTGTGCGGGGGTCGCGACCCTTAGGAGGCGCGGGGCGACTGCATGATCGCGGTGGGAGTCGTTGCTCCCACCGGCCGCCTCCGGCTTCGAGGTGACTGCGCGCCGGCCCGAGACGGTTCTCGCGCGGCCGATGGTCGTCCCGGATCCAGCGGCGGGTAGTGAGGCGACGGGCCACCTCGGCCCAAAGTCCCGGTTGAAGGATGGCGGGCACAGGCGTTGAGGAGCGAGTGGACCATCGGCGTGTCGGTTCGCATCCGACCACCGCTTGCAAAGTAGACTTGGCGCTGCAGGCTAACTCGTGGGCCCGATTCCGGCAACGAGCGCTCATTCTCCTCAGCGAGGCTAGCATGACCACCTCAACAGACCACGCTCCGGCGTCGCTTGGGTACCTTCCCGACGACCCCGGGTTCATTGAGGACCCGTACCCCGCGCTGAAGAGGTTGCGAGACCTGCGGCCGGTGGTCTACGACGAGCCCACTCATCAGTGGTTGATCTCACGGCATCATGACGTCAACCGACTGCTCCGGGATCGTCGCCTGGGTCGGACCTACCTCCATCAGGCGACCCACGAGGAGTGGGGCCGCAGCGCACCGCCGGAGTGGCAGGCGCCATTCTGGCAGCTGCTCTGGCCGCAGATGCTCGACCGGGAGCCGCCCGACCACACCCGGCTCCGCCGCCTGGTCCTGCGCGCCTTCACCCCAAGGACGGTCGAAGCCATGCGCCCTCGGATCACGAGCATCGTGGTGCGCCTGATCACGTCGGCGAAGGAGATGGGGGAGTTCGACCTCATCGCTGACCTCATGGAGGAGCTCCCGGTCACCGTGATTGCCGACATGCTCGGCATACCGGACGAGGACCGCCATCTGCTGCGGCCCTGGTCAGCCGACATCACCCTTATGTTCGAGCTCAACCCGACCCTCGACTACCAGCAGCGCGCCACCCGGGCCAGCGCGGAGTTCTCCGCGTATCTGAGAGCCATCCTGCGAAGCAGGAGTGGGGCTCCCGCCCGAGATCTGCTCGGACAGCTGGCGGCGGTCGCGGAGGAGGGGGATCGGCTGACAGAGGACGAGCTCATCGCGACCGCGGTCCTGCTCCTGAATGCGGGCCACGAGGCTTCGGTCAACGGGGCGGCGAACTCCTGGTGGGCCCTCTTCCGGCATCCGCAGGAGCTGGAGCGGCTTCGAGCCGAGCCAGACCTGGTCCCGACGGCAATCGAGGAGCTCTTGCGCTTCGACACTCCGGCCCCGATCTTCGAGCGCTGGGTCCTGGAGGACATCGAGGTCCAGGGGGTAAGGATCGAACGGGGCCAGGAGGTGGCGCTGCTCTTCGCCGCCGCCAACCGCGACGAGCGGGCCTTCACCGATCCGGACCGGATCATTCTCGACCGCGATCCCAACCCGTACCTGTCCTTCGGGGCGGGCATCCATTACTGCCTGGGAGCGCCTCTGGCCAAGTTGGAGTTCGAGATCCTCTTCTCCAAGATGCTGGAGGTCCTGCCCCGGCTGGAGGTCACGACGGCCCCGAGGTGGAAGCCTCGCTTCGTGCTGCGCGGCTTGGAGGCGATTCCCGTGCGGGTCGGCGGGTGATGAAGCAACCGGGCACAACCGCCCGTCATGCGCTCGAAGTGTTTGCGGAGTGAGGAATCAAGTGGGTAGCAATCAGATCCTGCTCGACTGTGACACCGGCATCGACGACGCCCTGGCCATCCTGGACTTCACCGCCCGCGGAGGTGAGCTGCTGGCGGTGGGATCGGTGCATGGCAACGTGCCGGCCCCGATCGGCGCGCGCAACACCCTGAGGGTGCTGGAACTGGCCCGCTGTGACTCGGTGCCAGTCTGCGTCGGCGCCGCCCGCCCGCTCGCCCAGCCCCTCATGACGGCAGAGAACGTTCACGGAGCGGACGGTCTCGGCAACACCAACCAGCCAGACCCCCGCCGCGCTCTCGCCCCGGGATCGGCGGCGGAGCAGATCGTGCGGCTCGCGCACGAGCGCCCCGGTGAGTTCACCCTGGTCGCGATAGGTCCGCTCACCAACCTGGCCCTGGCGTTGCTCCTCGACCCGGAATTGCCGAGGCTGGTCGAGGACGTCGTGATCATGGGCGGAGCCGTGGAGGTGCCGGGCAACGTCACCCCCTACGCGGAGGCCAACATCTGGCACGATCCGGAGGCCGCGCAGCTGGTCATAGAAGCACCCTGGAGGGTCACGCTGGTGACCCTGGACGCGACCATGCAGGCACTGCTCACCCCGGCCGATCTGGACTCAATCAGGTCCGCCGAATCCGCGCGGGCCCGGTTTGCCGCCGCCATCCTCAACCACTACATCTCCGTCTATCAGCAGTGGCTGCCAGGAGAGACGTGCCCGCTCCACGATCCCTTGGCGCTGGCACTGGTTTTGAATCCCGAGCTCGCCACCTACCGCGAGCTGCCAACCATGGTGGAGCTGCGCGGCACCCAGACGCGGGGGACTACCGTATGCGACCTGCGCCAGGACCCGGCCGGCGCCTCTCTGCCAGCCACCGGATGGCGTAACGTTCGCTACTTGGACCAGCTGGACGTCGAGCGCTTTCGCTCACTGTTCGTTGCGGGGATCACCTCGGCCTGACATCCGGCCCTCGATGGACCCCGGCCGCCTTCCCCGCCCCCTGAGCCCGGAGGTGCCCAGGTCGTTGCCGCTTCAGGAAGAGCCCAGGGCCGCGTCGAGACCAGCTCCGCGGCCGGTCTCGGCTCCCCCGATATACCAGGCCAGGGCCCCCACCACGCCTATCGTCCACACCACCACCGCAAACCAGGTGAACTCGGTCAGGCTGAGTCCCTGGGTGAGATAGATGGTGACGATGTAGAGGCCGACGCTGAGGAAGCGGACGATAGCCGTGTAGGTCGCCCGCCGTCTGGTCTCCCAGACCTCCCCCTGAAGGGTGGTGCTGGCCAGGAACTCCACCGCCAGGAACACGTTGAGGACGAGGAGCAAGGAGAAGAAGAGGCCGACCGAGCCCCGCCACTCCTGAGCGCTGGCGGCGATGGCGACGCTGACCCCAAGACAGCCGACGTAACCGACCAGCAGGGTGACCTTCCGGCTCCAACGGTCCGCCCAGAAGGCGAACATGCCGACAACCAGCTCGGTGACCCCGGCCACCAGGAGGATTGCGGCTGAGAGCTTGGGCAGATGGTCTGGGCCGAGGACGTATGTCATCAGGCCATAGCCGGCAGTTCCGGCGAAGATGGTGGCGCAGGTCGCGAAGAGTCGCAGCCAGAGCGGGGATGCGGAGGCGACGCGCACCGCCGCCGCCGCCACACCATCGGCCTCCTCCGGCAGCTCTCGGGAGCGCAGCTGCGCTCGGCCGTAGTGCCTCAGCACCACCCGGTCGGCCCGGCGGTCAAGGCCGCGGGCCCTGAGCCAGCGCACGGATTCCGGGGTGTGCAGGCGGATGAACAGGAGCCACAGCGAGAAGAACAGAAACGCCAATCCGACCGCCAGCCGCTGGCCCTCTATGCCGTGGCCGGCGCCCAGCAGGGACATCGCCGCCAGGGCCAGGCCCCCCAGATTGGCGCAGTTGATCGCCAGCATCATGGTCTTGCCCCGGTGTCTGGCGGGCATCACCTCGTGAGAGGAGACCAGAATCCCGTTCAGCTCACCTCCTGAGGCGAACAGCATCACCGCCAGTGAGATCAGGATCAGCTGGTAGCTAGAGCTGAAGATCAGCCCCAGGCCACCCAACCCGTAGAGGGTGAGGGTGGCGAAGAAGACCGGCCGGCGTCCCACCCTGTCTGACACCGGCCCCAGGGCAGCGATGCCGAGGATCTGCCAGATCGGGGACCAGGAGAGCAACAGGGACCGCAGCACGACCGGGGTGTGGACCCAGCCGGTGGCGATGGTGGCCGTGCCGAAGACATAGGACTCCAACAGCATGCCGATGCAGAAGGACGCGAAGTTCCAGGAGTCGGTCGCGGTCCAGCGCTCCGTCAGAGCGTCGCTCATCCTTGCTGCTGCCTCCCTGCCGGCCGCCTCGGGCCGGTCAGCCCCATCGGGAAGGCGCGAGTAGTTCCTGGCCCCAAGTCACGCAACCTCGGATGGGGGCACCACCTCCAGAACCTTTGGCCCCCGGGGCGCTGCTTGGTTTTGGATCTCGATTGCCCCCAGCAGCGCCTCCAGCGCGTGGGGGACCAGCCGGGAGTCGTCTCCCAGCAGTTCCAAAACCGGCTGGCCGCGCTCAACCGGCTCTCCCACGGTCGCCAGGCACATGATCCCGGCTGTTGCCGAGACCCGGTCGCCGGGTCTGGCTCGGCCGGCCCCAAGCCTCCACGCGGCCATCCCCACAGCCCTGGCGTCGAGCTTGGTGATGAACCCCTGGGCCTCTGCCCGGACGATATGGAGCCGTTGTCCCCTGGGCAGGGGCGCTTCGGGATCTCCTCCCTGGGCCCGAACCATGGCCCTGAACCTATCCCAGGCGCCGCCATCGTCGAGGGCTTGCCTCGGGTCCCGGTCGATCCCCGCCAGATCCAGCATCTCCCTGGCCTGCCTCAGGACCAGGTCGCGCAGGTCCTGGGGCCCCTGACCCATCAGCACTTCGACTGCCTCCTGGACCTCGACGGCGTTGCCGACAGCCCTCCCCAGAGGGGTGCCCATCTCGGTGAGTAACGCCCTGGTCCTGACCCCATGCTGGGAGCCGATGCGGATCATGGTTTGGGCCAGTCGGCGCGCCTCGCCCAGGGTCGCCATGAAGGCGCCCGAACCGACCTTCACGTCCAGGAGGAGGGCCTGCGTCCCCTCGGCGACCTTCTTGGACATGATCGAGCTGGCTATCAGGGGAATCGACTCCACGGTTCCGGTGGAGTCGCGCAGCGCGTAAAGGAGCCGGTCCGCGGGCGCCAGCTCGGGGCTGGCGGAGCAGATCACGCACCCGACCTGGTCCAAAATCCTCAGCATCTCGGAGGGGGCCAGCTCGGCGCGCCAGCCGGCGATGGACTCCATCTTGTCAAGGGTGCCGCCCGTGTGTCCCAGCCCGCGGCCCGAGAGCTGAGGGACGGCGGCCCCGCAGGCCGCCACCAGGGGGGCCAGGATCAGGGAGACCTTGTCGCCGACCCCGCCCGTGGAATGCTTGTCGACGGTGGGCCTCGTGAGCGAGGAGAGGTCCTGGCGGATCCCCGAGCCTATCATCGCCTCGGTCCAGGCGTCGATCTCCCCGGCAGTCATGCCGCGCCAGCAGATGGCCATCAGCAGCGAGGCCATCTGAGCGTCACTCACCGAGCCCTGGAGGTAGCCCCGGATAAGCCGGTCGATGCTGTCAGCCGGGATCTCCTGCCCCTGCTTCTTGGCCAGGATGGAGTCCAGGGCCAAGGCGGCAGGGTCGTCTCCGCTCAAGGTTGGCGCGCGCTCAGCTCGGCTGTGTCGAAGGCCAGGGGCAGGAGCTCGCCCAGAGTGATCGGGTCCGCCTCCGGGCCCTGGTCCAGGGGAAGGTCCGGACCCCCATGCTCCAGGAGCAGCTGGCGGCAGCGCCCGCAGGGGGAGAGGGGCCTGCCGTCCTCGGTCACGACGCTCACTGCCAGGAGCCGTTGGGCGCCTCCTCCCCGCAGTGCCGACACCAGTCCGCACTCGGCACACAGGGAGAGGCCGAAGGAGGCGTTCTCCACGTTGCAGCCCCTGGCGACCCAGCCCTGGTCGGTCAGCCCCGCGGCGCCGACGTGGAGGTTAGACCAGGGCGCATAGGCGCGCCGGGCTACCGCCTGAGCCTCGGCCCGCAGCGCCTGCCAATCGATCAGATGTTCCTGTGTCAATCCCGCACCTCCGCACAACCTGAAGGTCACCCGGGGACCCGAATTGCAGCCATGGTAAGGGGCGGCTTCCCGCTCCCGACGGACCGGCGCCGCCGGCCTCACGCCCAACCCCCCGTGGCTCACCTCATAATTGGCGGCAGATGCAGACCTCCAGCGCGAGCGTTAGCCCCACCGTCTGCAAGGACCCGGTCGCATCGCTGGACGTGGTTGGAGTTGAGGCTAGGGCCCGGCTGCTGGCCAGCCGGTCCATCAAGCGCCACTCCAAGGTGCTCGCCCTCAACCTTGCCATCGCGTGCACCGACCTCACCACCCTGGAGGGGTCGGACACCACCGGTCGGGTGGCGATCCTCTGTGCCAAGGCGATGCACCCGGCCCCGGGGGATCCCTCCGTGCCCCGGGTTGCCGCCGTCTGCGTCTACCCGGCCCAGGCACCGGCGGCGGCCAGGCTTCTGAGAGGCAGTGGTGTGCACGTGGCGGCCGTGGCCACCGGCTTCCCCAGCGGCCAGGTGCCCCGGCAGGTAAAGATCGACGAGGCCCGGGAGGCGGCCGCGACGGCCCAGGAGATTGACATGGTCATCGATCGGGGAGCCTTCCTCGAAGGCCGGTATCGCGAGGTGAGGGCCGAGATAGAGGCGGTCAAGGAGGCGGTCGGCGACCGGCACCTCAAGGTGATCCTGGAGACCGGGGAGCTGGGCGGCATGGACCAGGTAAGGAGGGCGAGCTGGCTCGCCATGGAGGCCGGCGCCGACTTCATCAAGACCTCGACCGGGAAGATCCAGCCGGCGGCGACGCTGCCGGTGGCCGTGGTGATGCTGGAGGCCATTCGCGACTTCGCCTGGGCCACCGGCCGCGAGGTGGGCTTCAAGCCGGCGGGGGGGATCCGGACCTCAAAGCAGGCCATCAGCTATCTGGTGGCGGTGAATGAGATCCTGGGATCCCAATGGCTCAGCCCGGCCAGGTTCCGGCTGGGCGCATCCTCACTCTTGAACGACGTTCTGATGCAGCTGTACAAGGAGCGCAGTGGTGGCTACCAGTCCCCCGAAGATTTCAGCGAAGCCTGACGTCAGGGCAAACCTGGCGGAACCCGACCGGGCCCCGCGGGATTTTCCGCTCGGTGACTTCTCCTACGTGGCGGCGCCGGAGTCGACCGACCATGTGACGATCGCGGACCGGTATGACCTGTTCATAGGGGGCCGCCAGCTGGCTCCGCTCTCGGGGAGGCATCTCACCACCCTGAATCCCGCAACGGAGGAGCCGCTAGCCGAAGTCGCGGATGCGGACGCGGCGGATGTGGACCGCGCGGTCCAGGCGGCGCTGGCGGCGTATCCGAGCTGGTCGCGGCTGCCGGGATCGCATCGCGCCCGCCACCTTTTCCGGATCGCCCGGATCGTGCAGGAGAGAGCCCGCGAGCTGGCGGTGTTGGAGACCCTGGACGGTGGCAAGCCGATCCGGGAGTCGCGCGACTTCGACGTGCCGACGGCCGCTCAGCACCTCTTCTACCACGCGGGTTGGGCGGACAAGCTCGAGTTCGCCTTCGCGACCGGCAGGGGCCGTTCCCTGGGGGTGGTGGGAGCCATCATCCCGTGGAACTTCCCGCTGCTGATGCTGTCCTGGAAGATCGCTCCGGCGCTCGCCACCGGGAACACGGTCGTGCTCAAGCCGGCGGAGACGACCCCCCTCACGGCTCTCCTGTTCGCCCAGATTTGCTCTCAGGCGGGGCTGCCCGACGGCGTTGTGAACATCGTCACGGGTGGCCCCGAGACCGGCGCCGCGCTGGTCCGCCATCCGGAGGTGGCGAAGATCGCCTTCACCGGTTCAACCGCCGTGGGTAAGGGGATTCAGCAGGCCCTGGCCGGCTCGGGGAAGAGGCTCTCCCTGGAGCTCGGAGGCAAGGCGGCGCACGTCGTGTTCGACGACGCACCGCTGGATCAGGCCGTGGAGGGAGTCGTCAACGGGATCTTTTTCAACCAGGGACACGTGTGCTGTGCGGGGAGCAGATTGCTCTTGCAGGAATCCATCGCCGAGCCCTTCCTGCGACGGCTTCGGCTGCGCATGAGCCGCCTCCGGCTGGGCGACCCCCTGGACAAGAACACCGATATCGGCGCGATCAACTCCCGCCCCCAGCTGGAGAGGATCGAGGAGCTGGTGGCCTCAGGGGTGGCCGAGGGCGCCCACATCTATCAGCCGGCGTGCAGCCTGCCCGAGCGGGGATTCTGGTTTCCCCCGACCGTCTTCACTGGGGTCGCCCCTGCCCATCGCATCGCCCAAGAGGAGATCTTCGGCCCAGTTTTGGCGGTGCTCACCTTTCGCACGGCGGCCGAGGCCGTGGCGCGCGCCAACAACACTCGCTACGGGCTCTCCGCCGGGGTCTGGACCACCAAGGGATCGCGCATCCTCTGGATGTCGGAGCGGATGCGGGCGGGAGTCGTGTGGGCCAACACCTACAACCAGTTCGACGCGGCCTCCCCCTTCGGGGGGTTCGGCGAGTCCGGCTTCGGCCGCGAGGGGGGGGTGCAGGGATTGCGAGAGTACTTGGAGTTCTCATGACCATCCCAGTCGTGCTCAAGACCCCCAAGCTCTACTTGGACGGCGCCTTCGTGCGCTCGGAGTCCGGCCGCGTGTACCAGCCGGATGGCCGGTCCAACGTTCCCAGGGCGTCGCGCAAGGACCTGCGCGACGCGGTCAGGGCCGCCCGCTCAGCTCAGCCCGGCTGGGCCGCTCGCACGGCCTACAACCGCGGCCAGGTGCTCTACCGGGTGGCGGAGATGATGGAGGCCAGCCGGGGGGAGTTCGGCCGGGCGCTCGGGGGCGGCCGCGGGGCCAACCTGGAGTTGGATGCCGCTCTCGATGCCCTCGTCTTCTTCGCCGGCCTGGCCGACAAGATCACCCAGTTGGGGGGTAGCGTCAACGGGGTGGCGGGACCCTATTTCAACTTCAGCATGCCACAACCCAGTGGTGTCGTGTTCCTGGTGGCGGGGGAGCGCAGGCCACTGTCACCCCTGGTCACCCACCTCGCCGCCGCGATCTGCTCCGGAAATACAGCGGTCGCTCTGGTGTCACGGTCCGCCCCTTTGCCCGGCCTGCTTCTAGCCGAGGCGCTGCAGACCGGGGATGTCCCCAGGGGAACCGTCAACCTGCTGAGTGGCCTGGCTGAGGAGATTCTCCCCTGGGTCGGGTCGCACAGGGACATCAGCCTTATCGACTGCTGCGGATGCCAGGAGCATGAGTGGCGGAGCCTGGCCGAAGCGGCCTCCGAGGCAGTGACCAGGGTGCTGCCTCCCCAAGCTTCGGAGGTGCCACTGCAGCCGAGGCTGGCGCTGGACATGACCGAGCTCAAGACGGTCTGGCACCCCGTCGGAATCTGAGGGCTCTCTCCTAGTCACTCCCCGGGCCCACGGCTGGTCGGCGGCACGCTTTGACCGCCGCGTCGCAACCCCCTGGACTCCCATGGCCGGCCCCCTCGCGGAGCCCGATCAGGGCCATCTGGAACCGGGGCTCGAGCCGCGGCCTGGGCGCGAGATCTTCGTGCGCGAGAGCGCCTCAAGGGGGCTTGACAGGCTGACGTTTGACCTCTAGCATCCCCGGCATAGCTAACAGCAACCGGTTGCGGCAACCGGTTGGGGGGGACGGATGAGAGGCGGTAGTGGAACCACTATCTACGATCTGGCCCGGGCGACCGGGTTCTCGGCGTCCACGGTCTCCAGGGCTCTGAGCGGGAGCGGGCAGATCAGTCCGGACACAGTTCGCCGCATCCGCGAGGCCGCCGGCACCATGGGCTATCGACCCAACCATCTGGCCCGCAGCCTCACCGTTCGCCGCAGCGACTCCATCGGGCTGATGCTCCCGGACATCGCCAACCCGTTCTTTCCTGCACTGGTCAGGGAGATCCAACTGCTGGCCCATCAGCACGGGAGGACCCTCCTGTTGTGCAACACGGGGGGATCGCCGGAGGTCGAGCTCGAGTACCTGGAGATCCTGGCCAGCCGCAGGATCGAGGGAGTCCTGACCATGGGCCTTGGCATCTCCACCGATCTGGTCCGGCAGTACCTCCAAGGCGGCATGCGCTTCGTCGCCCTCGACCGGCCGTCGGCCGCTCCGGAGATCCTCTCGGTCCAGGCTGACCACCGTCAGGGCGGGCTATTGGCAACCCTACACCTGACCTCGATGGGGCACCGGCGGATAGGGTACGTCTCCGGGCCGCTGAACCTGTCGGTCGCTCGGGAGCGGCTGGAGGGGCACCGCGAGGCGCTGCGTCAGAGCGGGCTGGCGCCAGATCCCCGCTGGGAGGTGGCCGGAGACTTCAGCGAAGCCTCTGGCTACGATGGGGCCAAGAAGCTTCTGGGGCGCGCCCTGGGGGTGACCGCGCTGGCGGTGGCCAACGACCTCATGGCGCTGGGGGCGATCGCGGCCCTCCGAGAGCGGGGGCTCGAGGTCCCCGCCGACGTCTCCGTGGTGGGGTTCGACGACATCGAGCTGGGCCGGTATGCGGTGCCGACGCTCACGACCGTGCGTCAGCCTCTGGCCGCCCTGGCGAGGGCCGCAGTCGAGCTCTTGATCGGGTCCCTGGGGGCCGATGGGGCGGTCCCTCAGCCAGGGCTCATGCCGGTGGAGATGGTGGTGCGCGGAAGCACCGGGCCCCCTCCTCGGCCCAACTCGCAACCTCGTGACCAGGCACATCCGTCCGGGATCCCGCCGTTGACCAACCAGATTGAGCAAGTGGAGGAGAACTGACATGGCTACCATCGCATCGACTCAGGCAGGCGCGGCCGAGGAGACCCACGAACGGTGGATAGGAACCGACGGGTGGAATCTGACCTCGTTCACCCTGGGCTTGTTGCTTGAGTCCTACATCTTCGGCATGTCCTCGATCGCCACCGGCTGGGTGGCGATGCCGACCACCCTGCGGTCCCTACTGCTCTCGTGGTCGCCGCTCTGGCTGATCATCGGCATCGCGGTGGCGGGGCCGCTGTCCGACCACGTGGGCCGCAAGACCACGTTCTACATCACCATGTCGATGTACGGCCTGGGAGTCATCGGCATCACCTTCAGCAACACCTACTGGCTGATCCTGCTGTTCTTGGCCGTCCTGCTGTTCGCGGCCGGGGGCGAGATGAACGCCATCATGGCGGCCAACCACGAGGTCATGCCCACCAAGGACCGCAGTAAGACCATGATGCTCGAGCTCAACTTCGGAATAGGCATGGGCGGGCTGATCCTGGGCGCCGTCTCCCTGCTCACGATCGAGCATGGGGTGGCCTTCCAGCGAGGCATGCTGGGGGCGACGTTCGTGGTCGCCCTGATCGTGCTGTTCATCGCCCGCGCCCACACCCCGGAGTCGATCCGCTGGCTGCGCAGCCAGGGGCGCGACCAGGACGCGGAGCGGGAGATCGAGCGTTACTACGGCAAGGAGCAGTGGCAGATGCGTCTGAACGCCGCGACCGCCGCCAGCGGCAGCGCCATGCCCAAGGCCGCCAGCCGGCAGGCATCCATCCCCCTGCGCCTCTTCGTCACCACGGCCACCGCCTTCACCGGGACCGCCGGCTTCGGCCTCCTGACCTATGTCCTGGGCCCGGCCCACTTCCCCAAGCTGACTGCGGACATCATCTTCGTGGCCTCGATCGCGGGCGTGGTCACCGGTGTCTTCGCCTTCTGGGCCGATCGCCTGAGCCGTCGCTGGCTGCTCTTGGTGGGTTACCTGGGCGGCTTCATCATGACCCTGATAATCGCCCTCTTGGTCAACACCTGGGCCAGCGCGATAGTCCTGTTCTGGATTCTTCTGGTCCTCTACAACGCCTTCGGCAGCATCGCCTACCTGACCGAGGACACTCTCAAGGCGGAGGTCTGGCCCACCAGGCGGCGCGGCACCTACACGGCCGCGGTCCGGTTCGTCAGCATCGGCCTCTACATCGGCACCATCTACTGGACCCAGAACTTCAGCCTCAACGCCTTCACCGCCTTCGTGGTGGGGGTTGCCATCATCGGCCTGGCGGGAGCGGTGGTCTGGTTCTTCTGGGGCAACGAGACCGGCCAGGGCGTGAGCATCGAGATGGCGTCCGGAGAGGCGGCCTCGTGAGCGTGAGCAAGGGGCGGATTAGTCGCCAGGCCTCGGACGGCGGCAGCCTGCGGTGAGCGAGCGCTGGCCCCTGGTGGTGGACACCGACATCGGCACCGACGACGCGGTGGCTCTGGTGATGGCTCTGCGCAGCGAGGTGGCTGAGGTGCTGGCGGTGACCACGGTCGCCGGCAACGTGGAGCTGCCCAAGGTGGTCCAGAACGCGCTGTACACGGTGGAGCTCTGTCAGGTGCCCACTCCGGTCTACGCCGGCAGCGCGCATCCAATGCTGCGGCAGCTCGAGACTGCCGCAGCAGTCCACGGCACTGATGGCCTGGGGGACATCGGGCTGCCCCTGGCGGGGCGCAGCCCCGCCGAGGGCGGGGCCGTGAGCACCCTCGTCGACCTGGCTCGCAGGCGGCGCAAAGAGCTGCGAATAGTGGCCCTGGGGCCGCTCACAAACATCGCCTTGGCGTGTCTAGCCGACGGCGAGTTCGCCGCCAATGTCGCCTCCCTGACCATCATGGGCGGCACCGGCACGGGGATCGGGAATGTCACCCCGGCCGCCGAATTCAACATCTTTGTGGACCCGGAGGCGGCGAGGGTCGTCTTCGAGTCGGGGATAGCCCTGCGCATGGTCGGCTGGGACGCCTGCCTCGCCGACGCGACCTTCAGCGACCAGGACCTCGACGAGATCCGCTCTCTGGGCTCCGCCCTGGCGCACTTTTGTGTCGACATCCAGGCCGCGGCTCGGCGGCGGGCGAAAGAGCGAGGGCGCACCCGCGGGATATGCATTCCGGATGCGCTGGCGGTGGGGGTCTGCCTTGACCCCGGGATGGTGACCGACTGCAAGCGGCTGCCGGTGCAAGTGGAGACGGCCGGAGAGTTCACCAGGGGTGAGACCGTGGTGGACCACTTGGGCGTGACCGGAATGCCTGAGAATGCGGAGGTGGTGTTCAGAGCGGATCGTGATCGGTTTCTGCGGATGCTGCGCGGTGCCCTGATTGAGTCGTAGGAGCAAGGGGACCCGTGAGCGGCCGCCGATTTCGGCTGTCGCAGGCCCCTTCGGACCTCCGCTGCGGGGCTCCTTGCGGTGACCCAGTCGGATCGTCCGGAGCCCTGGGGTCATGGTCCTGATGAGGCGTTGCGGGCGCTGCCAAAGACTGACCTGCATGTGCATCTGATCGGGTGCGTGCGCGCCTCCACGCTCCAGGACCTGGCCTCCCGGTATGGCGTCCCGCTGCCATTGCCCGCCCATGAGCTCTACCCGCGCATCAACTCGGACCCCACGGAGGAGGAGAGCGGCAGAGGCCCCTGGTTTCCCCTGTTGCGGATCTACGAGCTGATCTGCTCCTGCCTGCGGGAGGCGGAGGATTTCGCCCGGGTCACTTACGAGGCGCTGGAGGACGGCCTGGCCGAGAGTGGCACCGTGTACCAGGAGTTGGCGATCAGTCCCACGGTTCACCTGAGCCACCAAGTCAACTATCCGACGGTGGCGCGGGGCGTTCAGCTTGGGATTGAACGCGCCCGGGACAAGCTGGGGGTGGACGCCAGGGTGATCGCCGCCATCAATCGCGAGGACTCGGAGGCGAGCGCGCTCGCATTGGTCGACGAGATCGTCCGCAATCCCATCCCTGAGGTCGTAGCCCTCGGTCTCGACTTCGACGAGCGCAAGGGGCCGCCGCAGAGATTCATCGAGGCCTTCCGGAGGGCCGGGGCGGCCGGGCTGCACCGCACCGCGCACGCCGGTGAGCACGTCGCGGCAGCCGCGAATGTGCTCATCTGTTTGAATGAGCTCGGCTGTGAGCGCATAGATCACGGCTACCACGTTCTCCAGGATCCCGCGATCGTGGCCGAGTGTCGTCGGCGCCGCGTCGTCTTCAACGTCGCGCTCACCACCTCGCGGCGGGCCCTGCGCCCCTGGCGGCGCCGGTCGGTGGGCGAGATGTTGCAGCAGGGCCTTCGGGTCAGCCTCAACTCGGACGACCCCAAGCTGTTTCCCACCACCCTCGCCCATGAGTTCGAGATCGCCCGCAAGGAGGTCGGGGTCAGGGTGCCGGAGCTGGCTCAGATGCTGCGCAACGGCGTCGAGGCGGCCTTCTGCGACCGGCGAGCGCAGGCCGGCCTGAGGGAGCGGCTGGAGTCCGCGCTGAGGACGGCGGGACCCGAGTGGGCGGCAGCGGGCGTGGACGCCCCGGGGTCGGGCAGCTGACGCCGCCTCCAAGCCAGCCGGGCCCGGCCGGGATCCGGGCCGCAGCCGCAGCGCATCTGGCCGAGCTGGAGCCCACACTGCTGGCCCTGAGCCACCAGATTCACGCTCACCCGGAGCTGCGGTTCGAGGAGTTCCGAGCCAGCCAGGCGGTGGCAGAGCAGCTATCCGCCTGCGGGTTTGAGGTGGCTCTCGGGGCAGGTTCGATGCCGACGGCGCTGGTGGCCACAACGCGCCTGGGCAGTGGGGTTGGTCCGGTCGTGGACCTGCTCTGCGAATACGATGCCCTGGAGTCGATCGGCCACGCCTGCGGGCACAACCTGATCGCCGCCGCCGGTGTGGGAGGTGGGGTGGTGGCGGCGCGCACGCTGGCTGGGACGCCCGGCGTCAGCGGCACGATTCGGGTAGTAGGGTGCCCCGGAGAGGAGGGGGGAGGTGGCAAGATCCGCCTGCTCGAGGCGGGAGTCTTCTCCACGACCTCAGCCGCCCTCATGGTTCATCCGGCAGGCTTCGACTCGGTCAGAGGCCCGGGCCTGGGCAGGGCTCTCTACGAGTTCGCGTTCTCGGGGCGCGGCGCCCATGCGGCCGCGGCCCCCGAGGAGGGCATCAACGCTCTTGACGCCGCCACCATGATGCTGGTCGCCATCGGCCTGCTGCGCCAGCAATTGCGCTCCGACTCCAGGGTGCACGCGGTCATCGCCGAGGGAGGACAGGCGGTGAACGTCATCCCCGCGCGGGCCACAGTCCGCGCGGGCATAAGGTCCCCTGATTCCAGGTATCTCGCCGAGCGCCTTATCCCGGCCGTGACCCGGTGCGCGCGCGGTGCGGCGCTGGCGACGGGAGCCGAGGTGGCCGAGATCGAGTTGGCGCCGGAGTACCACCCGATGCGGTCGGCGCCGGCGCTGGAGGAGCTGCTGCTGGGCCTCTTTACCGAACTGGGCCGCCATCCGGACGCTGCCGACGACGCGGCGGCATTCCTGGGAGGCTCGACCGACATGGGCAACGTGAGTGAGGCGGTGCCCTCCATACATCCATATCTGCGGCTGGCACCCGGAGTGCATCCCCATTCCCTCGAGTTCGCACAGCTGGCGGGGTCGACGGCGGGCGATCGGATGGCGATGGACGGCGCGCTCCTGCTGGGAATGACAGCGGTGGCCCTGCTGACCCAACCAGACTGGCTGGCACGAGCGAGCCTACAATTGCGCGGGCCCGGTGGCGTCGGAGGCGCTGGCGGCAGCCTGGGAGGGTCGTCGCCGGCTCTAGGTGTTTGACCGTCTGGCGCGAGCTGGGGAACGGCCCAGCGCGAAGTGGACCGGCTCCGCTCCGCGCCGGATCCTGGTCGGGGTGGATGCGGCTCATCCGATCCAACTCGCGGGTAGCGGACGGGCGCGGTGCTCGCCATGGACCCCTGCCGCGAGCTCCCTGGCGCAGACGTTTCGATCGAGGGCGGTGTCGCCTGGCGCGGGGCCCAATTCGCAGCGAACTGCGGTCGGCTGGAGCCAACCCCCGATGGGGCCACTGGGCACACCCACCAGGCGACGGCGGCTTGTGAGCTGCGCCCGAGCCATCCTGGCCCTAGGTGGCCAGGGCCAGCAGCGAACGCAGGCGGTCCCTAAGGGTGATGTCCCCCCTGGTCTCCAGCATTTCCGGGCTCGATCTGCCCCAGAGCCAAAGGTAGAGCGGGGAGACTGGCCCGGCGATGGCGGCATCGGCTCTATCCACGAGCTCCGCCGACACCAACGCCCCGGAATCGGTCATCCGCACCGACCAGGAGCACGGCAGATCAGTTCCCTGAAGCCGCACGACGGCGTCTCCGCCTGAATCGGTGACGGGCCGGCCCGGTCGGGCCAGGAACACCTCCAGCACCTCGCCCACCCCGTCGGCGGCCAGGGCTGGATCGCAACCAACGGCGGTGTCCAGCGCCAGTTCCAGGTCCACCCGATGGATGGCCAGCTCGTGCGCCAGGCGGCGGGCCCAGAACGACGAGCTTCGGTCGGGAGCGTACCAGGACCAGAGCGGCACGTCCGGTCCGATGGCTCTCAGCTCTGCCAGGACCGCGCTCGCCGCCTCGCCCAGCTGAGCGGGCAGGTTGGGAGAGGCCGGATCCGCCCGGGTCCAGCTCTGGGGATCCGGCGGCTCAAGGCTGCGGGCTCGCAGCAGCGGCAGCTTCTGGAGGAGGACGTTGCAGCAGTGCGCGAGCAGGTCATCCGTGTTCCAGCCAGGGCAGGACGGCACTCGTTTCCCTGTTCCGCCTGCATCCGGGCTCGCCAGAACGCGGGAGCCCTCGTCGATGTGGTCCAGATACTCCGTGAAGGTGATCCCCATTCGCCCATGTTATGACCGGCCCGGTCCTTTCCGGTCAGAGGGGACGCCGCCAGGCCAATCTCCTCCTACCCCGGGCTGGTCAAATATGATGGCCTCGACTCCGGACAGGAGAAGGCCCGCCGTGAACAGCGGGTGGCTTCCGGTGGAGCAAGGAGGATTACCCAGTGACTCAGCGCAAGGCACGACGGCTTTTCACCTCGGAGTCGGTGACCGAGGGGCACCCGGACAAGATGGCGGATCAGGTCTCGGACGCCATCCTGGACGCCATCCTGGCCAAGGATCCCCTGGCCCGCGTCGCCTGTGAGACGGCGCTCACCACCGGCGCCGCCATCCTGCTCGGGGAGATATCCACCGACTGCTACGTGGACATGCCCAAGGTGGTGCGGGAGACGGTGCGGCAGATCGGGTACGTGCGAGCCAAGTACGGATTCGACTGGGAGACCTGCGGCGTCATGGTCTGCGTCGATGAGCAGTCCCCCGACATCGCGCGTGGTGTGGACCTGGGTGGCGCCGGTGACCAGGGGATGATGTTCGGCTACGCGTGTGACGAGACCCCCGAGCTGATGCCCGCCCCGATCCAGTACGCGCATCAGCTGGCACGCCGGCTGGCTCTGGCCCGCAAGAGCGGCGCCCTCCGCTGGGCCAGGCCGGACGGCAAGTCCCAGGTGACCGTCGAGTACGACGACCAGGACCGGCCCCGGCGCATCGACACCATCCTCGTCAGCGCCCAGCACTCAGAGGACGCCGGCCGGGAGGAGGTGGAGCAGGGGATCCGCGAGGAGGTCATCGCCAGGTCGGTTCCCGGGGAGATGGTGGACGAGCGCACCCAGGTCCTGGTCAACCCCACGGGCAGGTTCGTGATCGGCGGCCCGCAGGGTGACGCCGGGCTCACCGGGCGCAAGATCATCGTCGACACCTACGGCGGCGCCGGCCGGCATGGAGGGGGAGCCTTCTCCGGCAAGGACCCGACCAAGGTCGACCGCTCGGCGGCGTACGGGGCCCGCTTCGTGGCCAAGAACCTGGTCTCGGCCGGCCTCGCCCGGCGCTGCGAGATTCAGCTCGCCTACGCCATCGGGGTCAGCCGGCCGGTCTGGGTCGGCGTCGAGACGTTCGGGACCGAAACCGTGGGACGAGACCAGATCGCCGCGCTGGTGGACGAGTATTTCGACCTCTCACCATCGGGCATCATCAAGGAGCTGCAGCTTCGCCGGCCGATCTACCGTCAGGTCGCGGCCTACGGGCACTTCGGGCGCAGCGACCTCGACCTTCCCTGGGAGCGCACCCCCTACCGGGAGGAGCTGAGTCGTGAGGCCGGGGTCGAGCCTCTGGTCATCCCGGTGCAGGCAGGTGCCGCGATTTGACGGTGCGCGCCGAGGTGGAGCCGACCCCTCCGGCGGGCCTGGTCTGCGTGATCCTCGCCGGAGGGGCTGGGACCAGGCTCTGGCCCAGGTCCCGCAACAGCCGGCCCAAGCACCTCCTGCCGCTGGCCCCGGACGGCCGCTCCCTGCTCCGCCACGCCTACGATCGAGCTCTGGCCCTGGGTGGGGAGGTCCTGGTCGTCTCCTCGGCCGAGCAGGGGGACGAGGTCCTGCGCGAGCTGGTGGAGCTGCCTGGCCGGAACCTGCTGTTGGAGCCAGAGCCTCGGGGCACCGGACCCGCTCTGGCCTGGGCGGCGCTGGAGGCTCAGAGGCTGTCCCCGGGTGCGGTGCTGGTCTCCCTCCACGCCGATCACTACATCCCCGACCCGCAGGTGTCGACCGTGCTCCTGTCCGCGGCGTGGTGGGCGAAGCGGGCGGATCTCCTGGTTGCCGTGGGGCTACGGCCCAGCTGGCCGGCTCCCGGTTTCGGATACATAGAGATGGCCGATGAGCTGCCCCGCCCAGATGGCCTGCCGCCTTGGGCCCTGCCCCTGCGGCGGGCCAGGAGATTTGTGGAGAAGCCGGACCAGGCTCGGGCTCGTGAGATGGTCGATCTCGGCTCCTTCCTCTGGAACACGGGACTCTTCGCCTGGCCCGCCGAACGCTTCTTGGCGGAGCTGACGGCCTTCGCCCCCGACGTCGCGGGAGCGGTGCGCCGCGCCCATGGGGCGAGCTCCGACTTTGCGGCGGCGTGGGCCGCCATCCCCCAGGGGGTGGTGGAGAGGCTGGTGCTCGAGCGCAGCTCCTCTCTTGGTGTGCTGCCCACCGATCTGCGCTGGTCGGACCTCGGGTCGTACCACGATCTGCACCAGGCGGCCAGCGAGGCAGGCCTGGCGGATGAGGTGGGGAATGTCGCCTACGGGCAGACTCTGCTCGAAAGCAGTCGCAACTGCTTTGTGGACTCGGCCGGGGGCCGGCTGGTGGTGGTCCTGGGGGCGGAGGACATGGCCGTGGTGGACACGCCCGACGCTCTTTTGGTGTGCCCCCTGAACCGGGTGCAGGAGGTCTCCAAGGTCGTCGCCCAACTGCGCGCCAAGGGCCGCTGGGAGCTTCTCTAGGGCGCCGCCGCCAGTCGGTCACGGCCGACCTGGCGAGGGTGCGGACTCTACAATTGGGGCGGCCGTGTCAGGTCAAGGAGGTGGGCGGTGGCAGCACCGGAGATAAGTTTCGGGACCGATGGTTGGCGCGGGGTTGTGGCAGACGACTTCACCTATGCCAACGTGCGGATCGTGAGCCAGGCCGTGGCCCAATATCTGGCCGAGCAGCCGAACACGAGCAGGGTGGTTGTGGGGCACGACACCCGCTTCTGCGGTGAGCTCTTCGCCGAGGAGGTGGCCCGGGTGCTGGCCGCCAACGGCCGCCCGGTTTTGCTGCTCGACCGGCCCGCGCCGACCCAGGCCGCCGCCTGGATGGTGATAGACAGCCACGCCCTGGGCGGGGTCGTGGTCACGGCCAGTCACAACCCCCCCGAGTTCAACGGGCTCAAGTACAAGCCAGATTACGGCGGCTCCGCCTCGCCCGACATCGTGGCCCGGCTGGAGGAGGAGGTGCATCGGGTCATGGTCCAAGACCTGGTGCGCACCATGCCGTTCGAGGAGGCGCTCTCTCTGGGCCTGGTGGAGATGGTCGATCCGCGCCCGGCCTACTACCGACAGATTGGCCGACTGATCGACCTCGGGCCCATCAGGGCAGCCGGGCTGCGCGTCCTGCACGATGCCATGTACGGGGCCGGGGCGGGCTGCGTCAGGGATCTGCTGCAGGGTGGGTCTACCACCGTCGACGAGCTCCACTGCGACCGCAACCCCGGCTTCGGAGGCATGCACCCGGAGCCGATCCCGGGGAACCTCGGAGAGGCTCTGGCCCGGTTGCAGCAGGGTGGCTACGACCTTGGGATCGCCAATGACGGCGATGCGGACCGGGTTGGGGTGTTCGACGACGAGGGCCGCTTCATCGACCAGCTTGAGGTCGCCACCCTGCTGCTCTGGCATCTGCTTGAGAATCGCGGTTGGCGGGGCCCGGTGGTGCGCTCCATCACCATGACCAAGCGCCTCGACATCCTGGGAAAGCGCTACTCCTGCCCGGTCGAGGAGCTTCCGGTCGGCTTCAAGTACCTGGGGCCGAGGATGCGCGAGATCGACGCGATCTTCGGCGGCGAGGAGTCCGGGGGTTTCGGCTTCAGGGGCCATATCCCGGAGCGGGACGGCATCCTGAGCGGGCTGATGTTCGCGGACATGATCGTCATGACGGGGCAGAAGCTGGCCGAGATCCGGCGCCGGGTGGCGGACCTAGTCGGGCCCCACGCCTACGCCAGGCGCGACCACCGCTTCCCGCGCGACGCCTACCCGAGTGCCAGGGAGCGGCTCCTGCACCGGATGGAGACCAAACCCCTGGAGCGGGTCGGCGACGAGAAGATCACCTCGGTGCGCTCCGATGACGGGTACAAGTACTGGCTCGGCGAGGACTCCTGGGTCTTGGTGCGGATGTCCGGCACCGAGCCCCTGATGCGGGTCTACTGCGAGTCCACCGACCCCGCCCGGGTTCAGCGCCTGCTGGATGACTTCGAAGCCGAGCTCGGGGTGATAGGTGACGCTCAGGGCCATGGCTGAGGAGTCCTGCTCCCACCTCCCCGAGCGCAGGGTCGACAAGCCCTGGGGGCATGAGATCTGGTTCGCGGTAACCGATCGCTACGCCGGCAAGCTGCTCCACATCGACGCGGGGGAGTCTCTCAGCCTGCAGTACCACGAACGCAAGGATGAGGCGATCATGGTCATTTCCGGCGACTTGGAGCTGCAGTTGGGGGATGCCACCGGGGTCATCCGGTCGCACCTCCTGCACCGGGGAGACTGCCAGCGGATCGTTCCCCACCAGCTGCATCGGATGGTGGCCAAAACCACAGTCGAGGTGTGCGAGGTGTCGACCCCGGATCTCGACGATGTCGTCCGGGTCGAGGACAGATACGGACGCGCCGGGTCGGAGGCAGACGGCGGGTCCCGCGGCGGATGACCCTGGGGGCGCCCCGCCTTGACCTGATCCGCCTTCCGAGATGCCCTGCCCAGGGCCGGGCGCCCGCGGTCTCGTCACCATGACCCAGCGCCCCGCGGGAGCGGCCGCGATGCGCCTGGAGGCGGTGGCCGGCCTGGAGCCCGTGACGAGCCGTCCCGGCCCGACCCGGCATCTGAGCCCTCTCATGGTGACTTTCTTCGCCCTGGCGGCCGCCGCCGCCGTGGGACTGACTGGAACCGGAGTCATCCCCCTTCCCGCCGCGGTGGGATTGGACATGGGCGCTCTGGCCTGCTATCTGCTGGCGTTGAAGTCCTCGCTGCCGGGGGAGGCGGGAGGGCTCGGCGTGGGCCTGCTCAACCTGCGGGGCTTGGAGCATTCCCTGGTCGCCGTGGCGTCGCTGGTCGGGGCGGGCCTGCTCCTGGCCACATCCCCGGGGCTTCCCTGGAGCGTGGTCGCGCCCATCTGGCTTGCGGTCATGCTCGGCCTGGGCCCATGGTTGGAACAGGGAGTTGACTCGGAGCGCCTGCCTCAACGGGCGACAACCGCGCTGTCGTGCCTGGTCGTGACGGTGCCGGTCGCCTATCTGGTGGTGGGGCTGAGCCCCGGTCTGCCCGCCCCCGTCCAGGCGTCCCTGGTCGGCCTCGGGTGCCTTGTTCCCTCGTGGCGGATGGTGCTCTTGTCGGGCCGGGTCGGGGAAGTCGCCTGGGAGCGGGCGGGAGCGGTCGCGCTGCTGCTGGCCTCGGCGGCGGTCCTGACCTCGCGGCTCAGGGTCCCAGGAGCCCTGCTGCCGGTGGCACTGCTGGTCGCCTGGTACGGGCTGACCGGGGTTGCCTCGCTTCGAGACCGGCGGCAGATGACCTCCTTCGCGACCTTTGTGGTCCTGGCCGCGGCCATCCTGGCGATTGCCGCCCCGGCGTGAGAGCTGGGATGCAGACCAGGCCGCGGCCCCAGGGAGAGAGGGGCCCCTTCGTCTGTCCAAGTGGGCGCAAAAGCTGTACCGTCATGGCGATGGATGCAGCGACCCTCGGTGCCTGGTGGGACGCGAACGGACTTCCGCCTCCCTGAGCGCTCGCCGTTTTAAGAAGTCCCGGGGGATGTCCATCATCCCCGTCCCCATTTGCGGCGTCAGCGATATTCGGCCAGTGGCCGAGGAGGATTACCATGACCAACACCACGTCCACCGGGGGCCGGGTGGCTGCCGGGCAGGCGCCTGAGTCCACGAGGTGGCGGGAGCGCGACCGCCAGTCCGTGTCGGGCGCCTATTCCCGATACACCGGCCTCGTGATCAAGGATGGCGAAGGCTCCTACTTGATAGATGTAGACGGCCAACGCTTTTTGGACTTCGGCTGTGGCATCGCGGTCACGGCCCTGGGGTATCGCCACCCCCACGTGACCGAGGCGATCCATCGCCAGGTCGACAGCTACTGGCACACCTCGGTCGTCACCCAACACGTGCGCCTGACCGAGGCGGCGGAGAAGGTGGCATCCATCTGCCCCGATCCGCTAGACACCGTGTTCTTCGCCAACTCCGGGGCCGAGGTGGTGGAGGGGGCGCTGAAGCTGGCCCGCCAGGCCACCCACAGACAGGGCATCGTCTCCTTCATCGGCGGATTCCACGGACGCACCTTCGGAGCCCTCAGCGTCACCACCAGCAAGGTGCACTACCGGGAGCACTACTCTCCACTGCTCCCCTCGGTCTACACCACCCCCTACCCGTACTGCTTCCGCAACTGCACCCACGCTCCGGAGGAGCCATGTCCCATCGCCATGGGCGCGGAACTGGAGAAGCTCTTCAAGCACGTCGTCCCGGCCGACGAGGTCGCGGCCATCCTGGTCGAGCCGATCCAGGGCGAGGGCGGGTACATAGTCCCACCCAAGGGCTTCCTCAGCACCCTGAGGAGGATCGCCGACCGGCATGGCATCGTCCTCATCTTTGATGAGGTCCAGAGCGGCGTGGGCCACACCGGGAAGTGGCTGGCGAGCGAGCACGAGGGGGTCGTGCCGGACGTGGTCACCCTGGCCAAGGCGCTCGGCAGTGGCCTGCCGATAGGGGCGATCGTGGCCAGGCATGACCTCATGGACAAGTGGCCGCCAGGCACCCACGGCACCACCTTCGGCGGCAATGCCGTCTCCTGCGCCGCCGCCATCGCCACCATCGAGGTGATCGAGCGGGATGGCCTGCTGCAGCGGGCGACTGAGATCGGGGACGCGATCACCAAGCGGGCCCGGGGGTGGCAGCAGAAGGTGGGCGGACCCGCCGATGTCCGCGGCCGGGGAGCGATGATCGGGCTGGAGTTCATGGACAGCGCGGGGCTCCCGGACGCCGAGAGGGTGGATGCGATCAGGGCCGCCTGTTTGGACAACGGGCTTCTGATCCTGGGGTGCGGCCTGGACGACAACGTCATCCGCCTCATCCCGCCGCTCACCCTCAGTGACCAGGAGGTCGAGCAGGGGCTGCAGATTCTAGAGCAGGCGGTTTTGCAAGGAGGGGCGTCGGCATGAGCCAGGAGGGATACGAACTGGGGCGCACCTACGGCAACCTGATCGCGGGAGAGTGGCGGGCGGCCCGTGGCGGGGGGACCTTCGACTCATTGAATCCGGCTCGTCTCAGTGAGGTTCTAGGGCATTTCGCCCGCAGCTCCAAGGCGGATGTCGAGGATGCGGTTTCGGCGGCTCTTGCCGCCCAGCCCGGCTGGGCCAGAACCCCCATGCCGGGCAGGGCGGAGGTGATAGCCAGGGCGGGCCGGCTGTTGGAGGAGCGCAAGGAGCATCTGGCTCAACTCATGACAAGGGAGATGGGCAAGGTCCTGACCGAGGCCAGGGGCGACGTCCAAGAGGGCATCGACATGGCCAAGTACATGGCCGGTCAGGGCCGCAACCCGGTGGGGGAGGTTGTCCCCAGCGAGTTGCGCGACAAGCGCTGTTTCACCGAGCGGGTGCCGATAGGGGTGGTCGGCTGCATCACCCCCTGGAACTTCCCCATGGCAATCCCCTGCTGGAAGCTGATGCCGGCTCTGCTGGCGGGCAACGCCGTGGTCCTGAAGCCCGCTGAGGACACGCCGCTGCTGGCCATCCGCCTGGCCGAGATCCTGACCGAGGCGGGTCTGCCCGCCGGAGTCCTGAATGTGGTGACCGGCTACGGGGAGGAGTGCGGCGCGCCTTTGGTCGAACATCCGGCGGTGCGGGCCATATCGTTCACCGGTTCGGTCGAGGTGGGCCACCAGATAGCCTCCACCTGCGGTCGCTTGGGTAAGCGGGTATCACTTGAGCTCGGTGGCAAGAACGCCATCGTGGTCAGCGCGGATGCGGATATCGACCTCGCGGTCGACGGCGCCCTCTGGGGCGGCTTCGGAACTGCCGGACAGCGCTGCACGGCGACCTCTCGGCTGATCCTGGAACGCCCCATCGCCGCCGAGTTCACTGAAAGGCTGGTGACCAGGGTGAAGGGGCTGCGCCTGGGCGACGGGCTCGACCCCGCATCCGACGTCGGGCCGGTGATCAACCAGACCCAGTTGAAGCGGA
>DAHWNZ010000042.1:0-25314 GCA_027339635.1 Candidatus Dormiibacterota bacterium
AGTTTGATGTTCATGCTCTCCGCCATCCCCTTGGTAGCGACCCTCGCGGCGGCCGCCTTACTGTCGCTTGCAGCGAGAAGGAGTGCCCACCCGTGGCTGGTCGCGCGATGGGCGTTGGTGGCGGCTCTGGTCGGCAGCGAGTTGGTGGAGCAGATTTGGCCCGTCCTCCGTCACGACTGGATCCTCTCCAACACCCTGCCGGTGCAGCTATCCGACCTGGCGACAGTGTTGACGGTCGCTTCGCTGGCTCGGCCAAAGTGGCGCCACATAGGCGCGCTGGCCTACTTCTGGGGAGTGGCGGCAGGGTGTCTTGGGCTCGCCTTCCCCGCCATCGGCGCGGCCTACCCATCCCCTCTCTACTTCGCCTTCTACGTTGACCACGGGGCACTGCTCACCGCGGGGTTGGTGATCGCGGCGACCGGACGGCTTGGAATCGGATGGAGGGCGATTTTGTTCTCCTGGGTCGCCACCATGGCGGCTGCAGTCATCGCCGGCACCGCAAACCTGCTCACGGGCGGTGACTACATGTTCTTGCGGTCTCCGCCTTCGATCTGGAGCCCGCTGCTGGTCATGGGACCCTGGCCCTGGTACGTCTTGGTGGCGTGGTTGCTCTGCCCCTTGTTGTTCATGCTGCTCGCGCTGCCCTGGTGGTGGGGTAGATTAAAACCCATCGTCCCGCCCCTCGCCTGGCAGCGAAGGTGAGGGGCTCGGAGATCGAACGCGCGGGCTCGGCCAGGTGACTGTGTCCGGGTGTTTGAGCTGCGCACATCGTTTGCGATAGGCCGATGAAGGTGGAGCTCGGCGCCGCCATACCCTCAGCTCCAAGGCCCTGCGGACCCTGCCCGGTCACCCGTGACATCCCCTGGTTCCGGGGGCCTGCTCAGGGCTTCCATAGGCGCAAGAGGCACCAGGCCGACGGCCATTTCGGCCAGCTTGGGGTCGATGGTGACAAGGGCGTCCGCCTGCAGCTCCGCCACCGCGATGTACTCCGCCTCATGTGTCCTGCCCCAGCCGTGGTCTCTGGCCATGATCCATGCGGCCCGCCGTGACACACGGTCACCGAGCAGGCGCAGCTTGACCTCGGTGAGACGCTCGTGGAGCCTCAGAGCCTCACCTTCCGGCAGTCTTCCGCGGGCAACGTCCTCAAATAGAAGTGAGAGGGCCTCGGATCGGACCCACCCCGCCGACACCAGCTGGTGCCCAGCATGGACAGGGAGGCCTTCGGCGACGATTTGGACCAGGGTCTTGGCGTCGATCGCATATCGGGCCACGGCCGGAGGCTAGCCTGATTCGCGCAACCGTGTCAACTTGTCTGGGATCGGGGTAGTGGGGCAGTTTGAATCGGGGCGCCCCAAAGTCTGTGCTGGGCCGGGTCCATGCCTAGGCGCTCAAGGAATCCAGCGGACCTGAACCAGCTCGCCGACGCCCCCCGCGTTGAGACCGGGTCCGGCAGTGGCTCCACTTTCAGATCGCGGACGCCTGATCCCGCCCTCAACCATCTTGTCTAGCACCCATTCACCCCCGCCTAGGACCGTCCGCAGCGGCATCGCCCCGTCGACGATCTGTGTCATGGACCCTTACCGCCGCCTGCACGCCAACTCGCAACTCGACTCGGCGAATTAGTGCCAGAACCATAACAACCGTGGTCGCGGAAGCCGCTACGAGCCCTGCACCACCCCACTTGAGATAGGCCACCACCCATAGCACGCTCAGTATCGCCGTACCCCACAGGCCTACCCATGCACTTGGCGCCGAAGGCAGCCACGCTCCCGTCGCACTCGGACTTACGAATTGTGGCCCCAGTTCCCGCTCCGTTAGCCGACGGTGCCACCAAAGCGCTGCCCCAATAAGTACCACAAACATCAGCGACCCCATGCCCGTAGACACATCTTGGGAACCACCCAAAGCATGACTCGTGGCCCCGACCGCTGCTCCAAGGCCCGCGGCGCCCGCTATCAAACCGCCCCGCTCTCTGGGGCCTAGTCGAATCAGGGCGATACTCAACTGATCCTTCACTGCCCCATCACTCCCAGCTGCGCCCCGCCAGCCCCGCCTCCTACGACGCACCCGATTACGAGGCCAGCGTAAAACACCTCCCCTCCCGCTGCGATCGTCAGGGCCCATGCCGCGGTACCAACCAAACACCCTACGACTGCGCCGGACCCGGAAAAGCTAGGATTCCAATACCCATATGTAATGTTGTTATGGTCCCAAGGGTATCCCCACCAGCTTCCAGGGATGAAGTACTGAAAATTGCCACATTGTCCGGGGTTGCCACCGCAGATCATTCTCGGATTGACACGATAGCCGTGGAAGGGCTTAAGGGCCTCTGTCCCATCTGCTACGGTGCCGGATCCTTGGGCTGCTAGCAAGGTAGCAGTCGTCGGGGCATGCGTCCAGGTTCGCGCGTGGCTGCGGGTCGCGGCGATAAAGCCCAAGGAGGCGCTTGCCAGAGTCAAGGCAATCACCAGAGCTACAAGCCTGCGCGGGATAGCGTCAGACGTGGGGCCTCGCATTCCAGCCATTTCTAACTCCCGCTGGGCCCGAACCTCGAAGCTGGCTCGTCCAGGGCACTCCCCGCCTGGCGCAGTGTACAACCCCTGTCGGCCGACCCCGGGCGTGGTGACCAAGTCGTAACAAAGGCGTGGTGCCCGGATCCAGGGGCGGAGTGAAGCTGTCCGCGGCGCGTCCAGCAGGAACTTGCCCCACGGTCAACCTCTCGGCTCCTCAAACTGACCCACTACCGGGATCGGGGCTGCGGCGGAGCCACACAGCCCATCACCCGGGCCGCTTTCTTGGTCACGCGCTCCTTCGAAGTTCGAAGCCGGCGGGGCGGCGGAGGGGCCCGTTCCCGGAGAGGTCAGCTGGAGATGGCCCTGAGCAGCGCCGCCTCCGCCTCGCGGGAAGGCGACCAAGATCACCCGCTCCACCGGCTCCGGTGCGGCCCCCGCGGCGGCGACGGCGATGGCGGCCGCCTCCACCAGCAGGTAGCCGAAGACCCCGGTGCTGATCAAGGGCGCGGCCACCACCCGGCATCCCGCCCCCGCGGCCAGGGCCAGAGCGGTTCGGTAGGCGGACGCCAGCTGTTGGGGCTCTCCTCTCTCCCCACCGTGCCACACCGGGCCCACCGCGTGCATCAAGTAGCGGCAGGGGAGCAGATGCCCGGAGGTGAGCACCTCCGACCCGGTGGGACACCCCTTCGGGTACCGGGAGCTCAGCTCCGCCTGCAGGCCCGGCCGCCGGGTCCCTCTGGCCCGGACGGCTGCTCGCTTCCAGGCCGAGCCAGCTCAGGGCTGAATTACGGGGAACCCAGCCGCCGCGGCGCCCAAGACAAGGCGCCGGTCGTAAGTGACCACCCCTTCCAGCTCCGGGCCGATCTCCCCTGCCGCCGCTAGATGGACCGCGTCGAGGGAGCGCAGGTCGACGGGTACAAGCCGTCCTGCGAGCGCAAAGGTGGACGCAGAAGGGAGGATCAGCGAGACGCTGTCGAGCAGCTCCTCGATGAGTTCGGGCGCCAGACCGAGCCGCATGGCCGCTCGGTGCGCCTCGGTCGCGAGCAATTGGGACGACCAGCAGGGCCGGTGCTCGGTAAACCACCGGCGCATGGCGGGCGAGCCCTCTTCTTCCACCGCGAGCTTGAGGAACGCCGAGGCCTCGATGTAGAAGGCCACATCAGCCCTCAGAGCGCAGCTCGTCCAGGACTTCCTGGGTCGGACGGGATGCCACCGCCGACTCTGGTAGCGGGCCGTGGGTCCAACGTGCTGGTGTGACCCTGCCGGTAGCGAGCAGGCTTCCGGTGCCGGTGGCTATTGCGGGCGGCGCCAGGGCGGCCACCAACTGACCGCGATAGGTGACCCCGAGCGTCTCCCGTCGGCGGACCCTCCGGACGGCAGAAGAGGCCCGCTGCTGCAGCTCCTTGATCCCGATCGTCTCCATGTGCGGCGACAGTAGCACGAAGCGGGCTGTCTCGAACCCGTCATGCTCCAGCTCGCTCTTCGCCTGTGGGGCGGTGCCAAGGAGACGGGCCGAGAACGATAGCGGCCAAGTGGAGTACCCAGATGGGATTCCCCAAGTCGGTCAAGGACGCGGCTTTCAAGAGGCCGGGCGGCCGCTGCGAGTGCAAGCGCACCTCGCACCGCAGCCACCCCGAAGGGCGCTGCAAAACGGCGATCTCCGTTCTGTCGGTGGACTACCACGATGTCCGTTCTCGTAAGGCTGACGGCCCCGATACGCTCGCCAACTGCGAGGCTATGTGCCGGAAGTGCCATCGCCTCACAAAGTCCTTCGGCGCGGAGGCAGCGCGCGGATCGCTGCGGCGAAGGAGGCCACCGAGTCCGGCATCACCACCAAGCTCCCAACTGGGCGCCGCCCTCCCGCTTCCCACTCCAACCGGACGAGGTAGTGGGCATCTGACACCGTCCGAGCGAGTTCACGCGCAAGGCGGGACACAGCCTTGGCAACGCCCACTCCTCAGGTGACGAAGGAGACGTAGGCTGCCGCTGGGTCCGAGGACTCCTCGCAGCTATCCACGGTGATCAGTTCCGGGCGCCTGGACAGAGCCGCGACAAGGGGCGCGACCCCGGAGTCCACCCATGCGTTGACCTTGACGGGCACCTCCGAATGGCGCCCCCTGACACGCTGCCTCTCGGCTCCTCAAACTGACCCACTACCGGGACCGGCGCCGCCCATCGGGTCGCATTTCTTCCCCGGCCGCTCTGATGGCTCGGTCAGTTGGCAACCGCTGTGTGCCGGCCGGCAGGAGCCTGGACCAGGTCCGCGATTCGCTGCAGGGTCCTTTCCATGTTGGCCCTGGTCTTGGCCGGGAGGCCGAACAGCTGCAGGAACGGTCTCTGTCTGTCCTGCGTCAGGTCCCACGTTTCTCTGACCAGGGTTCCACCCTCTGCGGCGATCAGCTCATACCGCCAGATGCGCCCGCCGACAAGCCGGCCCAAGGGAGAGGGGGCGGTGGTCTGCCAGGCGATCCTGCGGTTCTCCTCGAATTCGATCACGGTGTTCATCATCGAGTAGGGAACGCCCGCCTGCATCCGCATACCGAATCTTGCGCCCAGGGTGAGTCTTTCGGAGGCCTTGCCCTGGGGGCCCTTCACAGACCCGGAGCCGTCGATCTGCGGGTGGTGCCCTGGATCGGCCAGGAGGTCGAAGATGGCGGCCGGCGGAGCTGATATGAGGCGCTCGACCGTTACCCCGTTGCGGTGCACGTTCTCTCTCCCGTTTGGATTCTTCGGACCGTGTCAGTATGCGCCACCTGCCGCGGGTCGCCCAATTACCCAGCCTTGCCACCGGGGCCGGACCGCCCAGGGGACCTTAAGCGGTTGCGTTATTGCGGGTGGGCTGATGGTGGCGACCCTCGGCGTCAGCGCCGAGCCCGATGCCATGAGAGTATTTGGAACCATGGGCGACGCCAAATACAGCCAGGAGCTCTGGCGGGCAGGAGCCAACCTGTACTCTCGGATCCTGCGCCATCCTTTCCTGCTGGGGCTCGTGCGAGGCGACCTCCCCACCGCCAAGTTCGGCTTCTTTCTGGAACAGGACATGGCGTTTCTGGACCTGTACTCGCGGAGCATCTGCCATCTGGCCGCGCACGCACCAGGAGCTCAGGCCGTGCGGCAATTCAGCCGGGATGCGGCCGACAGTTTGGGGGCCGAGCAGGACGCGGAGTCGGGCTGGCTTGAGCAGCTGGGGCTTCAGGCCAGTGGGGAGGTTGAGCCTGCGCCGACCACTCTCGCGTATGGGCGATTCCTGCTGTCCGAGGTTCAGTCAGGGTCGTTCCTGCAGGGGGTGGCCGCGGTTCTACCTTGCTATTGGGTCTACCACGAGGTCGGACGCGAGCTCGCCCGCCTCGGGTCCCCGACGCCGGTCTACCAACGCTGGATCGACAACTACTCTTCTCAGGATTTCGAGGCGGTGACGGCACGGGTCAGGGCGATCCTGGACCAGGAGGCGAGCACCGCTTCCGCTCTCGAACTCGAGTCGGGGCGGCGCTCCTACCTGGTTGCTCTGCGCTACGAGTGGATGTTCTGGGACATGGCGTGGCGAATGGAGCGCTGGCCTGTTTCGGATGGGCCATAGGGCCCAGCTCCGCGATCAGCGATGCCCAGTCAGCGCCGCAACTTGAGTCCACCGCGGGGCAGGTGGGCGTACCCCTGGATACGGGAGCGGTGTCAGCGGCTCACCACCAGCGCCTCGGTGGCGGCTGCTCCCAGAATCACACCAAGGAGGGGGACGGTCCCGAGCTTTCCCCGCGCCCGCATCAGCGAGGCGGTGAGCACGTCACCGATCTGAATCAACGTGACGATCCGGGCCAGGGCCGCTCGGGTCTGTCGCTGGTCGGCAGGGACGGCGAGCAGAGCCGCCGCGATGGCGAGGTCGCGAACGCCGGCCAGCCGAAGACCCAAGGTGGGGCTGCTCCCCTCCCCGCCCTCGGTCATCTGTCCGATCGGACCCGGTGCCACGAGAAGGAGCCCTCCGATGCAGCCGGCGATAAAGCCGACCAGGTGCAGCCGGTCTCTGCCAGACGCTAGCTTCAAGATGACCTCGCCAATTGGAATCCATGGTCCCTTGTGGACCCGACTGCCGTAACCGGCAGCTGGATTATCCCGCCGGGTCGGTCGTGGCAGCCGGGCTGAGATCACTCCTATCATGGCGGGTTGTGGTTGGAAGGCAGGTAATCCCCGGCGACGTGGGGTCATCACCGTCCCAGCAACTGGCCGAGGCCTCCGCGTCCGCCATGTTGGCGGCGGACCGAGCATCCCAGGGGTTGGGCATGATCCTGGTCGAGGTCTCCCCGGGCTCGGCGAGGCTCAGGATGGCAATCACCGAGGCCATGGTCAACGGGCATGGCATCTGCCACGGCGGTTTCATATTCTGCCTGGGCGACAGTGCCTTTGCCGTCGCCTGCAACACCTACGGCGAGGCCACCGTGGCCGCCGGGGCCGCGATTGACTTCCTGGAGCCGGTGCGTCAGGGTGACATGCTCGAGGCTGAGGCCCAGGAGCGGATCCGCAGGAGCCGCTCGGGAATCTACGACGTGACGGTTCGGCGCCTGCCCGACAGGACCGTGGTGGCCGAGTTCAGGGGGCGTTCGAAGACGCTTCCGGCCAGGGAGCCCGATGGGCGCCCTGACCAGGGCCGGGCGCGTTCGGGGGGGCTGTGAGTTGGAGGATCTGACCCCGGACCGATCGCTCCTTGATCCGATCGAGACGGCGTCCCAGGACGGGCTCGCTCAGCTGCAACTGACCCGTCTCAAGGCAACGGTGGCCACCGTGTACGAGAAGGTGCCCTTCTACCGGCGACGGATGGACGAGGCTTCGGTGGCGCCCGACGACATCCGCTCGCTCGAAGACGTAAGTCGGCTCCCGTTCACGACCAAGGACGATCTGCGCGACCAGTACCCACTTGGGCTCTTGGCGGTACCGCGAGCGACCCTGCGTCGGATCCATGCCTCCAGCGGGACCACCGGCAGGCCGACCATCGTCGCCTACAGCGAGGCTGACCTCAAAACCTGGGCCGATCTGATGGCGCGCTCGATCAGGGCGGCCGGGGGCCGGCCCGGCGACGTCGTGCACGTCGCCTATGGGTATGGGCTCTTCACTGGCGGCTTGGGCGCCCACTATGGAGCGGAGCGGCTGGGGTGCACGGTGATCCCCGCCTCCGGGGGGCTGACCGAGCGCCAGGTGACCCTGATACGTGATCTCAAGGCGGACGTGATCATGCTCACGCCCTCCTACATGCTGGTGATTCTCGATGAGTTCGAGCGCCAGGGAGTAGACCCGAGGACCTCCTCGTTGCGGGTGGGGATCTTTGGCGCCGAGCCTTGGTCCGACGAGATGCGGCGGGAGATCGAGTCCCGAGCGGGCATGCATGCGGTCGACATCTACGGGCTGTCGGAGGTGATGGGCCCCGGGGTGGCGCAGGAATGCGTCGAGACCAAGGATGGGCTGACCATCTGGGAGGACCACTTCTACCCCGAGGTGGTCGACCCCGGGAGCGGCAATCCTCTTCCGGATGGGGCCTCGGGAGAGCTGGTCCTGACGACCCTGACCAAGGAGGCGATGCCCCTGCTGCGCTACCGCACCAGGGACCTGACCCGCCTTCTGCCGGGAACCGCCCGCACCATGCGCCGCATGGAACGGATTAAAGGCCGCACGGACGACATGATGATCGTCAGGGGAGTGAATGTCTTCCCCACCCAGGTCGAGGAGGTGGTGCTCAACATAGCCGGGCTCTCCCCCCACTTTCTCTGCATCCTCACGCGACCCCATCGAATGGACGAGATGACGGTGCGGGTCGAGGCCAGCCCTGGGGCCGCCGACGCCGCCGCCCGGGCCCGGTTGGAGCAGGAGTTGGTGGGCCGCCTCAAGCATTCCGTCGGGGTCACCGTCGAGGCGGACGTGGTAGAGCCCTACACCATGGAGCGATCCCTGGGCAAGGCGCAGAGGATCCTGGACCTGCGTTCGTGAGGGTCACTCGCATCCGGGCTCGCGCGGCTTCTGCAGCGTCGCCTGGGTCTCGGACCGCTACCCTGCGCTGATAAGGCCAATCGCCAGCAGAGCCCCCAGGAGCCCCACTGACTGCAGCCGGCTCCAGCGCTCACGGAGCAGGATCCGCGCTAACACGATGGTCACCCCCGGGTAGAGCGAGGTCAGGACCGCGACCACGGCCAGCTTGCCCCGGCCGGTAGCGCTGAGGAACATGAGGTTGGCCGCGCCCCCCAGAACGCCGGCCAGGGTGGGGAGCAGCAGGGCCGGAAGGGCTGGGCGGGCTGCCATTAACGCACGGGCCGCAAAGGGCGCCTCGATCAGGACTGCCACCAACTGGCCCGGTAGCAGCGGCCAGGCGCCGGATCGCGTGCCCGCCCGGTCGAGGGCGACGAAGAAGATGGCGAATCCGAGGCCGGCGGCGACCCCGTAAAGAATGCCCTGACTCGCCTGGGGCGATGCCCCCGGCGCGGGGCGCCAGGAGACCAGGACGATGGCCGCGACGGCGCAAGCAACCCCCACGCCAGCTGTCGCGCCCAGACGCTCGCCCAGCAAAAGCCCGAATCCGGCTGGCAGTGCTGCGGTGAGAAGAGCGGAGCAGGTTGCCACGACGCTCATGCTGCCAACCGCCAGTCCCCGGTAAAGGCAGAGGGAGCCCAGGGCGGTGCCGGCACCGCTCAGTGCTCCCCATCCCAGAACTGCGGCGGTCGGTCCCCTGCCGGGTAGCGCCTGGACCGCGATCAGGGTGGCGATAACGCTGCAGGACTGCGCTACCAGCGCCACGGTTGCGGCGGATGCTCTCCGGCTCCCGACGCCGGCGGCAAAGTCGGACGCGCCGTAGCCAAGCGCGGCGAGCAGGCTCAGGACCAGCGGCATCAGCGCCGGCGCCGCCGGAGTGGGTGGCCGGGCCTGCGGAAGAGACCCCGCCGTTCCAAAGTCGGTGGCGTGCGGCCGGGATTGGGCGCCGATCGCCTCCTCTCCCGCACCCCCGTCCCACGAGGTTCGCCCATCTATCTGGGAAGTTTCGACCGAAGAGGGTGCTGGGGGCCCTGGCGGGGCTCAGCCGCCACTCCTTCTGCCCGCAGCAGGGCTGCTTGCTCTACCTCCAGCCCAGGAACCAGGCGCCCTGAGGCGGTCATCACCCGCCACCAGGGAAGCCCACTGGAGTTGGCGAGAACCCGGCCCACCGCCCGTGCGGAACCGGGCCTGCCCGCCAGGGCCGCGACCTGGGAGTAGGTGAACACCTCGCCAGGGTGGGTTGCGGCGAGGACGGCTGCGACCGCCGAGCCCAGGTCACCTGTGGCTGTCGGGCGGGCTCTAGGCCTGGCTCGCCGGGGCACTGAGGTGGCTCCGAAAGAACTCCGTGATGCGTCGCCGGGAGTCGGCCTCCGCCACCTCGTCGTAGCCGATGCCTCCGACCTTGTGCATCACCAGGGGCAGAAGGCCGTGGTGTCGGTTCATGAAGCCGTGGCCGACCCGGGGATATTCCTTGACGTCGTGGGGCACCGACGCCTCGGTCAGGGCTGACTCCAGCCTTGCGGCGGCGCCGCGCAGGGTGCGGTCGCGCTGTCCGAAGCTGGCCACCATGGGGCAGGAATCCGAGAGCCACGCCGATGCGTCGGCCGGAACCTGGCCATAGTTGACGCTGGCCGCGCCATAACCATGGCCCGGGGCCATGAGAAGGGCGAAGCCTCCACCCAAGCAAAAGCCGGCAATCCCCAGTCTCCCGCTGCAGCGGTGATCCCGGGCCAGCCAGGCGCTGGCTGCCTTAACGTCTTCGAAGGTTCGGCCCTCGCGTCTGGCGAGGTCTCGGAAGGCCGCCCGGACACAGGCGATCTTGCGTCCGCGACTGAAGAGATCGGGCGCCAGGGCAAGGAATCCCTCCGAGGCCAGCCAGTCCGCCTGGGTCACCAGATCCGTGGTCATGCCGAACACGTCATGGATCAGCACGACTCCGGCAAACAGGCCCTCCCCCTGGGGGCAGGCCAAATAGGCGGGTAGGTCACCCCGGGTGGTGGGGACCGTGACAGCTGCCAATCAACCTCCTACTGCGCAATCGGCATGATGGGTGCCGGTCAACTATATGAACAGGGAGTGCCCACCCGGCGGGCCGCCGCCTAATTGGCACCTTGGTGGTCCCCCGAGTGCTGGGAGTCAACGCCGCCGCTGGCGCTGCCCCAGAGCCCGTCGAGGGCAATCTGAGACACCGCTCGGGCGACCTGCCACGGGTCCTCGGAGCGCTCCGGTCGGTACCACTCCGTGATCGAGTTGACCATACCGAAGATGAGCCTGGTGGCCAGGCGTGGGTCCACCGCTGGCCTGGTGCCGCGAGCCCCGGCGGCGTCTGCGACCATGGCCGCCACCAGACGGTCGAATTCGCGCCGCCGTACCATGGCCCACTCCTCGGTGGGAGTGTTGCCGCGCACGCGTAGGAGCAGGGTGACGTAGGGCAACTCGCGGGTGAGCGCAAGAGCGGTGCCGGCCACCACGTGGCGCAGTCGCTGCTCCGCCGGCCCGGTCTTGACTCCTGGCTCCTCCAGGACCGCGAAGAGTCCATCCAGGGCGCGGGTCACCGCCACCCGGAGAATCTGCTCCTTGCTGCTGAAGTGGTGGTAGATGGTCGACTTTGTGATCCCGGCGGCCCTGGCCACCTCCGCCATGCTGGTGCCGTCATAGCCGCGCCGGTTGAAGACCTCGACCGCTACCGCCAGCAGGGACTGCGCGTCGTGCTTGGGGCGCGGCCCGAGCCCGGTCACTCGGAGCGTACGGTTGCCTGCCACGCTCAGAGTATGGCTGCGTTCTTGACTTCCGCAGCGGGGGCGCCCAAGATTGGAACCGACCGATCGGTCGGGAAGCAGGAGTGCTGTATGGCAGAGCAGGATCAGAGCCAGAGGGAGAGGGCCTTCCAGGCGCGCATAGACGCCGACGAGAAGATCGAACCGCGTGACTGGATGCCGGAGCGCTACCGAGCGACCCTTATCCGGCAGATCGCCCAGCACGCCCACTCCGAGATCATCGGGATGCAGCCGGAGGGAAACTGGATAACCAGGGCCCCGTCCCTGAGGCGGAAGGCGATACTTCTTGCCAAGGTGCAGGACGAGGCCGGGCACGGGCTCTATCTCTACTCCGCAGCGGAGACTCTGGGAGTCGACCGTGGCGAGCTGGTGCAGCAGCTGCAGAGCGGCCGTCAGAAGTACTCCAGCATCTTCAACTACCCGACTCTGTCCTGGGCTGACGTCGGCACCATCGGCTGGCTCGTCGACGGGGCTGCGATCACCAACCAGCTGGCGCTGACCCACACCTCCTACGGGCCATACGCCCGGGCGATGGTCCGAATCTGTCGCGAGGAGTCGTTCCATCAGCGCCAGGGTTTCGAGCTGCTGATGCATCTGAGTCACGGCACGGAGCAGCAGCATGCGATGGCCCAGGACTCGGTCAACCGGTGGTGGTGGCCGTCTTTGATGATGTTCGGTCCACCCGACCAGGCCTCCCCCAACAGCGCCCAGTCGATGGCCTGGCGGATCAAGCGGGTCAGCAATGATGATCTGCGCCAGCGCTTCGTGGACATGACCGTCCCTCAAGCGCAGGCTCTCGGTCTCAGCCTGCCGGACCCGGATCTGAGCTGGAACGAGGATCGCGGCCACTACGACTTCGGGCCCATCGACTGGGATGAGTTCGCCAGGGTGGTCGGTGGCCAAGGCCCCTGCAACGCTGAGCGGTTGGCGCGCCGGAGAGAGGCGGACGAGCAGGGAGCATGGGTGCGGGAGGCTGCGCTGGCGTGGGCCGCCAAGCACCCGGGCCCCGACTCCCAGCAGGCGGCATGAGCGCGTCTGGGCCGAGTCCGCTGTGGGAGGTGTTCGTGCGCAGCCGCAGGGGCCTGTCCCACAACCACGTGGGTTCGCTGCATGCCCCCGACGCCGAGATGGCCCTCCAGAACGCCCGGGACCTCTACACCCGCCGCGGCGAGGGCGTCTCCATCTGGGTTGTCAGAGCCGCCGACATTCATGCCTCGGATCCTGACGAGAAAGGCCCCCTCTTCGACCCCCCGGCTGACAAGGTCTACCGTCATCCCACCTTTTACATGGTGCCCGAGGACCTCAAGCTTTGAGTTCGGCCTCAGCGGTTGCCGCCCCCGCCGACTTGGTGGAGTACTGCCTGCGCCTGGGCGATGACTGCCTCGTCCTGTCTCACCGTCTCTCCGAGTGGACGGGCCATGCCCACGACTTCGAGGAGGACGTGGCGCTGGCCAACCTGGCACTGGACCTCCTTGGTCAGGCCCGCAACCTGCTCTCATACGCCGGGGAGATCGAGGGGCGGGGGCGCGACGAGGACTCCCTCGCCTATTGGAGAGACGATCGCGATTTCCGCAACTGCCTGTTGGTGGAACAGCCGAATGGCGACTTCGCGATGACCATGGTGCGCCATCTGTTCTTCTCCGCTCACCAGGTGGCGCTTCACCAGAGGCTGCTTGGTTCGAGCGATGCCACCCTCGCCGCCGTCGCCGGCAAGGCCGTCAAGGAGGCCAGATATCACCGTGACCACGCAGCCCTCTGGGTGGTGCGCCTGGGGGCCGGCACAGAGGAGAGCCACCGGCGCGCCTCTGCAGCGGTGACCGCCCTCTTACCCCTCGTCGGCGAGCTTTTCGAGGAGGATGCACTGGTCCAGCGGCTGGTGAGCAACGCCGCCATCCCTGATCCGGGTCAGATTTCCGCCGAGTGGAACACCTATGTCGACGCCACCCTCCGGGAGGCGACCCTGGACAGGCCCCAGGTCGCCTCCCGCAGCGGCGGTAGACGCGGTCTGCACTCTGAGCACTTGGGCCATCTGTTGGCCGAGATGCAGCACCTCCACAGGAGCCATCCTGATGCCTCTTGGTGAGCACAGCGCGAGAGCCGCGGTGGCCTCGGTGTGCGACCCGGAGCTCCCCGGCCTGACCCTGGAGGACCTGGGAGTCCTGAGGTCGGTGGAGGTGGATGCCGCGGGCGCGGTTCTGGTGCTCCTGACCCCGACCTACTCCGGTTGTCCGGCGCTGGATGCGATGCGCGAGGATGTGCTCAAGGCACTTCGGGCGGCGGGCTTTCCCAGGGCGAAGGTCGAGTTCACCCTCACGCCGCCGTGGAGTACCAGCATGCTGGGACCGCGGGCCAGGGAGCGCATGCGGGCGCTGGGGATCGCTCCCCCCGGAGTCGGCTCGACCCCGATCTCGATCACCCTAAAGTGCCCGAATTGCGGATCCCTGCGCACCGAGGAGACCAGTCGCTTCGGGACAACCTCCTGCAAGTCGCTATGGAGATGCCGCAGCTGCGGGGAACCGTTCGAGCACTTCAAGGCACTCCATTGACCGAGGGCCTGGAGCCCAAGCGCCGGGCCGGATTCCACAAGCTGACTGTGGAATCCATCGAAGCGGTGGCGAACGATGCGGTCGCCGTGACCTTCACGGTTCCCCCCGGCCTCGAAGAGAGGTTCCAATACTCCGCCGGCCAGCACCTGACCGTGCGGGCGAAGCAGCTTGGCGACGACGTGCGCCGCACCTATTCAATCTGTTCCCCTCCCAGCGCCCACCGCCTGCGGGTGGGGGTGCGGCGACTGCCGGGCGGGCTGATGTCTGAGTTCATCCACTCCCAGCTGAGGGTGGGCGAAGAGCTCGAGGTGATGGAGCCGGCGGGCAACTTCACCCTGGCGCTCGACCCGGGCGCGGAACGCTCCTACGTTGCGATCGCCGCCGGCTCGGGAATAACCCCGATCCTGGCGCTTGTGGCAGAGACCCTGGGCACCGAACCGAGGAGCCAGTTCACTCTCCTCTACGGGAACAGGACGGTGGAGTCGACCATGTTCTTGGACGAGCTGGCGGATCTCAAGGATCGGTACCCGGACCGCCTGCAGCTGATCCACCTCTTCTCTCGCCAGCGCCAGAGCCAGGAGATCAACAACGGCCGCTTGGATCGCGAGAAGCTGACCCGCTTGGTCGATGTGTTCGTGACCCCCGGCGACGTGCATGCCTGGCTGCTCTGCGGGCCCTTCGAGATGGTCCGGGCCGCGCGTCGGCTGGTGGGTGAACGCGGAGTCACCGAGTCCCTTGTCAAGACCGAGCTCTTCTTCGTCGAGGATGAGCCTCCTCTCCGGACCTCGGCGGAGGCTGAGGCCCTCTCCCGCTCCGGGCTGGTCGAGGTGCGAGCCACGCTTGATGGCAGAGAGACCCTGTTCACCATGACGCGGGAGCAGAAGATCGTGGACGCGCTGGGGCTGGTCAGGCCCGACGCTCCGTTCTCGTGCAAGGGCGGAGTCTGCGCGACGTGCCGGGCGCGGCTCATCGAGGGCCAAGTGGTGATGGATCACACCTATGCCCTGGAGGAGTCGGAGCGGGAGCAGGGATGGGTTCTCACCTGTCAGGCCCACCCTATCTCCGACACCGTCGTCGTCGACTACGACGGGTGATCGCAGCCCGGTATCCTGGCCCGACATGAACACCTCATCCCCTGCCTCTATCGACCTCGCCGCGGCCCGCCGAAGAATCCAGGGCCGGGTCCACAAGACCCCCCTCCTGCACTCCACCTCACTCGACCAACGGGCCGGCGTTCAGCTCTGGCTGAAGGCGGAGTCATTCCAGCGGGGAGGCTCCTTCAAGACCCGCGGCGCATTCAACGCCCTGGTGTCGGGGCTGGAGCAGGGGGACCACGGTGGGATCCTCGCCGTGTCGTCCGGAAACCACGGCCAGGCGGTCGCCCTGGCCGCGCGCGAGCTCGGTCTTGCGGCCACCGTGGTCATGCCGCAGGGGGCGTCCAGCGTCAAGCTGGCGGCCGTGAGAGGATACGGGGCCGAGGTCGTCACCGATGGCGTGACGGGTGAGAATCGCGAGGACGTGGCTGCGGAGCTCGCGGCCACTCGAGGGCTGAGGCCGGTACATCCTCACAACGACGAGCTGGTGATTGCCGGGCAGTCGACCGTGGCCGCAGAGCTGGTCGAACAGTGTGCCGCCAACGGTTTCAGGCCCGATCTGGTGCTGGTCCCAGTGGGCGGTGGCGGGCTGCTGGCCGGGGTGGCCCTGGCGGTCGGCGAGGCCCTCCCGGGAGTGCCCGTGGTCGGGGTCGAGCCGGCAGTCGCCAACGACGGCCAGCAATCGTTGGCCCAGGGGCGCCTGGTGTACTTGCCGGGAACGCCCGCGACCGCCGCCGACGGCGCGCGCACCTTGCATCTGGGACAGATCTGTTGGGATGTGATTAGGGCGCGGGTGGAACGCATTGTCACGGTTTCGGAGTCCGAGATCGCGGCCGCCTGCTGGTGGCTGTGGACTCGCTGCAAGCTGGTGGTCGAGCCCACCGGGGCGATGACCACTGCCGCCGCCCTGCGGTTGGCGGGCCACCCGGAGGAGTTCGGCCTTGGCGGGCCACTCTCGCCGACAGCAAAGGTGGTCTGCATCGTGTCGGGTGGCAACTGCACGCCAGACCAGATTGCCGCCTTGCTGAGAGAGCAGGGTTCCGGCGAATCCCTCAGCTGAGCTTCGTCCACTGGGATCCGTTCCACATCCAGGTCTCGGAGCTGAAGCCGGATCCGTGGCTGGTGGCTCCTCCGAACAGGAGCACCCCCCTGCCCGCCGGTGCCTCGGCCATCGCCATAAAGCTGTAGACGGCCGGGCTGTGACGGACCCTCAGGGGCATCCAGCCCTGGCGACCCCACTCCCAAGTGGTCGCCTTGGCGCCAGCCCCGGCGTAAAGAAGCACCGATTCGTTCACCGGATCAGTGGCCATAGCCACATAGGCGAGCGGCCCTGGTGAGCGGACGCTGTTGAGCCTGTTCCAACCAGTGCCGTTCCACGCCCAGGTGCCGGCCAGGCGGCCTGCTTCGTCGCTGCCTCCGTACAGAATGAGCTCGCCAAGCCGAGGGTCGAAGGCCATGGCTGCCGCGGTACGGGCGGCGGGCTCCACCGCCAAGCGCACCCTGTGCCAGCCGCTGGCGCCGAGGATGTAAGTCCCGCTCAAGGGATCACCGGCGGCGTCATCGCCGCCGAACATGACCAGTTGCTTGGATGCGGGGTCGTACGCCAGGGCGGGAAAGCGCCGCCCGGGCGGTGGCGGCGCTGAGGTCACGGTGCGCCAGCCCTGGTCCCAGCTCCAGGTCGTGGAGAGGGCCGGCCCGAGCCCTTGCTCGGTCGCTCCGCCGAACATGATCACCCCGTCATCCGCAGGGTCGAACGCTGCTGAGGAATACCCCATCGGGGGCGGGTTGGCCCGGGGCGTGGCCGGCAGCCAGCGGTGTCCATCCCAAAGCCAGGTCTGGTTGGTGCAGGTCAGATAGTTGCAGCCGCCGAAGAGCAGGTCCTCACCTGTCTGGGCGTCGAAGGCGAGGGCCGCTCCTCCCACCTGGGCGGGACCGGCCTGCCCGGGCCGGCTCTCGGCTGAGCTGATGCTGCCCCAGGTGAGAGCCGCCAGGGCGATGCTGAGCGCCAGCCCGATCGCGGTCACCACCCTCAGGCGGGCCGGGACAGGATGGCCGCCTGGCCTCACCCACGAGTAGACGCTGAACCGTCTCCAGCTGTGCCCGAGCCATAGCACCAGGGCCAGCATGAGGTACACGGGTCCGGAGTTCAGGTCGGTGGTCCCCTGGGCGAACGGCAGTCCCACCCCCTGACCGAAGATCCATATCCCAAGGAAGAGGGGTAGGCAGGCGAGCAGAGAGACCTCGGCGAGAATCCCGGCCGCGATGCTAACGCCGAGCGCCGTCTCTAGGGCGGCGAGGACTCCATTCCACACCGCGGGCTGGTGCGCCGTCAGCTGGGCAGCGAAGACCAGGATCGCCCGTAGCGGCTGCGGGCTGACCGAGGCGTTGGAATAGAAGAGGCTGTTGAAGACCTGGTAGGTGCCCGGTTGAAACTCCAGCACGGCATCGATGAGCAGCAGCACGCCCAATCCGACTCTGATCCCGATCAGCCACCCGGGGACAGACGGGGACCTCCCTGGCGGGGAGCCTTTCAAAACCGGGACCAGCAGCGGCCCGACCGCGGCAGAGCCGACGGGCCGGCCAGTGAACCCGAGCCGGTCCGGTCTAGCAGGTCATCCACCCCGGTCAAGATAGCGGAGCGGGATGGGCGGCACCGACTGATCCTGCCGCTCTCGGGGCAGTCGAGGTCAGCGCCTCGCGGGCCAAGTCAACCGAGGAGTGTCTCCAACCTCGACAGCCCCTCCTCCAGCTCCGCCTCCCCCAGGGCGTATGAGAAGCGCAGGTATCCGGGCGCGCCGAAGGCGTCACCCGGGACGACGGCAACCTGGGCTCGGTCCAGAAGGAGGTTGGCCAGGTCCTGGGAGCCCTCCACCACGTGGCCGTCGACTTTGCGGCCGACCACCCCCCGGACCGAGGGGAAGACATAGAATGCGCCCTCCGGAGGCACGCACTCGAAGCCGGGCAGGGCGCTCAGACGGTCTGCGATGAGACGCCTTCTGTGGGCGAAGATGTCCCGCATCGTGTTCACGGGACCGAGGCCCGCCTCCAAGGCGGCCACCGCCGCCAGCTGGGAGACGTTGCTGATGTTGCCGCAGACATGGGACTGGAGGTTGATTGCGGCGGTGATCACCTCCTCGGAGGCGACCATCCATCCCACCCTCCATCCGGTCATGGCATAGGCCTTGGCGACCCCGTTCAAACAGATGGCCCGGGGTCCAAGCTCGGGCACGACGGCCGGCATCGAGTTGAATTCGGCGCCGTCGTAGGTGAAGTGGTCGTAGATCTCATCGCACACCACCCAAAGGTTGTGCTCGGCCGCCCACCTGCCGATCTGCCCGATCTGCTCCCGGCGGTAAACGGCTCCGGTCGGGTTCGACGGGGAGACAAAGAGCAAAGCCTTGGTGCGCGCAGTCAGATGCCGCTCCAGGTCGGCCACGGACACCTTGAAGTTGGTGGTCTCGTCCGCGGCCACGGCAACCGGGACCCCCCCGGCCAGCGCCACCACCTGAGGAAAGGTGACCCAGTAGGGCGAGGGGATGAGGACCTCGTCGCCGGGGTCCAGGATAGTGGTGAACGCATGCGCCACCGCCTGCTTGGTGCCGCTGGTTATGAGGACGTTGGCGATGCCGACATCGATGCCGGAATCCCGGCTGGTCTTGCGGGCCACCGCCGCACGCAGTTGCGGCAGGCCGGCGGCGGGGCTGTAATGGTGGGCCCTGGGGTCGTGACATGCCCGGACCGCGGCCTCCACCGCCACATCCGGAGTGGGGAAATCGGGCTCGCCGGCGGCGAAGGAGATGACCCTCTCACCCGCCGCTACCAGTTCCTTGGCCCGCCGGTCCATGGCCAGGGTCGCTGACTCCGAGATTGCGGCCACCCTTTTGGAGATGGCCGCGGTGGTGATGGTGGCCGGGGGCAATACACTTCCTCCTGATGGCTGCTGGTGGTGGGTTGGCTCCTGTGATACCACAAGATCTGCTCCCTGAGGACGGCCGCTTCGGATGTGGCCCCTCTAAGGTACCGGGCCTTGCCGTTCAACGGCTCGCCACCACCGGACAGGGACTTTTGGGAACAAGCCATCGGCAGGCCCCGGTGCGCCAGCTGATAGGGCACATCAAGGAGGCGATGAGCGATTTGTTCGCCTCTCCTGAGGGCTACGAGGTTGTCCTCGGAAACGGCGGGTCCAGCTGCTTTTGGGACATCGCAACCGGCAGCCTCATCCGGCGGCGCAGTCAGCACCTGGTCTTCGGGGAGTTCTCCGCCAAATTCGCCCAAGGGGTGGCAAGCGCCCCCTTCCTCGACCCGCCGGAGATCCGACACGCCGAGCCCGGCACCAGGCCCGAACCGGAAGCCAGCGACGAGGTCGACTGCTACTGCCTGACCCAGAATGAGACCTCGACCGGGGTTTCCATGCCGATCCAGAGGCTCGGGAGTGCAGATCAGCTCGTGCTCGTCGACGCCACGTCTGCCGCGGGCGGCATGGGGGTGGACCTGTCGCAGTGCGACGCCTATTACTTCTCTCCTCAGAAGTGCTTCGCCGCCGATGGGGGTCTTTGGGTTGCCGTGCTCTCGCCGGCGGCTATGGAGCGAGCCCGAGGGTTCTCAGGGTCAGAGCGCTGGGTCCCCCCGTTTCTCGACCTGTGGGCCGCGATCGAGAGCTCGAGACTTGACCAAACAGTGAACACTCCGGCGATTGCGACCCTCTTTCTATTGGCGCAGCAACTCGACTGGATTTTGGAGCGCGGCGGTCTCAATTGGGCCGCTGAGCGCTGCCGCCAGTCATCTTCGCTGGTCTACCGGTGGGCCGAGCGGAGTCCTTATGCGAGGCCGTTCGTGGAGCGGCCCCTGGACCGCAGTCCGGTGGTGGCGACTATAGATCTCGACCGGGCCATCTCGGCCCAGGAGGTGTCGGCAATTCTGCGCCAGAATGGGATCGTGGACACCGAGTCGTACCGCAAACTCGGTCGAAATCAGCTGCGACTGGGGCTGTTCCCGGCCGTCGACCCGGCCGACGTGGGGAGATTGACCGCCGCCATCGACTGGGTCGTGGAAACGATGCCAAAGCGGGTGAGCTGACGGAATTGTTACTCAAGTCGCACCGGCTTCGCCGGACCTACGGTTAGCATCCCAGGAGTGGAGGGGCATACGAGTGGCAGCTGGTGATTGACGGCCAGGATCTGAGTCCCGCTGTCGCAGCCGCCCACGAGGCCATCGACCAAGGGCTGACACTGTCCGACCCCGGGGTGACCGAGACCATCCTGCGTCCGTGGCTGGAGTCGGTGGCCGTCTCGCGCGTGGGTGACGCGACCATGGCCGCCCTCGTGGCCCAGCAGGTGCTGATCGACTTGGGCATGCGGGTGGCGGCCGACTTCCCGTCCGCCACCTCGCTGCAGCAGTGGCTGGAGGTGCGGGTCACCCAGACCGTGGGGCTTTTCACCGGCATGATGGCCCCACCGCTGGTTGAGGCGCCGGCGGCCACCAGCAGCCGCCAGTGGCGCTGGGGGCTGCTGGGCATTCCGCTGCTCGGCCACCTCCCGAAGTTCGGCACACTGCCCTGGCTGGTGGGCGGGGCCGCCTCGACCGCGTTAGCGACCGGCCTCGCCGCCATCACGCTGACCGCCACCTTCCCCACCGGCTTGGCCAACGTGGCTCCACGTTCATATCCCGCCCAGCTGCCTCCGCCCCCCACTGCCCAGCTGCTCCTCCCCTCGCCGTCGGCGGCTCGGGTGTCATCGCCAGCGCCCAAGGTCAGCACACTCCCTAGGGCTGTGGCGACGTCACCCGTGGTCCCGTCCACAACCGAGCCCGTCTCGAGGAAGACGGCATCCCCGACAGTTGTGGTGACGCCCAGCCCCAAGCCTCCCGCTCCCAAGCCGACCCCGGTTCCGACCAAGTCCCCAAGTCCGCCACCTCCGACACCGCCTCCCACTCCGCCGCCCTCACCTTCTCCGCCCCCCCACCGCCACTGCCATCCGCCGGCGTGCTGGCAGCATCGCGCGGCCGGGGTCCAGCCGAGGGGGCCGAACTGCTGCCCGGGCCCGCCCTTCGGGGTGCCTCAGGCGGGTGACCCCGATGACAGGGGACAAGCGCCCTGCTCACAGCAGAGCGGGCACCCCGGTCCTTGGGGGCACAAGCCGTGGCTGGGGCCGTCGGACCAGCCGCCTGCTGAGCCCGCCAAGCATTGACCGGGCCGGCTGGCCTGCAGGCTGGTCGGTTGGCTATCCGCGAAGCCAGCGAAGAGTACCTGACATACCTCGCCGTGGACCGGGCCAGGAGCCCGCAGACACTGCGCGCGTACTCGGCGGACCTGCAGATGGCGGCCGACTACTGGGATGGCCTCAAGCAGCCGCCACAGACTGTGGCGGATCTCTCCCGGGACCTGGTGAGAGCGTACCAGCGTCACCTGGGGCAACTGGGGCTGGCGCTTAGCTCGCGGGCCCGTCGCCTGCAGGGACTGCGGGGTTTCCTGCGCTACGCGGAACGCGAGGGATGGCTCCATGACGATCTGGCCGCTCACATCGACATCCCCCGCGTCTCCGCCCCCCTGCCCAAGCCGCTCACCACAGACGACGCTCGCAGCCTATTGGGGCTGGACCCCGGTCACAGCGAGCAGGGACTGCGCGACGTGGCGCTGCTTCACTTCCTGCTCAGCACCGGCTGCCGCATCTCGGAAGCCCTGGCCCTCGACCGCAGCGACATCTCTCGAGATGGCCGTCTGGTGGTCAGGGGCAAGGGCGACAAGGAGCGCGTCGTGCATCTGACCCCAGCCGCCATGGCGGCCGTTCAGGCCTACCTTACGGCGAGGCAGGACCAGGAGGCTCCGCTCTTCCTGAACTACGACCGCCACTCTGTGGCCGCGGGAAACAGGCGACTGACGGCGGCCGGCGCTCGTCATGTGGTGCGGCGGCTTCGGCGCCGCACCGGGATCGAGGCGCTACGCTCTCCGCACGTCCTGAGGCATACGACGGCCACCGAGCTGCTCACGATAACGGGCAACGTGAGATTGGTCCAGGAGGTCCTGGGACACGCCAACCTAAACACCATGCAGGGCTACACCAAGGTCGTTGACCAGGCGCGGACCGAGGCGTATCGAGAGCTATCCAAACGGTTGGAGCCAGGAGCTAAGGGCTCGGACTCGATGCCGGCAGAGGGAACTTGAAGGTGTCGAGGAAGACTGAGAAGTCCTGCGCGGCGGTGGCCTCGGGTGCCCTATCCGTGATCAGGAAGGCGAGGCCAGGCACCGCCTGGAATGCCACCGCCGCCAGATACCCAGTCGATGTCGAGTAGGTAACCAAGCTGGTGGTTATGCCGTAGACGTCCACGGAGCCCACGCTCTTCTGCCCAGTGCCGGCGGGGGCACCGGGCGGCAGGTCTGCCACGGTCGCGGCCTGGACCACCGTGATCACCTCGCCTCCAGGAGCTGTGAACGTGATGGCGCCGGAGCTCGTCTGGGCGAAACTCCAACTGGTGGGGAACAGCACCGACCAGGCACTGCTCCCACCCGCTGCGTAACTCTGGAATGAGCCGGTGGATGTGTCCTCTGGATTGGCCGTGATCCACCCCGTGGCGGTGCTCCCCTTGACCTCCCACCAGCCTCCAGCAGCAGCGCTCTGGCCCAGCACCGGAAGGGTCACCCCCTGGGCCACGATGCCGACCACGGAACTAGTGGCCGATGGCCCGGTGCGGAAATTGGCCCCGTCAGGCGCCAGCACCGTGACTGCACTAGGGAGTGGGGTGGGTGTGGCGGTTGGGCTGGGGCTCGGCCGCGGAGGCGGCGCCTTGCTAGGTGAGGTGAGCCCGCACCCGGCCAGACCCACCGCTGCAGCGGCGCAGAGCCCCACCGTCTTGGTCGCTGCCAGTCGAAGCAAGTCCCCTAGAGAGTACTCGGCTCAGCTCCCGTGTGCATCGCCCGCGAAACGGCCTCGGCTTCCGAGATGGCTCCGAGGTAGGTCCTCGCCGCTTGCTCGGCCGCTTCGGCGAAGTCCCTCCCCGAGGACGCTCGGCAGACCGCCCGGGAGACGTTGATCAGATACTGGCCGGTCCCCTGCCGCCCGACGGCTGCGGCGACGGCTGCTTTGAGATCCCCTCCCTGGGCTCCGATCCCAGGGATCAAGAGGGGGAGATCGGGTGCCACGTGGCGGATGCGGCTCAATTCCGTGGGCCACGTGGCGCCGGCCACAAGGCCAGCTGTCGGCCATCGACTCGTACCTGACCACTGAGCGACCTGCCGCGCCACCTCCAGGTACAAGGGGGTAGCGGCGTCGGCCAGGACCAGGTCCTGAAGATCCCCTGCCCCAGGATTGCTGGTGCGGCAGAGGACGAAAGCCAGTCGCTCTGGGCGATCCAGGAACGGCTGCACGGCGTCCCGGCCCAGATAGCCGTTCACCGTGCAGGCGTCGGCCCCCATCCGATCGAACACGGCTTCGGCATAGGCCTCGGCCGTGTGACCTATATCGCCCCTCTTTCCGTCCATAACAACCAGAGCGCGACGCTTCCCCGCGGCCACGACCTCTTCGAGAACGCCCCAGCCGTCCGCGCCCAGGGCCTCGAAGAACGCGGCGTTAGGCTTGATAGCGCACACATAGGGACCAACCGCCTCAACCAACTCCAGACAGTAGGTCCGCACCCCGGCTGCACTGCGTTCAAGATGGCCTGGGATCTCGGCCAGTACGGGATCGATCCCTACGCAGAGGCTTCCACCCAGCCTATGGGCGCGCTCACGCAGGCGGTCAACGAAGGTGACGGCCTGCGTCACCAGGAGGTGCGGGAAGTGCTCGTCTGGGCAGCCCCCGGTGCCTGGGGAGCGTACGGGACCTGGATCCGGTCATGCTCGGACTGCATGCACCCGGGACATAGGGAGCTGATCTCGCCATCCAGGAGGACGGCTGAGAGGCGGTAAATCGGGAACTCGCGGTCGCAGTTGGCGCACCGACGCATCCACGGCATTTCCACTCTCCCGTTGTTGCCGAACCTGCTTCGATTCTACTCGGCTGGTATGCTCAGACTCCTACGTCGGGGAGTAGCGCAGGTGGTTAGCGCACCAGTCTGGGGGACTGGGGGTCGCAGGTTCGAGTCCTGTCTCCCCGACCATCATCAACCAGAGCCCGATTTTAAGCGGGTTTTGTGCAGCTTGACAGGAGCCTCAAGCAGTCTTGGACTCCCTTCAAATCCGGCAAGACTGTGGGTTCATTAAACCCGAATTGTGTGAGGCAAGTTCACGACCCCGATCTCACGGACCACCCGTACTAGGACGGTACGGCATCTCGAGGTCTCGCCAGAGCCCCCCTCGGATCCCCTCGGGCGGCTGGTCGAAGACTGCCTACGCTCGTGCCGTGCCCGGGGATTGGCCTCCAAGACCGTGGAGTCCGCCTAGGCCTGTCCGCTCCGAAGCGTGTTTATGCCCTGGGCCGCTCGAACCGGCCCGGACCGGCTCGAGTCTGTGACGCCGCGTGCGTTGGAGGTCCTCGCCGCCGAACCACTTGACCCCGAGCGGGTTCAGGGCCGGGGACCGCTCACCCTCTACACCGTGCACAGCTACCTCGGGGCGGTCAATCAATGTTTCCGCTGGGGGCGGCAAGAAGGCGAGCCAGTCCCGGACCGCGCCGCCGCCCCCCTTCCCTCCCGGCCCAAGAACCTGCGCCTGATTCTGGAGCGGACTGATATCGAGCGTCTTGAGCAGCTGGCTTCCACTGAGCGCGACCGCCTACTGGTGCGGGTTCTGGCCGATACGGGCATTCGGGTCGGCGAACTGGTCGGCCTGCACTGCGACGACCTCCTGGTTCGCGCCCGCGGTTCGTTCCTCCTGGTTCGCGGCAAAGGGGACCGGGACCGTCACGTGCCGATCCGACCGGAGTTGGCCCGTCCACTCCAGCGGTACATCGAACGCACCCGTCCCTCAAGCCGCAAGGGCGCTCCAGATGTCCGTCACCTCGCTGATCCGTAGCGCCCCATCAAACACCAATCGGGCGAGAACATTGGCGACCTCGTATGGCAACACCGCCGGAGCATGTAAACGCTCGCCGACCTTCAACCAGTCTTCCAAGCGAGTCCTGACGGCATCTTGGCGCTCGTCGGCCACGACCGAGGCGATGACGACGATAGCATCTACGATTACGCTCGCCTGTGCGGTTCTAGCCCAACGCGACCGTCGGCTACCAAGCGCACAGCGTCAGCCGGTGTTCGCTGCCGGGACCGTCGCACCAGGCGATCGAGCGCGGTTCGAGCGTCCTCACTGCTCGCATTGAGCATGTCGGCAGTCAGCGCAGCATGCACCAGGATGCGGGCCAGCGTGCCGGGACGGATCTGGAGCTCGTCGGCCTGTTTCTCCAACGCGGCCCGGTCGGCCTCATCTAAACGAAGGGTGAGTGCTCTCGGCATGGTG
>DAHWNZ010000043.1:0-25107 GCA_027339635.1 Candidatus Dormiibacterota bacterium
TTGGCCGAAGCAGCCAAGACCCTGGCACAGCAATCGAGCGCCATGCAGTTGCGCTATCTCGAGACCCTGGCCGACATCGCGCACGAGGTGGGAGCCACCCTCCTGGTGGACATGGCCCACTTCGCGGGCCTCGTGGCCGGAGGTGCCCACCCGAGCCCGGTGCCCTTCGCGGATGTGGTCACCCTCACCACCCACAAGACCCTGCGTGGCCCCTGGGGCGGCATGGTCCTGTGCCGTGAGGAACACGCCAAGGCGGTCGACAAGTCGGTATTCCCGGGGGCCCAGGGAGGCCCCCTCCTGCACGCCATCGCCGGCAAGGCCGTGGCCCTCAGGGCCTGGTCCGAGCCGGAGATGGGTGACTATGCCCAGCGCGTGGTGGCCAACGCCAAGAGGCTCGCTGAGGGCCTACTGGCCAATGGCCTGCGGCTCGTGAGCGGGGGTACGGACAACCACCTGATGCTGATCGACCTGCGCCCGCTCAATCTCACGGGACGCCGGGTCCAGGAGGCGTTCGACAGGGCCAGGATCACGGTGAACCGAAACTCCATCCCGTTCGACGAGGCCAGCAAGTTCAACCCGAGTGGGATCAGGCTGGGCACGCCTGCCGTGACCACGAGGGGCATGGGCTTGCCGGAGATGGACGAGATCGCGAACCTGGTCGCCAGGGTCATCCATAACATAGAGGATGACGGCGTGGTTGCCGAGGTGACAGGACGAGCCCGGGCCCTCTGCGAGGCGTATCCCCTGCCCTACGGCTGACCAGGAGGAGCCGCGCTTGCCCACCGTCGCCCACCACTTCCTGGTAGCGGCACCGATCTTCCTGGTGGCGGTGGCGGTCACCTTGGCACTGGTTCCTCTGGTGCGCTGGCTCAGCTTCCGGGTTGGAGCGGTGGCCCAGCCAGGCGGCCGGAACATCCACGAGAAGCCGACGGGGCGCCTGGGCGGGCTCGCCCTGATGGGTGGCTTCGTTGTCGCGGTAGCCGTCTTCGGCCGGGCCGTGCCCTACTGGGGACAGATCGAGGCCATCGCGGTGACGGTGGCGGCGCTGCTCGCGATAGACGACATCCTGGGGCTGCCCTTCTGGACCAAGCTGGTGATCCAAGTCCTCTGTTCCCTGCTGGTCGCCTGGGGATTCGGGATCACCATCACCTATGTGACCCTGCCCCATCTCGACCTGCACCTGGCCTGGGCCGCCATCCCGGTCACTGTCATCTGGCTGGTCGGGATGCAGAACTCGATCAACCTCCTGGATGGGGTCGACGGGCTGGCGGCCGGTGTCGTCGGAATCGTCGGCGCCGTGCTCTTCCTGGCAGCCGTCAATCGCTTGTCGGTGGACCCCGCCCAGGGAGCGGTGATCCTGCTCTCGGCAGCCCTGATCGGCTGCTGCCTCGGCTTTCTGGTTTTCAACTTCGCCCCCGCCCGGATCTTCATGGGCGACTCCGGCAGCCACGTCCTCGGCATGCTGGTGGGGGTGATCACCATCCTGGGCGTGGCCAAGGTTACCGTCGCCCTCGCCCTGTTCGTTCCAGTGCTCGCCCTGGCGTTGCCGATCGGGGATACCGCGTTCGCGATCTGGCGTAGAAGGCGGGCGGGGGTCGGCTTCGCACATCCTGACGCGCGCCACCTGCACCACCGCCTCCTAGGCCTGGGCCTCACCCCAAGAGAGACCGCGGTGACCTTCTACCTGGTGACGGCGATCCTCGGCTGCGTGGGGCTGGCGCTGTTCGGCCACCACAAGATCCTGGCGGTAGCCCTCGGCCTGCTCGTGCTAGCCCTGATACTGCTGGGATGGAGGATCTGGCACCGGCGGGGATTCAGCTTTCAGGACCGGCCGGAGCCCGCCCCGGCGGAGCGACCCAACCCTTGACCGCACGAGCGCCCGTCTTCGAGCAAGACCAGGAGTGGCTCGAGATCGAGGGCGGGAGGCCACTGCGCGGCGAGGTGACCGTGAGTGGCAGCAAGAACGCCGCCCTTCCAGAGATGGCGGCGGCGCTGCTGGCCGATGGCCCCCTGGTGCTCAGCAACGTGCCAGAGATAGAGGACGTGGGGACCATGTGCCGGATCCTGCACAGTCTCGGGGCGACAACGACAAGGAGGGCGGACGAACTCGTGATCGATCCCCGCGGGCTGCGGGGCGGCTCACCAGATCATGCGGCAGCCAAGCGTATGCGCGCCTCCCTGCTCCTGCTGGGCCCGCTGCTGGCAGCGACCGGGGAGGCCGACCTGCCTCGCCCGGGCGGGGATGACATCGGGGCCAGGCGGATCGAGCAGCACGTGGTCGGGCTGCGCCGGATGGGCGCCGATGTGGATGACTCCGGAGCTGGCATCCGCGCCCGCGCCGGGAGGCTCCATGGCACTCACGTCTGGCTCGACATGCCGACCGTCACGGGTACGGAGAACCTGATGATGGCGGCGGTCCGGGCCGACGGCATCACCATCATCTCCAACGCGGCCCGCGAGCCGCACGTGGTCGACCTGGCGCTCTGCCTGAATTCGATGGGGGCCCGCATCACCGGGGCGGGGTCAGACCGGGTCGTGGTGGAGGGCGTGGCCCGGCTCCATCAGGCCGAGCACAGGGTGCGGCCCGACTACATCGAGGCCGGGACCTACGGGTTGGCGGTCGCCGCCACCGGGGGCGACCTGATGATCCAGGACATGTTCAGTGAGGATCTGACCCAGGTTCTGCACAAGCTGAGGGCCGCCGGCTGCCAGGTGGAGGAGGGGGCCACCTGGGTCAGGGTGGCGAGGTCCGGGCCTCTCACCGCGGTGGACATGACGACCTGGCCCCACCCTGGTTTCGCCACCGACCTGCAGTCGCAGTACGTCGCCCTCATGACCCAGGCGCGGGGCGACGCCACGGTCTGGGAGGCGCTCTACGAGAACCGGTTTCGGCCGGTTGAAGAGCTGCGCCGCCTGGGAGCCGACATCGAGGTCGAGGGGAGGATCGCGGTGGTGCACGGAGGCACTCCGCTGAGGGGCAGCGACCTGGCCGTCTCGGACATCCGCTCCGGGGCGGCGCTGGTGATCGCCGGCCTCTGCGCCGAGGGGGTGACCACCTGCCGCAACGTCCGCCACCTGGATCGCGGGTATCAGAACCTGGTGGGCAAGCTGGGCCAGGTAGGGGCTCACCTATCCCGCCATCCGAGCGCCGCAGGTGAGGCATAGCCAGAGTGGCCGGCCGGCGCTTCGGCATGGAGCTATCGGACGACCGGGTCGAGATCTGGGCGCGGGGCGACGGCCTTGTGTTCCAGGAACCAGCGGTCATCGCCCGCAGCAGCTCCGGGCGGGTGTTCGCCCTGGGCAGTCAGGCCGTGAGGATCGTGGCCGAGGAAGGCTCTGAGACCGAGCTGGTCCACCCGTTCGGGATCTTCGAGCTGCGCGACCGGGACACCGCCGAGCAGATGCTGCGGCAGCTGATCACCAGGGTTGTCGGCCGGCTGGTCTTCGTGCGCCATGAACTGGTTCTCGCCGTCTCCGCGGAGTTGTCCACGACCGCCCGCAGGGTCCTGCTGGAAGCCGCCCTGGCCTCAGGGGCGCGCATGGCCCACCTGCTTGACCTACCACTTGCCCTGGCGTTCGGAGCCGGGCTGCCGGTGACGTCCTGGGACCCGATGCCGGTCATGTTTCTGCTGCCCGACAGCGTTCAGGCCGCGATCGTCTGCCATCACGGGCTGCTGGCGTCGCGGGCCATCGAACTTGGGGAGTCGGACGACTCCGCGACCGCCTGGGCAGACCCGGACCGGGTCGAGATCGTGGCCGGGATGGTCAGAGACCTGGTGGCCGAGGCGCCGGCTTCCGCCAGCAGGCGAATCGCCAGCCTAGGGCTGACCCTGGCAGGGCGGGGGGTGGACCTGCAGCAGGTCGGCCGGATGATCACCGGGAGCAGCGGCCTGCCCACCAGGGTCGTGGCCGATCCCGAGCACTGTGTGGTCAAGGGCGCCGAGGTGGCCCTGGAGCGGATCGAGGCAGCGGGTGGGAGGACGCTCCTCTACCTGCGATGACCCAGGCGGGCGGCTGACAGCTCTTCCAGCAGCACCCGCCGGTGGCTCGCCACCGACCTCTCCCAGGTGAAGCCGGCCGACCGTCGCAGCCCGAGGGCGGCCAGATGCTGGCGCAGGGATGGGCTGGAGACCACGGAGCGCAGGGCTTCCACCCATTCCTCCTCACGGTTATCTGAAATGAGGAGGGCCGACCCGGTCGCCACCTCCTCGACGCCGCCCGCCTGGTTGGCGATAACCGGGGTGCCACAGGCCATGGCCTCGAGCGCGGGCAGGCCGAACCCCTCATAGGAGGAGGGGATGCAGGCGGCCAGCGCCCCCGTGTAAAGGCAGGCCAGCTCGTCTCCTCCGACGTGGGCCAGGATCGTCACTTGGATGTCGAGCTCGCGGCTCAGCCGCCGCAGACCTTGAGCAGCCTCACCCATGGCGTTGGTCACCACCAGACCCGGCCCTCGGGCTCCGGGCGGAAAGGCCGACGCGAACATGCGCAGGAGATGGGGGATGTTCTTGCGGGGGTGGTGAGCGCCCACCGCCAGCAGATACGGCTCCCTCACCCCCAACAGACTCTCGGCCGAGCGGACCTCGGCTTGGTCGCGGACCCGGAAGCAGGAGCTGACTCCGTGAGCGATGGCGGTGATCCGGCCGGGGTCCGCCGAGTAGTGCTGGACGAGGTCCGCCTTGGTGGTCTCCGAGGGGGTGATGATGCGGTCGGCGCGGCGCAGGGTATCCCTCACGAAGCCGTCGACTGAGCGGCCGGCCGAGCCTGGGTAGGCCGCTGGGGCCAGGCGGTGCTCCACCCCGTGGATCGTCACCACGGAGCGGGGCAGCCGCCCCGGGGGAAGGCGGTAGGCGGGGACGAAGAGGAGCTCCGGCGGGCGTCGCTGGATCTCCCTGGCCAGCCGCAGCCTGGTCCAACCGCGTGGCAGGGGCAGGGCTCTCCAGTGGCTGGCGGATCCCGGGCTGGGGGCGTGCTCAGGGGGATGGGCGGCGTTGAGGTAGAGGACCAGGGGTGCTGGTTGGTCCGCGATCAGGCCGGAGACGACCTCTGTGGAGTAGACGCCAATTCCCGTCGGCTCCTTCTGGAACGCCCGGCTGGCATCGATACCGATCGCCACCGGGCCAGTTTAGGGCCCGCGCTCAAGAGACGGTGGGACCGCCCCGCGTCCCAAGATCGATCGCGCCAGCAGGGGTGGGGGGCATGGTAAGATCCCCGCGATTTGTCCTTGGAGGGCGATCCGAAGCGGCCCGGGGGAGTAGCGGGTCCCGGAGGAGCCCTCGCCTTGGTAGGAGTCTTCTCGATCACGGTCGTAATTGGGGTCGTGGCCGGGGTGCTGCTGGACCAGCATTTCCACACACTCCCGTGGCTCACGCTCACGGGGCTGCTGGTGGGCATGGTGGGGGGCTCTCTGGCCGTTTACCGCGGACTCTCCGTATATCGGGAACACAGGGATTGATGGTGCAGAACGTTGACGAGATGGCGGGGGCGGTAAGGTCCGCCTGGCTCGCCGCCGTGGCCGCGGTCGTGGTCGTGGCCGCCGCCGGCTTTGTGGTGGCCGGGCCGGTCGGTGGCGGGCTGGCCGCGGCAGGTGGGCTGGTGGGCGTGGGCAATCTGCAACTGGCGGTGTTTGCCCTCAAGCGCTCGCCGATCGCATTCCTCGGCTCGAGCCTGCCCCGGCTCGCCGTGATCACGGTGGCGATGGCGGCCCTGGTGGTGGTGCTGGGGCCTATCGGGGTCTGGGCCCTGCTGGGCCTGCTGGTCACGCACCTGGCCCAGGTCGGCGCCGTGCTCCGCCTGGGAGTCCGGATGAGCACCAGATGAAGCCGCTGGTCCTGACCCAGATCGCGGTCGGCAACCACTGGGTCGGCCACATCCTCGGCCAGACAATCTACCTCGACACCCTAATCAGCTCGGGGGTCGCGTTCATGATCGTGCTGGTCTCGGGCTTCTACCTCAAGACCCGCATCACGAGCGGCGTCCCCGGCCGCTTCCAGGCCGCCATCGAGATGGTGTGGACGACGGTCGACGACTACATCACGCGCATGATCGGGCCGTTCGCGCGCTGGGTGGTGCCCCTGGTGGTGGTGCTCTTCTTCTACATCCTGGTCAGCAACTGGTTGGAGCTGATCCCGACCGGGGGCAGGCTGACCTCGCCGACCTCCGATGTCAATGACACGGCGGCGCTGGCCATCATCGTGATCCTGATGGTCCATGTGACCTCCATTCGCCGGCGCGGCTTCGGAGGCTATCTCAAGACGAACTATGTGCACCCAGACGGGTTGCCGTGGTTCATGTACATCCTGCTGGTGCCGATCAACGTGATCGCACAGATCTCCTACCCGATCTCGCTGGCGCTGCGTCTCTTCGGCAACATGTTCGCCGCCGCCCTCATGCTCGAGATCATCGCCATCCTGCCCATCTACATCGGATTCGTCTTCAATGGAATCTGGAAGCTCTTCGAAGGCCTGTTCGTGGACGTGATCCAGGCCTTCATCTTCGCCCTGCTGACGGTGATCTACCTCAGCATGGCGACCATGACCGAGGACCATCAGGCTACCGAGACCGCCAGCAGCTAGGGCGCCCAGCGCCGCAACTAAGACCTGGGAGGAGAACACTTGCTAACGACCGCACATGCAGAGGTGTACGCCGGAGCCATGATCGGCACCGGCGTCGGCGCCGTCGGGGCCGCCATCGGAGACGGACTCGCCGGGGCTCAGCTGATCGCCGGCATCGCTCGCCAGCCGGAAGCGCAGGGAAGGCTGCTCACCTGGACCTTCCTGACGGTAGGTCTGGCGGAGGCCGTCTACTTCATCAACCTGGCCCTGATGTTCGTCTTCATCGCGCTGGCCGGGAAGTAGGCCAAAGCCGTGGTCCTAGCCGCCAACCCGCTGGCCATCAACGCGACGTTCATCGTCGAGATCGTCGTATTCCTGGCTCTCCTGTGGCTCTTGCGCCGCTTTGTCTTCCCCCCGCTGGACAAGGCGATCCGGGCCCGCCAGGCGCAGATCGCCCAGGCTCTGGGCGAGGCGGAGTCCGCCCGCCAGGAGGCGGAGCAGGCCAGGGTCTCCGAGCGCGAGGAGATGGCCGAGGCGAGGGCCAAGGCGCAGGAGATCCTGGATCGAGCACAGCAGCTTGGGGAGCAGCTCCGCGACGAGCTGCGCCAGCGGGGCGAGCAGGAACAACAGGCGATGCTGGAGCGCGCCCGTCAGGAGCTGGCCCGGGAGCGGGAGCAGGCGGTGCTGGAGCTGCGACGGCAGGCGGCGGACCTGGTGATGCTCGCCACCACCAAGGTGCTGCAGGAGGAACTCGACCCAACCAGGCAGCGGCGGCTGATCGATCAGGCCCTGAAGGAGGTCGACCTCAGTGCCTGAGGTTGCGGAGAGCCCGCGGGTTCCCAGCACGGCGCGGCATTATGCCCAGGCGCTCTTCGAGCTGGCCGAGCAGGAGGGTACCTTCGCCGGCTGGCAGGAGCGGCTGGGCCAGCTGCGTGGGCTGGTGGAGGGCACCGAGTTGGGCCGGGCGATCGCGAGCCCGGAGTTTTCCGCGGCGCAGCGCCTGGAGCTGGCCGGAGCGGTCCTGAAGGAGGCTCCCAAGGTCGACAGGGAGGCCGCCAATCTGCTCCGCCTCCTCATCCAGAGCCGCCGCACCGCGATGCTGGCGGCGATCGAGGCCGGCTATCAGGACCTCGTGGACCGGAAGGAGGGCAGGGTGAAGGCCCAGCTCTCAACCGCGGTGGAGGTGGATCCCGAGGAGCTTACGAGGTTCTCCCAGGAGCTCTCGCACCGGCTCGGGGTCCAGGTCAACTTTCAAGCCCAGGTGGACCCCTCCCTGCTGGGCGGGGCGGTGGTGCGGGTGGGGGATCGGGTCCTCGACGCGAGTCTCAAGACCAAGCTCCAGCAGCTGCGCCGCGAGATGCTGACAGAAGTCCATTCTTCGTGAGGAGACCATGAGCCTCAGTGCCGACGACATAGGCAAGATCATCAAGAGCAAGATCGCCGACTTCGACGCCCCGGTGGTCACCGCGCAGTCTGGCGTCATAACCGCCCTCGCCGACGGCATCGCCCAGGTGTACGGGCTGGACGGGGCGATGGCGGGAGAGCTGCTGGAGTTCCCCAAGGGGGTCTACGGGATGGCGCTGAACCTCGAGGAGGATCTGGTCCGCGCCATCGTGATGGGGCCTTACACGGAGCTCAGCGAGGGCGACGAGGTGCGCACCACCGGCCGGATCGTGGAGGTGCCGGTGGGGCGGGAACTGGTGGGCCGGGTGGTCAATGCCCTCGGGGAGCCGATCGACGGCAAGGGGGAGATCGCGACCAAGGAGCGCTGGCCCATGGAGCGGCCCGCGCCGGGGGTGGTCGACCGCCAGCCGGTGGACACTCCGGTCGCTACCGGGATCAAGGCGATCGACGCCCTGGTGCCGATCGGCAGGGGCCAGCGTGAGCTGTTAATCGGGGACCGCCAGATCGGCAAGACGGCCATCGCGATCGACACCATCATCAATCAGAAGGGCAAGAACCTGACCTGCATCTATGTGGCGATCGGTCAGACCGCCACCTCGGTGGCGCGCACCGCGGCCCTGCTGGAGGAGTACGGGGCGCTGGAGCACACCATCATCGTGTCCGCCACCGCGGCGGAGCCGGCCGCGCTGCAGTATCTGGCGCCGTACTCCGCCTGCACGATGGGGGAGTGGTTCATGGAGCGCGGTGAGGATGCCCTGGTGGTCTACGACGACCTCAGCAAGCACGCCTGGGCCTACCGCGAGATCTCCCTGGCGCTCCGCCGTCCTCCGGGAAGGGAGGCCTACCCAGGGGACGTGTTCTACCTGCATTCCCGGCTTCTGGAGCGGGCGGCCCGGCTCTCCGCGGAGAAGGGCGGAGGTTCGCTGACGGCGCTGCCGATCATCGAGACCCAGGCCAACGACGTCTCCGCCTACATCCCGACCAACGTCATCTCCATCACCGATGGGCAGATCTATCTCGAGGGGGACCTCTTCTATGCGGGCACAAGGCCCGCGATCTCGGTCGGTCTATCGGTGAGCCGGGTGGGTGGGGACGCCATGACCAAGGCCATGAGATCGGTGGCGGGAGGAATGCGGCTGGACCTGGCCCAGTTCCGGGCCCTGGCGGCCTTCGCCCAGTTCTCTTCGGACCTGGACAAGTCCACCCGGGATCAGCTGGAGCGGGGCAGGCGCCTGACCGAGCTGCTCAAGCAGGATCAGTACCAGCCGGTCTCTCTGGCCCACCAGGTGATGACCATCTTCGCCGGCACCAACGGCTATCTGGACCGGGTCCCGGTGGACAGGATCGGCGAGTGGGACCAGCAGTTCCGGCGCTGGGTGGGCCAGACCCACGGGCCTTTGGAGCAGGCGATCGAGGAGCGCAAGGCTCTCGACGAGCAGATGCAGGCGGAGTTGAGGTCCGTGATCGAGGAATTCAACCAGGGATTCGATATGGGCCCGGCCGCGGCTGCCGAAGGCAGCTGAGGGAGCCCTGTGGCAACACTTCGCGACATCCGCCGGCACATCCGCGCGGTCCGCAACATCGAGCAGATCACCAGGGCGATGCAGATGGTCGCGGCCGCCAAGATGCGGCGGGCCCAGGCCAGGGCCGAGGCGGCGCGCCCATACGCGGATGCCATGGACCAGATGGCGCGGGACGTGGCCAAGATTGGCAAGGAGTACCGCCACCCGTTCCTTGTTCCCAGGGAGAGGGGGCGCGGCCTGGTGATCCTGGTCACCTCCGACAGGGGGCTGGCCGGGTCGCTCAACGCCAACACCCTGAGGGCCGCGCACTCCCACATGCTCCGCCACTTCGGCCCCGGCTACCAGGTGGTCGCGATCGGGCGCAAGGCGGTCGACTTCTCCCACCGCATGCATGTGGAACTCGTCCATCACAAGATCGGTCTGCCGGACCGGGTCGAGGAAGCGGAGCTGCGGCCGTCGGTGGAGTGTGCGGTCCGGGCTTACCTCGATGGTGAGGTGTCGGGAGTCGTGCTCGCCTACTCGAGGTTCAAGAACCTCCTGACCCAGATCCCCACCATCCAACAGCTGGTTCCCGTGCCTCCGGCGGAGCCCGATGAGGGACCCAAGACCGAGGGTGACTACATCTACGAGCCCGACGGAGAGGCGGTGCTGCAACGGCTGATGCCGGCCTATCTCATGAGCCAGGTGTTCCACGCCGTGGTGGAGAACCAGGCGAGCTTCTACGGCGCCCAGATGATCGCAATGCAGAACGCGTCCTCCAGTGCCAAGGACGTCATTCGAGACCTGTCGCTGACCGCCAACAAGGTGCGGCAGGCGGGGATCACCAAGGAATTGATGGAGATAATCGGTGGCGCCGAGGCCCTGCAGGCGGCCCGGCGCTGAGGAGGTGGTGATGGCGACGAGCAAAGAAGAGCAGTCGGTGACGGGCCGCGGTGAGGTTCTGCAGGTGATCGGGGCGGTCGTGGACGTGGCCTTTGACGCCGCCGAGCTGCCCCACATCCTGGACGCCCTCGAGGTAGACCGCGAGGGCTCGCGGCTTGTGCTCGAGGTGCAGCAGCACCTGGGCAACGATGTGGCGCGCTGCATCGCCATGGAGTCGACCGATGGGCTGCGCAGGGGAGACCCGGTGATGGCGACCGGGGCCCCCATCCAGGTGCCGGTCGGCAAGGGGGTCCTGGGGCGGATGTTCAACGTGATCGGGGAGACGATCGATGGCGGAGCGCCCTTCGAGGCCACCAAGCGAATGCCGATCCACCGGGAGGCGCCAACCGTCTCGGAGCAGGCGGTGTCGACCGAGATCCTGGAGACGGGGATCAAGGTGTTGGACCTCATCTGCACATTCGCCAAGGGCTCCAAGATCGGACTCTTCGGCGGCGCGGGAGTCGGCAAGACGGTGATCGTGATGGAGCTCATCCGCAACATCGCCAAGGAGCACCAGGGCTACTCGGTCTTCGCCGGGGTCGGCGAGAGGACCAGGGAGGGCAACCAGCTCTTCGGAGAGATGCATGAGTCCGGGGTCATCGACCAGACCGCCCTGGTCTTCGGCCAGATGAACGAGCCGCCTGGTGCCCGGGCTCGGATCGCCCTCACCGGGCTCACCATGGCCGAGGAGTTCCGGGATGAGGAGGGCGCGGACGTCCTCCTCTTCATTGACAACGTCTTCCGCTACATGATGGCGGGCTCCGAGGTCTCGGCGCTGCTGGGGCGGATGCCTTCCGCCGTGGGATATCAGCCCACTCTGGCCACGGAGATGGGCGACCTGCAGGAGCGAATCACCTCCACCACCAAGGGATCGATCACATCCGTGCAGGCGGTGTACGTCCCCGCCGACGACTTCACAGACCCCGCCATCCAGACCACCTTTGCCCACCTGGGCGCGACGGTGTCACTGGACCGCCGCATCGCCGAGCTCGGCATCTACCCCGCCGTCAACCCGCTCGACTCGTTCAGCCGGATCCTGGAGCCGAGGACCGTCGGGGCAGAGCACCATGAGGTGGCTCTGGGAGTGCAGCGGGTGTTGCAGCGCTATCAAGACCTCCAGGACATCATCGCCATCTTGGGCATGGAGGAGCTCTCGGACGAGGACCGCCAGACCGTGGACCGCGCCCGTCGGGTCCAGCAGTTCCTGGGCCAACCCTTCTTCGTGGCGGAACAGTTCACGGGTCGGCCGGGCAAGTACGTGCCCCTGCGTGAGACGGTGAGGGGGTTCAAGGAGATCCTCAGCGGCAGCCTGGACGAACTGCCGGAGCAGGCCTTCAGGATGGTGGGCACGATCGACGAGGCGATCGACAACGGGCGGCAGCTCAACCGCGGGGCTGAACCGGAGGCGGCCGCCTGACGTGGGTGTCGCAACCAGGCTGCTCACCAGTCAGAAGCCGCTGTTCCGTGGTGACTGTGACTTCATCGTCCTCCGTGGGGCCGACGGTGACCTCGGTGTCCTGCCGGGGCATTCCCCGCTCCTCACCTGGCTGAAACCTGGTGAGGTCATGCTCCGCCGGGGCGAGAAGGAGGAATACTTCTTCTTGGAGGACGGCTATCTGGAGGTGCTGCCCGATAGGGTCTCGATTCTGGCCCAGCGTGGCTCCCGGTCGGATGAGCTGAAGCCCGAGGTTGCCGAGACGATGAGGAAGGCCGCGGAGGACGCGCTCCACCGGGCCGAGGCGTCCGCTGGTGACAAGGGGCTCGCCGTGGTTCAAAGTGAGCTGGAGGTGGCGGTGGCGCGCCTGGAGGCGGCCGAGCGGCAGCGCCGTCGGGCCCGGGACTGACACAACAGGACGCAACTTCGTAACGACTCGACCTCACCGGCGGAGGACGCTGAGGTCGTGGATATACTCGGCCGGTGCATGGTTCAGCGGCACCTGCAGCGGTCGACCAGACGCTCCGCGAGGACTCGTTTCCGGCGCGGACGGCTGTACTGGGAGTTCCCGTGGACGGCTGCACCAAGGAACAGGCACTGGCCAGGTGTGAGCGCGTCCTGGCGTCCGGGGCTGCCGCCGAAGCCGTCCAGATCGTGACCCTGAACCCGGAGATGGTGATGCGGGCCAGGCGCGACCCCGACTTCAAGGAAGCGGTCCTGACAGCGGGGCTGGTGCTGGCCGACGGGGCGGGGATCTCCTGGGCCGCGCGGCGGCTCGGATCACCCCTTCCCGAGCGCATCCCCGGTGTGGACATGCTGGTCGCTCTATGTGAGCTGGCGGCGCGGCGCGGCTGGTCGGTGTACCTGCTCGGCGCCGGCCCCGGGGTGGCGGAGGAGGCGGGCGCCCGACTTCGGGCGATGATCCCCGGGCTCTTGATCGCCGGCAGCACGAGTGGGACCAGGCTCGAGTCCGAAGCCGAGTCGACCGCTGCCGCCATCCGAGCGAGTGGCGCCAGGATCCTGGCCGTCGCGTTTGGGGCGCCCCACCAGGACCTGTGGTTGCAGCGGCATCTGCGGGCCACAGGGTGCGCTGTCGGCATGGGCGTCGGGGGGTCCTTCGACTACCTCTCGGGCCGGGTCCGGCGGGCCCCTGGTCGGTTGCGGCGGATGGGGCTGGAGTGGGCCTTCCGGCTCTTGCGTCAGCCGTGGCGCCTGCCCCGAATGTTGCGGGGAGCCCCATTTTTCCTCCTGGTTTGGCGCGGCGCGCGATCGGTGCCAGACTGATGGTCATGCGTCGCCCCGATCTCAGCGTGGTGATCCCGGCCTACAACGAGGAGCGGCGCCTCCCGCCCACCCTTGCCAGCATCCGTGAGTTCCTGGATGGGCGAGGATCCCGCTACGAAGTCCTGGTCGTGGATGATGGGAGCTCAGACGCCACCGCCTCCAGCGCACAGAGCGCGGCCTCCCACTGGCCTCAGCTTCGCCTACTCAAACTGGATCGCAACCGGGGCAAGGGCGCGGCTATCCAGCGGGGGATGCTGGCCGCCCGGGGGGTGCGGCGGCTGTTCACCGACGCCGATCTGTCCACTCCCATCGACGAGCTGACCAAGCTGGAGGCGGCCATCAGCGTGGGCGCGGACGTGGCCATCGGGTCGCGGGCCGTTCCCGGCTCCCGCGTCGAGGTGCATCAGCCGTTGCATCGGGAACTGATGGGGAAGAGCTACAACCGCCTGCTGCAGGCCCTGGTGCTACCCGGCTTGCACGACACCCAGTGCGGCTTCAAGCTGTTCACCGCGACCGCGGCCCAGAGCTGCTTTGCGGAGTTGCACTGTCCCGGCTTCGGCTTTGACGCGGAGGTGCTGCTCCACGCCTCCGCCAGCGGGCTGCGCGTGGCCGAGGTGGGAGTGAGCTGGCGCAACTCCTGTGGGACCAGGGTCAGCCCATTCAACGACAGCTGGCGGATGCTGGCCGAGCTGTGGCGCCTGCGCCGCCTCCGCGGGTCACTGGTGCCGCTGCCCGAGCACACTTGATCGGAGGACGGAGCGCAGGGGGCGTGCGCGCCCCCGACCTCACCGGGGAGCGGCTCTCCGATCTCGCCCGCGGCGCTCTGAGCGCCACTGACAGCGGGCTCTTCTGGTGGGTCGCCGGCACCGTGGCGGTTCTGGGAGGGGCCGCCGCCGGGTTCCACCTGCCAACGTCGGGCGACAGCTTCGTCCACATCGCCACAGGAAGGATCCTGGATGCCAGAGGGCTTATGGGAACGAGCTCCTTCATGGCGGGGAGAGCGGCGCCGCTTGATCTGCGCTCGTGGCTGCTGGATCTGGGCCTCGCCCGCCTCTACTCGTTTGGAGGTGTGGGGGCCTTGGAGACCCTGGCCGCCCTTATCGGGGCGCTGACCGGCCTACTGATGCTGGCCGCGGCCCGGATGATGGGACGCGCCCACCCGATCATGGTCCTCATCTGCGTCGGCCTCGCCCTGGCCGCCCTGGACCCCGCCATCTCATCCCTGCCGGCGGCGGTGATGGCTGTTCTGGTGGCATCGTTGATGCTCTGTGTCGCCGCTCTCAGGCGGGGACATGGCTGGGCACCGTGGGCCCTTCTGGCCGTGGTGGTCCTGTGGGCGAACACGGACCCCTCGGTCTTGGTGGTGGCCCCCTTGACGGCGCTGATCCTGGTGGTCGACCTCTTCGGCTCTGGCGCGAACCGCAGATGGCTATGGCTGCCCGCCGCGGTGCTATTGGCGAGCTGTGCTAACCCCCAGGGTCCGCTGCTGTACGCTTGGGCGCCGCTCAGCCTGGGCATGTCAGGGGAGCATCCGCTGCTGCCCCTTTGGAGCAGCCCAGACTTCCATCCCTGGGGCGCGCGCCTCTCTGAGCTGTCCGCCCTGGCGCTGCTGCTCGGCTACCTCGTCGGAGGCACGGCCAGAAGGCGCTCGGATGGACTCCTCGCGCTGACTGTGGCCGTCCTGGCGCTGCTGTGGAGTGACTACCTCCCGTTCTTCCTGGTGGTCGCCGGGGTGCTCGGGGCGAGCCTTCTCTCCAACTGGGCCGCAGGGTTCGTGGGTGCGGATGAGAGGAGGACGGGCGTGGCGAGAGTCCCCCGGCGCCTCGTGCTCCTGGCGGCGCTGCCAGTACTCCTCACCGTGGTTCTCCTGGGCAGGGTTGTCATTCATGCGGAGGCCTCTGGGGGCCCCTCCGGACAGCTGGCGGCTCGCCTTCCGGTGGCGGCCTCAGGCTGGCTGTCTGGCCACGAGCCGGCGGGCACCATTTACTCCACCCCTGACTTCGGCGACTACCTGGCCGCGGCTGACCCCACCTCGCACAAGCTCCTGTGCACCACCGACCCGGTGGCGGATGGGGCGCAGCGCATGACCGCGTGCGAGCAGCTGGCCGTCCTGAATCAGGGTGCTCTGGCTGTCCTGCACAAGCTGGGGGTGACTTTGGCAGTCCTGCCCCGGTCCGCCCCGGAGGTCGCATTTCTGCGCGCCGAGGGCTGGTCCATCAGTTATCTTGATCCCGTCACGGAGGTGTTGGCGGCGCCACCCAGCTGGCGTTAAGGTTGTCTCGCTAGATTGCTAATCCCAGCACCCGATAGCAGAGTCAGGAGCAGATGTCGAAGAAGTCAGTAGCGGAGCGTCGCCAGGCGGTTGGCTCTGGCGGTGGGCGCAACGGCTCGAGCGGGTCACGAGGCGGCCGGACCCCCAGCAGAAGGAACCCACGCGCCCAGCAGCGGCGGCCCTGGGGGCTCTACTCGGCGATCGCAGGGGTGGTGGCGGTGTTCGTCATCGTGGTGGTGGTGCTGGAGGTGACGGCGCAGCCCGCAACCCAGGACACCCAGGTCTTGTCGGCGCCGGCGTCGGTCGTCGCCGCCCTGACCAAGGTGCCGCAGTCGGCCCTCGACACAGTTGGAGGGGGAGCCGCCAACACACCTCCGCATGCCCTCAGCGGGTCCACCAAGCTGACTCAGAACGGCAAGCCCGAGGTCCTCTACATCGGCGCCGAGTACTGCCCGTACTGCGCCCTCGAGCGCTGGTCCCTGATTGGCGCTCTCAGCAAATTCGGGACCTTCTCCAACCTCAAGATCATCCGCTCCTCGCTGACCGACTCCGCCGGGCCCAACATTCCGACCTTCACCTTCGCGCACGGGGTCACCTACTCCAGCTCCTACATCTCCTTCGTGGCCCGCGAGATCTACAGCAATGTGCCCGACGCCAGCTCGGTGACGGGGTATGCCCCCTTCCAGACTCTCACCAAGGAGGAGACCTCGCTCTTCTCCTCGATTGGTCAGGATGGCTTTCCGTTCGTTGACTTCGGGGGGGTGGCGGCTCAGGTCGGGTCGGAGAGCACGTCGCCCGGACCGCCGGCGCTGAGCAACCTCAGCTGGCAGCAGGTGGCCTCGGATCTCAGCCACCTCAAGAGTTCCCAGGCCCAGATGATCCTGGGCGGGATGAACTACGACACCGCCGCGATCTGCAAGATGACCGGTGGCAAGCCGGGCAAGGTCTGTTCCCAGTCGGTCGTGCAGCAGTTGGAGGGCAACCTCTGAGCTCGGCCAGATCGCGCCGGCGGGTGCTGGCCCCAGCCTCGTCCAGGGGTGCTGTCCCCCTCGACACGGCGCAAGGGGAGATGTCGTTCTGGTCGGGTCCCGGGCGGCCGGGAGCGCTGCTGCTCATGGCCTTCTCGGTCGCCGGGTTCGGGGTGGCCGCATATCTGACCACCGTCCACTACGCCAACGTGCCGCTCCTGTGCTCCGCCAGCGGGCTCATCAACTGCAGCCGGGTCGTGACCAGCCAGTTCTCGGTGGTGCCGGGCACCAACCTGCCGATCACGGTCCCGGGGATGGGGTTCTTCCTGGTCAGCTTCGGACTGGCCCTGGCCCAGTTCAGGCGGCCCTTCAGATACTCACTCCGGCAGGCGCACCTCGGCTGGGCGTGCCTGGGGTTGCTTACGGTCTTCTACCTGGTATTCGTCGAGCTGGTTGAACTCCACAACATCTGCCTGTGGTGCACCAGCGTGCATGCGCTCATTGTCCTCACCCTGATCACCACCGCGTGGCGCCTGCACCCGCTGGACGAGGCGTTAACCCCCTCCTAACCAAGAGGCCGCCATGATCGCTGAGGAGCGGCAGCGCTTCCACCGCTCCCAGAGCGCTTGTTCGAGTGCTTTGCGGGAGCCCCGGACGGTGCCCACCTTGGGGCCCCCCGGTCCGGCACCCCGCCCGGCCGACGGGCGGGGCCGGACCGGGGCCGGCGCCGGACCCATGACGGGATCAGCCAAGAGTGTGTGACGCTCGCTGCACACGGGGTGGCGGTGGACCGGCGGAGCCTCCCCTTGCGGGCGGCTTGCCGACAGCCGCTCGGTACGCCTCCGACCCGGTCGCGACCAGGGCCACACGGGCCATGTGGGGCTCCCGACAGGAGTCCTGCCGGATAGAGCGGGGCAGATCGGGGGGCGCGAGCTTCCGTCCTATGTGGGCAGCGGCTCCGCCTGGCCGGCGCAGGCGGCAAGCCCCTGGCCGCGCCAGTAGCCGGCCGTCGGATTCGGCGGCAGCTTGATCGTCCCAAGGAGACTGGTGCGCTCGAAGCCCTCCACCCTGCGGTCACGGTAGACCAGGGTCCACCCGGGCTCCCGCTGCAGCGCGTCCGGGAAGGCGGTGCCGCGCTCGAAGAGGACCAATTGGGATGGGCTGCTGTCGAGCCGCCGCAGCCAGGAAGGGGAGAGGTCAATGATGGCGGCGTAGTCGCGCAGTACGCGCGACCCCATCAGGGCCGCATCCCCGAAGACGAAGACCTTGTCCTTGGGCACGCTGTAGGCGAGAAAGCCGCCGGCTCCGTACTGGTTGAACACGAGTAGGCCGCTGGGGCCCGAGTCCAGCCAGTGCGAGGCACAGACTGGAAAGGCGTCCACATAGGTGGGAGAGTCAAGAGACGGAGTCGCCATGGTACCGACCTGGACGCCCAGGACGACCGCCAGGGCAGCGAGCATGACGACCTCGGCGGCGATAACAGGAAGCGGCTGGCGCGGTCTGAGCCGGAGGCGCAGGCGAGAGGCAAGCTGCATCCGCAGCTGCTCCAGGAGGGTGATCAAGATCGGGGTCCCGACCACCACCAGGATCACCAGGTTGCGAACCGACTGCAGCGTCACCAAAAGGCAGAGCCCGAGGACCACGACATCCCGCAGGGGAAGGCCCCCGTACTTGGGGATCAGCCAGGCGAGCAGGATGATCATGAGCAGGAGCGGGAGCAGCACGAGGACGTGGAAGTCGGGGCTGTGCCATTCCTGGATCAGGCTCTGCTGGGCGTTGCTGAACTGGGTCTGAAAGGGATAGATCACGATCACCGACCCGTTGGGGTTGATCAGGCTGGCGGCGACGGAGCACACCGCGGCCCAGGACAGCTGCACCAGGTTGCGACGCTTGGGCCTCCGGCCCAGGGCGGCCATGACCCACTCGGCCGCGAGTACCGCTGCCAGCAGGATCAGGCCCATGATGAACCCGGCGTGGAGGTTGGTCCAGATGAGGAACACGGGTGGGAGCACCCAGGCGACCAGGCCGCCGTGGCGCAGCTGCCGCTCCACCACCAGCATGGTCACGCCGATCAGGAAGTAGGTTTCCATCTGGGAGCGTGGGCCCAGGATGGGATAGGCGGTGATCGCCGCCAGGAAGAGGCCGACCGCCACCGTGATCCCGCTCACCGGCCGGATCTGGGTCGCCCTGGCCCATATCACGAGATACATACCGAGGGTGATCAGCCAGTACCCGACGACTATGCCCAGCCGTCCTGCGCCGGCGGCGGCGGCCGCCATCCACACCTCGCTCAACCACTCCTGGAGGACCCAATGGTGCCCAGCCGCCATGAAGGCATAGGGGTTGATGTGGATCAGGTGGCCCGTCCTCAGCATGGTGTTGCCGTTGCGCAGGTGCCACCAGAAGTCCGGGTCCATCACCTGAGGCCGTGCCGTCAACATGCCGGCCAGAAGCGCGACGCACGCGACGAACCGGGGTAGGGTCAGCAGCGGCCCCCTGCGGGGCTGCTGCCGACCTACCGGTGAGGCTGCCAACACCGTCCACCTGGGGCGCTCACCCGGCCAGTCTAGGGAGCGTCGGTGTCCTCTGTGGCGGTCGTTGCAGCCCTGCGTCAGCTCTGATGCGAGACCGTCCCACTCGCCTTCGCGACGGCAACCGCTTACCCTTGGGCTGTGGCTGTAGCACCCTCTCGCAGCTCGGACCCGCCCCCGCTTGGGGAGCTGCGTCAGGCGCTGGACCAGGAGACCTCCAGGCTGGAGGAGGCACTCCTTTCCCTGGACGAGGAGGTGATGCGGCTGCTGGCTGGCTTGGACCAGGCGGCTGAGAGGATCGAGGACGCCGACATCGTCCGCCGGCACGTTCTGCGGGACCACGGCAGGTTCCAGGCCGAGGAGGTGGAGGCCGCCATCTCGCGCTGCCACGCTCTGCAGCTCGAGGCGAGCTTGGCCAGGGCTCGGCTCACCCACTGCAGGACGTGGGCCAAGGAGCTGCGCTACTGGCACTCCATGCTGAAGGCGACGGCGGAGCAGTTGGATGACCACCGCCCAGCCGACGGAACCCTGGAGGAGGGCTTGGCCCGCTATCGGAGCGCATCTCGCCAGGTGTTCCAGATCATCGAGGAAGAGAGGATGCGGATCGCCCGCGACATGCACGACGGGCCGGCGCAGTCGATGTCCAACCTGGTGTTGCGGGCGGAGATCCTGGAGCGGCTGGTGGAGCGTGACCCGGAGCGGGCCAAGACGGAGATCCAGAGCTTCAAGGACTCCATGAAGGGGGTCCTCGACGAGACCCGCGACCTCATCTTCGACCTGCGCCCGATGACCCTGGACGATCTCGGGGTGATCCCCACCCTGCGCCGACTGGTCAACGAGTACAAGGAGCGCGAGGGGATAGAGGCGAGGCTCTCGGTGATCGGTCAGGAGCGCAGGCTTCCCCCCGAGACTGAGGGGGCCCTCTTCCGCATCGTGAAGGAGGCGCTGGTCAACGTCCGCAAGCACTCCCGGGCCAGGACGCTGGACGTTTTGATCAACCTCCAGCCCAGGCGGGTGAGCGCCGTCGTCAAGGATGACGGGGAGGGCTTCGACCTGGCGGCGGTGGAGGCCCGCCTGGCCAGGGAGCCGCACTTCGGGATCATCTCGATGCGCGAGCGGGCCGCCCTCGAGCACGGCCAGCTGGAGGTCCTCTCCCAGGTTGGCAGGGGGACCGAGGTGCGGCTCACCCTGCCGATCGCCTGACGCCGCCTCTACAAAACGTTACAGGGCGGTTACACGATCTTGCGGGGGGTTCCCCATATACTCCGCCGTGCCATATCCAGGCCCGCAGGAAAGGAGCCTGCGGTAGATCCAACGGCAAGGAGGTTTCGACAGGATGCTTAGTTCTTGGTACGTGGGGCTGCGCAATCGCCTGAGTCAGGTGCTCAGCCGCCCCGAAGCGGACGAAGAGGGGCAGGGCATGGTTGAATACGCCCTGATCCTGGTGCTCATCGCCATCGTAGTCATCGTCATTCTCGCGATCGTCGGGCACAAGGTCAGCACCGTGTTCTCGAACATCAACAACGGGCTCAACTGAGCCACCTGCAGCTTTGAGGCACGCGGCGGCATCTGCCGCCGCGTGCCTCCTTTCCACCCCCCAGCCGGCTTAACGTGCCTGCTTCAATCCTCGGAGGTTATCGACGGTGACGACCGATTTGAAAGGACGGGTCAATCAGGTCTGGATCGCCGTGGGTCTGATCTTGGCGATCGCGGCGTTCGGACTCGCTTACTACTTCACGCGCTCCAGCACCACAGCTCCCAAGCCCCTGGTGCCGGCCAACGGCCAGCTCGTCGTGGTGGCGCGCGTGTCGATTCCCAGCGGAACTCTCATCACCCCCGGGATGCTGGAGGTGACGAGGCTGAAGGGCGTCCTGCCCCTGAACGCCTACACATCGTGCCAGACCCTGGTCGGCGAGGCGTGCTCCACGGCGGCCGGGGTCACCGCCCCCAAGACCACCACTCAGTCGAGCACCCTCAGCTACTACGCCGTGGTGGCGATCTCGCCAAACACCGTGATCACCCAGACCCTGGTGTCGCCCAACAAGGTGTCGCAGACCCCGTCCTTCGGTAACCTGAACCTGCCGCCTGGAGAGGTGGCGATAGCCATTCCTCTGACGTCGCAGCAGGCGGTGGCCGGGTACCTGCAGGCGGGTGATCGCATCGACATCATCGCGTCCGCGGCCAACGGCAACACCAATTTCTCCTTCGAGGACATTCCCGTGCTCGGCGTCGGGGCGCCATCCACGACGGCCAGCGGCGGCTCGTCCTCCGCCTCCGGCGGCCTTGTCGTGCTCCAGGTGACCAGGAGCCAGGCCCTGGGCATAGAGGAGTTGGAGAAGTCGGGGTCGATCTACAGCGTGGCGCTGCGGTCCGCGGCCGACTACGGGCACGGTTACATCCCGACCACGGTCTCCCCGGCGGACGACTACACCCAGGCGTGCACCGTGGGAACCAAGGTCAACCCGATCATCGAGGAGGACCTGCAGCAGGCGCAGGCGGCGGTGACCGCTGCCACCAAGACCTACAATCTGGCCCAGCAGCAGTACAACAAGGCCAACAGCACCCTGCAGACTCTGGCCAGCAACAGCCCCCAACAGCCTGCGGCCAAGCAGCTTGTGCTCTCGGATGCGGCGACCCTGGCACAAGACCAGTTCTCCTTGATCGAGGCTCAGAATGAGGTCACGTCGGACCAGTCCGTGCTGTACTGTGGAGCCACGGCGGCTCAGTCCCAGTCCAGCGCCAGCGGCTACGGGTCGGGCAGCTCTCAGATGATGCAGAACCTCTTCGGCTTCAGCATCGGCTGAGCGGAGGAAGGGTCCAGAGGAGTCAGGAGTGCCAGCCCCATGGCGGAGGGCGCAGCCGTGATCCGGGTGGTGGTGGTGGATGACATCCCCAGCACCAGGGAGAACCTGAAGAAGCTGCTGTCCTTCGAGGACGACATCGAGGTGGTCGGAACGGCCGGTGACGGCCGGGAAGGAATCGACGTCAGCCGCCAGCTGCAGCCTCACGTGGTGCTGATGGACGTCAACATGCCGGGCATGGACGGCATCAGCGCCACGGAGGCGCTGGCGGTCGAGCTCCCCCAGTGCCCGGTCGTGATCATGTCGGTCCAGGGTGAGCGCGACTACCTGCGCCGGGCGATGCAGTCTGGGGCCAGAGAGTTCCTGATCAAGCCCTTCACCGGTGACGAGCTGGTCTCGAGCATTCGCCGGGTCTATGACCTGGAGGCCAAGAAGGGGGCCTATGCGCCCAAGGCGGCCGTCCCCGCCGACCAGCCCGAGAGGCCAGGCGGGAAGGTCTGCGTGGTCGTCAGCGGCAAGGGCGGCTGTGGCAAGAGCTTCGTGGCGGTGAATCTGGCGGCGGCGTTGCGGATCGAGACCAGCGCCAAGGTGTGCCTGGTCGACCTCGATCTCCAGTTTGGGGACGTCGGCGTGATGATGAACATCGACCACGCCAAGACGATCACCGAGCTGGTCGACGGATCCGGCTCCTTGGACTGGGAGTTCCTGGACGATGTTCTGGCCGATGGCCCTCTCGGGCTGCGGGTCCTGCTTGGTCCGTTCAGCCCCGAGTACGGGGATTTGGTCCGAGCGGAGCATGTGCGCCAGATCGTAGACATTTTGCGACGAGAGTTTGACTATGTCGTGGTCGACACCGCCAGCCAGTTGTCGGAGGCTACTCTCGAGGCGATTGACAACGCTCAGCACGTGATCGTTGTCGGCGCCCTCACCATCCCTGCCATCAAGGACACGAGGTTGATGCTCAAGATGCTGGATTCGCTCAGGGTCGATCGCGACAACATCTCGGTTGTCGTGAATGGCCACGATGCCCACGCGGTCTATGACGGCCCGAGCATCGAGCGCAACCTCAAGTTTCCCGTCAGAGTGCAGCTCCCATCTGAGCCCAGACTGGTGGGCGGCTCGATTCATCGCGGCTCACCGCTGGTCGTTACCCATCCGGATTCCGACATCGCCGACCAGCTGAAGGGGTTGGCGCGGAGCCTTCGCCCCGGTGGGGCAGCGGCCTCGGAACAGGCCAAGGTGGAGGCCAAGCCCACCGGCCGCCGCTTCAGTCTGCGGCGCTAGAAAGGCACAAGGAGCGAGCAAATGTCATTGCTGGAGCGGGTAAGAACCAAGGGTGACGGCGAGCCCGAAGGGGCTGCGCCCGCGATCCCCACCCAGTCGGCTCCGCCCCCGGTCGCGACCGGGGCGGCGGCCCCGCCACCGGCTGTTCCCCCTCCGCCATCGGCGCCATCTCGCCTTGCCGAAGCGGTAGCGGCGCGCACCGCGGCCGCGCCAGCGCCAGCCCCAAGCACCGCGCCGGCCCAGGGTATGGGCTGGCGCGAGCGCACCGAGGGCGCCAGGCCGGGCCACGAGGTGAGGGCCGTGGCGCATCCGCAGTACTCCACGATCAAGGCCCAGGTGACGCAGCTCCTGCTGGAGGAGTATTCCGATGTCTCCAAGGCTCCGCGGGAGCGGCTGGTGGCCAAGATCGGGGAGCTCACCAACTCCGTGATCGAGGAGCTGAGCATCTCGATCACCCGCAACGACCGGCAGCGCCTGGTGGAGCAGCTAATCAACGACGTTCTCGGGCTCGGACCCCTGGAGGTGCTGCTCAAGAATCCGGACATCACCGAGATCATGATCAATGGCCCGGAGAAGATCTACGTGGAGCGCAAGGGGCGTCTGCAGCGCTATCCCGCCAGGTTTGACTCCAACGAGCACCTGATGCAGATCATCGATCGGATCGTGAGCTCGATAGGAAGGCGCGTCGACGAGAGCTCCCCCATGGTGGACGCCCGCTTGAAGGATGGCTCGCGGGTCAACGTCATCATCCCGCCGCTGGCCCTTCAGGGACCGACCATGACGATCCGCCGCTTCAGCAAGGACCCGTACACCATCGACAACCTCATTGAGTTCGGCACGCTCACCCAGGAGATGGCGACGTTCATCAAGGCCTGCGTGCGTGGTCGCATGAACGTGGTCATCTCCGGCGGCACCGGCTCTGGAAAGACGACTACCCTAAACGTCCTCTCGGGCTGGATTCCCGAGGATGAGCGGATCATCACCATCGAGGACTCGGCCGAGCTCCAGCTGCATCAGGAACACGTGGTGACCTTGGAATCTCGGCCCGCCAACATCGAGGGGCGCGGACACATCGGGATCCGCGAGCTGGTGATCAACTGCCTTCGGATGCGACCGGACCGGATCGTGGTCGGTGAGTGTCGTGGCGGCGAGGCCCTGGACATGCTCCAGGCCATGAACACGGGCCACGACGGCTCCCTCACCACGGTCCATGCCAACTCGCCGGCGGACGCCCTCTCGCGTCTGGAGACCATGGTCCTGATGGCGGGCACCGACCTGCCCTCGAGGGCGATCCGGGAGCAGATCGCGGCCGCAGTCAACATAATCGTCCAGCAGGCGCGCCTGCGCGACGGCAGCCGGCGGGTCATCGCCATCTCCGAGGTTTGCGGTTTCGACGGAGACCGCGTCCTGCTCAAGGACATCTTCTTGTACAACCAGCGCGGGCTTGACGATCAGGGCATGGTGATGGGGGAGTTTGCCCCGGTCCGGGTGCCCGACTGCCTGGATGACCTGCGCGCCATAGGCGAGCCCGTCGACCCGGCGATCTTCGAGCCCACCCCGTCATCTGTTCCGGCGGCTGGAGACAGCGCGGCATGAGCCTGATAAGCATCGTTCTGGAGGCGGTCGGCGCCCTTGGCATCTTCGGTGCGGTGGCGGCCCTGGGCCTCAGCCGCACCAGGACTCGGGAGGGCGACCTGGACGCCAGGTTGCAGCGCTTCGCGGAGGCGGGCGCGGGCATGGTGGTCAACATGCCGACGAGGGAAGTTGAGGAGGAGGCGCCCGCGGCAAGGGGCCCCCTCAGTGGTCTGTTGCAGCGCTTCCGCGGCCGCCAGAGTGGCGCCGCGCTGGCGGCGCAGCGCAGCCGAAACGCCAACCTCTCCGAGGCGCTCGCCAGGGCCGACGTGAAGTTGAGACCGGCCGAGTGGTACCTGATCCGGATCGGGACCGTATTGGTCCTTGCGCTGGTCGGCTTCGCGCTTTACCACAACGCGATATTCGCCCTGATCCTTGCCGTGGTCGGGTTCTTCGTGCCCCCCCTGGTCCTCCGCTTCCGGGAGCGCAAGCGCTCCCGGGCGTTCAACGATCAGCTGGGGGATGTGCTGATTCTGCTCAGCAACGGTCTGAAGGCAGGCT
>DAHWNZ010000044.1:0-24168 GCA_027339635.1 Candidatus Dormiibacterota bacterium
GGGAAGTTTGCCCCGATCGGACACCCGATCGGTTCAGCGATCGCCTCAACCCGACGGTTGCACCGCCCACGCGGGTCCAGGTGCGCCCAGGTCTTTTGAGCGTTCAGTCCAGGCCCCGGCCGCGAGCGCTCCAGGGGATCCGGTGATGCCCCCGACATCAGGGCAATGCGGAGGTGGCGCGGTGCCTGTTGTCGCAGCTCGCGAGCGCCTGGGGATGAGCAACTTGCTCGAGCAGCCCTGGCACGAGCCGGCTTTGGCGCTGCATCATGACGTATGACGCTGCGATGCGGACTACGCTGAACCTCCGTAAGACCTTCACCGAGTTGCCTCATCGCTGGCGCGCGAACTCGATCAGGGCCTGAGTCAGGCGGGGAGCTACCTGCTGCGCAGGGCACTCGGCACCGAGATGGATGGCGAGCAGGTAACCCAAGACGCTTCCACCGGTCCGCCTCTGGTGCGGCTCGGCCGCCTGGTGACCACCGGAATGGTGCGATCCGCGACCGACGACGAGTGACTCGCCTCCTGGACAGCAACGTCCTGCTTGCGCTTGCGGTCCTTGACCACGTCCATCACCGAGCAGCTAGCCAACGGTGGGTCGCGAGCGACGAGCCCTTGGCAACGCGCCCCATCACCGAGGACCCCATTTGATCCGCCTGCTCGTGCGCGCAGGATCGGACGGCAGCGCCGCGAGGCGAGTCCTCGACCTGCTGACGGGCCATGGGAGCCCCACCTTCCGGCCCGATGACATCGCCTACGGCTCGATCGATCCGAGCCCGGTGGTCGGCCGCGCCCAGGTCACCGACTCAGGACAGCACCCCCTCCGGGAGGATCGCCAGGGGCATGCACATGGCCACGTTCCACATCCCCGCGTCAACCACCTCGAGAATGCGAAGCCGCCCCGCGAGGCTGCAGAGAATGTAGGCATCCTCGGGGCCAAGTGAGCACTGGTCGCAGAGCCACTCGATCATGGATCGGGTCGCCAGCCGGCATCCTTCCATCAGGTCCGGGGCTATTCCCATCGTGCAGTAGGCCGGACCCAACCGTTCATCGTCTGCGCCACTGATGAAGGCCGGCCCGGAGATCCGCTGGGGCTGGAGGGTGAAGCGTAGGCTCGCCCGCACGGGGGCCTCCAACGCGGTGACGCACACCTCGCCATCCCCCTGCACCGCATGCGGGTCGCCACAGGAGAATAGCCCCTGCGGGCGCAGAACAGGCAGATAAAGGCGAGATCCCGTGGTGAGGTACCGGTTGTCGATATTGCCGCCCCCGAGATGCGGCGGGAATGGTGACAGCCTCTCGCCGCTGCGCGGCGGAACTCCCATCGTGCCCAGGAAGGGCCGCAACGGGATCTCAATCTCGGGGGTGAGCTGAGCGGTGTCCCGGCCCCGCAGGTCGAAGGTCCGCAGGTATCCCGCGGGAAAGTCTTCGGGGAGCAACCCCATGCCGGGCAGAATGGCGCTCCACCCCCAGTCTCCGTGCTCCAGTTCCAATACCTCGACGCAGAGAGTCTGGCCGACCTCGGCCCCGATGATCGCGATCGGGCCGCTCAGGTTGTACATGGTGTCGAAGTCGAAGCGCACTTCGGAGAAGGTGGCGCCTGGCCTAACCTGCCCCTCGCCCGCAACCAGCAGGTCGAAGTGCACGACGTCTCCGGACTCCACCTCCAGGATGGGATCGAGGGAGTCGTCCCAGAAGTGGTGGATCAGGGTCGGATCGATTACGTGCTCACGTGTCATTGGTCCCTGGCTCCGGCAGCCCAACCGGTCTCAGCTTCCATGTGCCTCTCGGTCATCGAGGCGGCGAAGGAAGCTGCGCATGCGGCTCAGATAGAGGTCTTTCTCCTCCAGAAAGGCCATGTGCGAGCTGGACTCGAAGATCGCGAGTTCCGCCTCGGGCAGCGCCCGCACCAGCGCACCCATGTGCTCCGGGCTGGCCTCGTCAAACCTCCCGCAGGTGACCAGGGTCGGGACACCGATCCGGGGCACCTGGTCCAGCAACTCCCAATCCCTGAGGGCGCCCGTGACCGGGCCGAACTCGCTTGGCCCCCACATCTCCAGATAGGCCTCGCCGCCCAGGCCAGCGAAGGTTTGTTCCACGCACGCGGGCCAGGGTCGCAGCCGGCAGAGGTGGCGTCGATAGAATTCCGCCACCGCGCCCTGGTACTCGGGACATGCGTAAAAACCACTCTCCTCGTGGGTCCTGAGCACCGCCTGGACGGATTCCGGCAGCGCCGCTCTGAGCCGGGCGGCGTCCGCAAGCCACCGGGAAACACTCGGGGGAGCGCTGCTCAGGACCAGGCCGGCAACCCCCGAGGGCTCGCCAAGCATGTAGCGCATGGCCAGCATCCCACCCCAGGAGTTGCCGAAGATCGCGACGGTGCTGAGGTCCAGGGCGTCACGCACCGCCGCCAGCTCACGCACAAACCGCTCCACCGTCCACTCCACCCGTCCGGCTTCAGCCGGCGAGCGACCACAACCCAGCTGGTCGTAGAACACGACCGGTCTCTCGTCGGCAAGCTCCTCCAACGGCTCCAGGTAGTCATGGGGCATGCCGGGGCCACCGTGGAGGCAGAGCAAGGGAATGCCCGCCCCTCCTCGGTCGTGGCGCAGGAACCAGACCCGTCCATCAGGCACGTCCACCATCCCTTCGCAGGGGCCGCCTGGGCGAGACTCCATCACGGGATCAGACCTCGGCCGAGAGCGAGATCGCGCTCAGCTTGCGGCGGCTGCGCCACCACAGTGTCCAGACGATCCCGAGAGCGGTCCAGGCCAGCGAGAACCAGACGATGCTGCTTCCGGTTGCGAACGGAAGCGAGATCTCGGTGGCGAAGAATCCCTTGTAGAGGATGTACCCGTCGATCCCGATCCCGAGGACTGGGACCAGGCCGTTGGTGAGCCAGTTGAACTCCGACCGCCGGAACCGGGCGTGATAGAGGATGTTGGCGAAGTTGACGAAGATGTACAGGATCAGGACGAAGAAGACGAAGATCTCGCCCATGTAGCCGTAGGCGTTGGCGACGCCTCCCTGCCAAAGGGTGACCACGAAGAGCGCCACCGTCCCCACCGCGAGGGTAGCTACCTCGGCGCGCCAGGGGGTCTGGAAGCGGTGGTGCAGGCCGGCAAAGTACTTCCATACGAATCCCTCTCGAGCGACGGCGTACGTCAGCCGGCTGGCCGCGTACAGGGAGGCGCCGAAGCTGGCCAGCGCCGCGGTGAACCCGGTGATGGGGACAAGCACCGCCCACCCCCCGATGTACCGCTGCGCGATCGGCAGCACCGGGGTGAGCTGCCCCGCATTCACGTAGTGCTCCACGGTCGAGACCGGCACCGAAATTGCGAATCCGTATGAGACCAGGGTCCAGTAGCCACCCGCTATCAGGGTCATCAGGATCGTGGCCAGAGGGATCAGTCGCCTCGGCGTATGCGACTCCTCGGCCACAGGGGCTATGCCATCGACTCCTGCAATCGACAGGAAGGCGAAGATGGCGGCCAGGCTGAGGCCGGCGAAGCCGGCTCCAGCCGCGCCGGGGTTGAATGGGGTCGCCGTGACGTGGCCGAGAGCGCCCCCCTTGACCACGATGACCAGAGCAAGCGCGGCCACGAACGACGCCTCCACCACCATGAGGACGGCGATCACCGTCGCCGACAGCTTGATGTTGTTGTGCTGGAGGTACCCGATCACCAGGATTGAGATGACGCCGCCAGCGATTCCAGTCCAGGTGGTCGCGCTCAGGTGAAAGTAGGACAAAAGGGCGTTGAAGAAGGTGCCGAACGCGGCCGGATAGAGCGCCGCGACCACAACGTAGGTCGTGATCATCATCCAGCCCAGCCAGAGGCCGACCACGGGATACGTGCTCTCCCAGAGCCAGGTGTAGCCGCTCCCAGCCGAAGGACGGCGGTTGTTCATCACCGCGAAGCTGACGGCGGTCGGCAGCACGGCGATGGTGATCAGGATGAAGAGAAATGGCATCACCGGCCCACCGGAGTCGGTCTCCATGAATCCCATGTTGAGATAGATCACGGGCGCCAGCGAGAAGTAGGCGAGCCCTATGAAGATCAGCCGTCTCAAGTTGAGACTGTTGCGGCGCAGACCCGTAGTGCCTAGGGCAGCCGAACCAGACGGTGAATCGGACATTGTTCCCCCTCCGCCCATGGACCTTCAAAAGCAGATGCCGTGGGCCCCACTCCCGGGGTCCGGCAAATTTGGCTGAAAGGCTAAGGAGACCAGGCGCAAATGTCAAGTGAAATTGCCCCAGCACCCGCCGGTTGTCACCCCCGTCGCGCGGCCGCGCCTGACAATGCGAGCCTCGCCGCCCGCCAGCTCGAATCACTCGTCAGCCGGCGATCCAGGACCCAGCGCCACCGTCCCAAAACTCCTGTAGCCGCAGAGTGGCTAGCATCGCGTTTCCTTTAGTGGAACGCAACCCTCCGCCGTCTGACGCTTCCTGCACCACTGGGATGAGTGGAAGAGGCGATCTTGACCGCTGTGTCTTAAGGTCACGACGCTGATACCGTGGACTCGATCACCGGCGCCTTGGTGGGCTCGCTGCCTGGTGGGACGGGATGCCCCGGTGATTGGCTGCGCCGGTTAGAGTCTTCCGACCGCCGCCGCACCCTCGGGGACTGTGTCCTCAGCCTGACGACCCCTCGGCTTGGCGGTGGGCACCGCAGGGACCCCAGGAATGATCTCGATGGGTTGTGGGTACTCTGACTCAATGCTATCCATCGACGGCACCTCTCCCTCGCCCTCTCGGGCGAGCAGGGTCCGAGCCTGCCTGCTCGGGGGCGCAATCGGCGACGCCCTCGGGGCACCGGTCGAGTTTGCGTCACTGTCTGAAATTCGCCGGCGACATGGGCCCGCGGGGGTCATCGGCTTTGCTCGGGGCGAAGTCGGCCGGTTCACGGACGATACCCAAATGACCCTCTTCACCGCCGAAGGGCTCATTTGCGCCGCCATTCCTGGTGCCGGTCGGGATAAACCGGAGGTATCAGTGGCGGTCTGGCACGCCTATCAGCGCTGGCTTGACACCCAGGGATACTCGGTCTCCCGGGAGGAGTCGTCGCCAGGTCGCGCCAGCGGCTGGCTCATGAGAGAGCCGTCACTCCGCCACCGTCGCGCACCCGGGGCAACCTGCATCTCCGCGCTCTCCGCGGGACGACCCGGTTCCATCCACTCCCCGGTCAACGACAGCAAGGGGTGCGGAGGCGTGATGCGGGTGGCGCCCATCGGCCTGGTGGCTGAAGACGCGTTCGACCTGGGGTGTGCCGCGGCTGCGCTGACGCACGGCCATCCCTCGGGCTATCTCGCGGCGGGCGCATTTGCTCAGATCGTGGCCGAGGTGTCCAAGGGCCAGTCTCTGACCTTTGCAATCCGCACGGCGCTCGAGCTCCTCGCCCCCATGCCAGGGGCTCACGAGACCAAGGAGCGCCTGGACGCGGCGGTCGAACTCGCCAAGACCGGGCCGGAGCCATCGGGAGAGCTCATCGAGAGCCTTGGTGGAGGATGGGTCGCGGAAGAGGCACTCGCGATCACCGTCTATTGTTGCCTGGTGGCGTCCGATTTCCGCACCGCGGTCCTGCTGGCCGTGAACCACAGCGGTGACAGTGACAGCACGGGCGCGATGGTCGGCAACCTGATGGGGGCGGCCGGGGGCTATGACGCGCTCCCCGCAGAGTGGGTCGGCCACACGGAGGCCGTCCCCATCATCGAGCGGATAGCACAAGACCTCCTCGCCGCCACGAATCCTGGCCACCCACTCACCAGCGAGCGGCTGGCGCAGTACGGGAGCTGGTGACGGCCGCGGCCTGTCCGCCCTCCCAACCCGTCGCGAGACATACTTTGCGGTGCGCCCGCTGCTGATGTGATGACCCCTGACCCGGGGTCGCAGCGTGACCCTCCAACTCCTCGGCCCTGCACTCTCTGTCCCGCCGGGAGACGATGGCCCGGCTTCTGGCAACGGACCGGCCAGATTGCCCTCCGACAATGGCCGACCCCACCATCGACCTGATCGGCCGGGCCAGGCTGCCCCCCTGCTCGTGAAGATCCCCAAGGTTGTGTGGCTGGGATGGCGCTGCGCATGCGGGCCACCTCACGCCGACCGATGGTGCCTCATTCCCTCTTGAAGGCTGCGGATTGTGGCCCCAAGGTCGGTCGAGGACAGCAGCCCCGGCCCCAGCGGACCGGCCCGGCTCTCCCCGACGTTCGGCAGCGTTCTCAGGGCAACCCTCACCTCATCAGACATATGCTCCAGCTGCCAGCGAACTTCGGCCGTGGCCACGTCCCGGCGGTTGGGCTCCGACAGGACGGCTGCCCTCACTGCGTAGGCCGCGGCCCCCAGGGCGTGGGCACCCATGTGGCAGACCCCTACCGCTTGACCGGCGGCCCTGGCAGCCGCCATCGCCGCGGGATCAATGAGTTCACGGGCGGGCACTCCGCCGTTGAAGCGGCGGCGGATCTCATCGGCCACCGGAAGCTCGCCCCGGGAAAACGCACGGGCTCTGGCTATGGCGGCGCGAGGGCGGTCATCGCCGGGAACCTTTCCTTCAAATATGGGCAGAACTCGCTCCGCGCAATCCGCGGCCCAGCCTGCCACAAGCCGTCGCTCCGTCTGACTCAGAGTCTGCGCAGAATTGGCCACGGCAAGAGTTGTACACCGACGACGACCGTCCGTCGGTCTCAAATCTGCTTCGCCCATCCATGCCCGACTTGGAAACGGGCTCATCAGGGGCATTCCCCCGCGCGGGAGGACTCCGACGCACTTCCCAGCAGCGATGAATGCGACGTGGTAGGGGCGGGCGTGGCGCCCGGATCCGCCTCGAGCCAAGAACGCCCTGACCGGTTCTGAGGGGCGGGAGAGGACCCTCGTGATCCCTCCAGTCACCGAGCCCAGGACCCCTGCGACTCCACTCTCTCAAGACCCGCCCTGCGCATCGCGTCGGCATGCCGTCCCGGAGAGTGCAACGACCCAGGTCGACAGTCCCCGAGGGCGCTGAGGCTGGATGATCGGCTGGGGACGGTGGCGCCCACAGCGGTGCCGGCCCGGTTCCAAAGGCGCGTGGCGGCCCGAACGCGGGACGGAAGGCGGACCTTGGCGAAGCACCGGGGCGGGCCAAAGTCGGCCGCTGGCAACTGGCCCGCTCCCACGGTCCTCAGCCGCTCTGCCCGAGCCGCCCCTGACGTATGCATTCCGGGCGGGAGCGACCCTGACCCCGCAGAGTGGAGGCCCGCCGCGGGTCCCCCCGCGATTCAGCCGATCTGGGCTTGAAGCATCCAGAGATGCTTCTCAAGAGCCTCCAGTATTCCGATCACCAGGTCCTGGGTCACGGGATCGATCTCCCCGAGGCGATCGAGACCGCGGCGGGCGTCTTGGACCACCAACCGCATCCTCATGGCGATCTCGCCAACCACCAGGGCGGTGTCCTGATATCCAAGGGGAAACGGTGGCAGAGAACTGCCTGAGCTGACCGCCCCAGCACTTCCATCCACGGACGCCCCCAGGGTGACCGCGCGTTCCGCCACAGTGTCCGCCCAGATGCGGGCATCGCTGACTATCTGGTCCAACTGCAGGTGGACGGATTCAAAGTTGGGCCCGATCACATGCCAGTGTGCCTGTTTGCCCTGGAGCGAAAGATCCGTGAAGTCCGCAAGCAGCGTCTGCATCTGGGCACCGACCTCAGCAGCGACCTCCTTGGGTAGAGCTCCCTCGATTCCTGACATGACACCCTCCGCTGATTTGGACTATGTCCAATAATAGCACCAACCCACCCAGTGCTGGCCGACCCTATAGGATGAGCGCCTCTCCCCTGATAGCTGGGACTCACCGGAGATCGGGCTGGAGCGCACCACAGCGAGCCAGGAGCTGTCGCCCGTCCACCGGAGCTAGCGGCTCTCAAGGGCTCGAGGGAGTGCCGAGTCTTCGGAGGGACCGAGGCGCCAGCGCCCGAAGACGTAGTGCCAGCGACCTTCGCCCTCACGAGTCGGCGACTCCTCGCGACGCCAAACACCGCTCGCTCTAACCCGGGCCCCATGTCCGCGGAACCGGTGGGTGCCGACCGGTGGTCTTGCCACGCCCGCGACTGCCTCACGACCTAAAGCCCACGGCCGCCAGGGCGGATGCTCCCGCTCCTCCCCCATCCCACAGTTCCTGGCAGACGATGGCGACGAGCCCTGGGCAGTGGACGACCAAGTCGGGCAAGATCGCGTCCGTCAGCAACTGGCCCGGAGATGTCTCATCGGAAGGCGGCGGTCATGGCCACGCAGGAGGCAGGCGTCGTGATGCGCAGAGGACGGTGTGTGCCTTCGGGGTCGGCGTTGTTCGCTGGTCAGACCAGCCCACCGGTTGGTCCATTGACCTGATGGAGCGTCCATCGGCCAGGGGGCGTACGGCCCATTTGCGACGGGTGACTGGAGGAGGCGTCATGCTCTGCGGGGCGCCCGCCGCGGCTCCCGGCAGCCTCACGGCCAGCCCCAGCGCACTGGATGAGTGTTCTGGCGTTCGCGCCCATCCGCCCTATCGAGGACCTCATGGCCGACCGCCATCTTGGCGGTTCGGTTGAGGAATCCGAGTCTGGCGGGCGGACTCTCCTTCACTCCCCAGCCATCGCCGGTCAAAGCGGGTCTGATCCCTTCGTACCTGGTGCGTCGCGACCGCGCAGCGGCAGCCGGCGGGAAGGTTGGACCAGACCGGATCATTCGGCTAGGGCCGGTCATGGCCGCCACAACTCTTGGAGCGCGAGATCTCCGTTCAGGTGCCTCCCAGGTTGCGGTGGGAGTATACCCAGACCTTGACTTCGAGCATGAACCCGGGCCCGATGTTCCTAGTGACCGCCCCCGCTATCACCTCGCCCAGTGAGGCGACGGGCTCCACTCCCAAGCGGCCCCACCGCCGCCATCCCCGGCCGCTTGCGCTCGTGCTCCCGGTGCTGCTGCTGGCCAGCGCCTGTGGAGCGCTGCCGGCGCGCCCAACCGCGGGGCGGGCGTCCGCGCCCTCGGCCTCGCCAAGTGGGATCGCCAAGCCACAAACCAACGCAAGCTCCAACCCGACCCCCTCGCCAGCGTCCAGGCCCACGGCCACCGCGACGGCACAGCCGAGCCCGGCGACAGCCGAGAAGACGGCCAGGGTCGCGGTCTCCTTGCCCATACAGATCGAACTGGAGCCCAACGATTACCTGCACCGGAACTACTGCGTCGAGGGTGCGATCGCGGTTCTTCTGTCGACCTGGACAAGGTCGGTCCCATCCATTGATGCCATCGGCCAAACGGCCCATGTGGTCGAGTCCTACGGGACGACCGGAGCCAACGCCGTCGTGGCGATCAACTACTACCTGGAGCAGATAACCGGGTCAACGCGGTTCTCGTACTCGGGCGCTCACGTCACCAACCTGGCCGTCTTCGAGAGCGACCTGCAGACCGACCTTTCCGGGCTGGGGCGGCTCGCGGCCGCCGGTCACGGCAGCCCGGTGTTGGTCCACGTGATGACGGCCACCCTGCCGGGATGGGACGGGTACCAGGCCCAGCACATGGTTGCCGTATACGGCTACAACTTCACGGCCGGCAACCCGATGGGCGACACGGTCACCTACGCCGAGAGCGCCGGTTCGGTCGCGGGTTACAACGGGCGCCACGTCGAGACAATCTCCTTGCAGGCCCTGTGGACCGCGATGCAGAACTACAACCAGGACATCACGACGGATCCGGTCACCGTAATCTCCTGATCCCCGCGTGACCGCAACCAGCGGCGCGCCGGTCGCGGCCGGAATAGGGCTCTCTGAGTGGGCCCCCGGCGCGTCCGACTTTGCGGCCCACAGCTGCCCGCTCGACTCGCGACCGCCCCCTTCGCTCAGCCCTCCGAGCCGGGCGCCACCAACTCCTGATCCAGGTGCACCAGACCCACCTTGGTCACCCGCTCCGGGTCCTTCGAGTAGAGATAGGCCATGTAGATGATCCCGAGCAGGATCCAAACCCCCATCGCCGGGCCCATGTACGAATACGGAGGCGGCAAAGGAGAGATGAAGGAGAAGACCGGAATGCCGGCCGCGCTGAACCAGGCCGGAATGAATGCGATGATCCCCAATACCGGCACCACGACGTGGAGAAACCAATTGAGCGAGGTCCCTCTGGTCTTCATGAAGTAGCCGATGCAGGCAGCATCGACCAGGATGTAGATGGCGGCCAGGATGATGACGATCCCGGTTCCGACCATGGAGAACGCGACGAACGGGTTGAAGTGCAGTCCCAGCCCCACCGCCACCCCAACGCTGACCAGGAAGGCCATGAGGATCCCGAACTGAGGCGAGCGGTGACGGGGATGGACGGAGGCGAAGATGGCGGGAAACGCCCTCACCCGCCCCATGGCGTAGGCGGTGCGGCTGGAGACGGTCACCCCGGCGTTGGAGTTGGCGATCGTGGAGTTGATGATGGCCAGGAAGACGAAGAACCAGAAGACCCCATAGGAAGCCCTGGCTATCCCCTCCCACGAGGAGGGTCCCGCGGAGCTGAACGAGGCAAAGTGCACCGGCCCGAAGACCACATCCGCAGCGTAGGTCGTGAACACGTAGATGATGCCTATCCCAAGGGTAGCCAGCAAGACCGCCCGCCTGATCGTCTTACGCGGATCCTTGGCCTCCTCGGCCAGTGGCGCCGCTCCCTCGAATCCCCCGAAGGCCAGCACGGTGTAGACCGACCCGGCGATGATCCCGCTGATGCCGCGGAAGTGCGCCGGGGTGAACTTGGTGGTGAACACCTCCAGGGTGTTGGCGTGGCCCGCCTTGACGATGAAGAACACGGCCAGGATCACGAACACCAGGATCTCGAACGCCCCCAGGATGGTCCCGAACCGAGCGGACGTGCGAATGCCGTAGTATCCCGCCGCCAACACGATCAGGGCCCCGGCAATGGTGAACAGCCACCACAGGTTGGGCGAGAAGGAGTGGTCGTAGCTGTTGATGGTGGATGCCGTGGTGTAGCCCAGCTGGAGCAGAACCAGAGGCGGGATGAGGCCCGCGACCGCGACGTAACCCCAGTTGACCAGAAATCCGACCGACGGGTGCAGGCCCCGGGCCGTGTAGGTTCCCATGGACCCGGCCGAGGGCAGTTCGCGCGCCAGCTCCCCTACACAGGAGGCACAGAGCAGGCAGGCCACCATGGCGACGATCACGGCCAGCGGCAGGGCGCCTCCGGCGAAGGCCACCCCGGCTGGGATGGAGGCGGCGATCGCGGCCCCAGGCGCCATGTCCGTGATGCTCTGGAAGAGCACCTCTCGAAGACCGATCGCCCCCCGGCGAAGGCCGGGAGCGTCAGCCGCAAGCTCCTCCGAGATAAGCGTCATCTTGCCCCCTCCGCCAATCGTGCCCCCAGAAGATTGGGGGCATACTAAGTCCCAGAGCGCTCCCGGCACAACCTCCGCGCGCAGGGCCAGAGCGGTCCGACAATCCAGCGAGCCTGGCGTCGCGCTGCCGCAGCCGTCCTCGCTGCCGCGGCGGCGTTGCTCCCAGCGGTCGTATGGGCGGATGGGCCGCCTGCCACCTCCCCGGTCAGCCCTCGGTCGCGCGCCAGGCCCGACAGCGAATCCTGCCCTGGGCGCGCTTTCAGGGACGCGGAGGCGCCACATCCCTGACCAGCCGTAGGCCCTCCCCTTGGGCCGTCGGTGCGGTCGCCCCAAGTGCTCACCAGGGGGCCCGCTGAATCCGCGGGCGGGGCCGCTACCATGGGTTGCCAGATCCCGGATGCAGCAGAGTTCGAAGGCGAGCCGCGGTCTCGTCGGTGGGCATTGGAGGTGCGCGATGACCAAGGAGGACGATCTCAGTTCGGCCTTTCAGTGGAGATTCATCGGACCTCCCAGGGGCGGCCGGTCGGTTGCGGTGGCGGGGGACCCCGTCGACCGCGCCGTCTTCTACTTCGGATCCTGCGGAGGAGGGGTGTGGAAGACGACCGATGCCGGCACCAGCTGGCGAAACATCACCGACGGGCACCTGAACTCCGTCTCCGTGGGTGCCCTGGCGGTCGCCGCGTCCGATCCTCAGGTGATCTTCGTCGGAACCGGTGAGGCCTGCCCCCGCAACGACGTCATCCAGGGAGACGGAGTCTACCGTTCGACCGACGCGGGCCGTACCTGGGAGCACCGGGGCCTGGCTGAGACCCTGCAGATCTCCCGCGTCCGCGTCTCGCCCACCGACCCCGAGCTGGTCTACGTGGCGGCCCTGGGCGACATCTTCGGGCCCTCGGACCAGCGCGGAATCTACCGTTCCCGGGATGGCGGCGGGCATTGGGAGCTCGTTCTTCCCGGCGCCCCTCAGGCAGGGGCCGCCGACCTCTGGATGGCTCCCAACAACCCCCGACTCCTCTACGCCACCCTCTGGGAGGCGCAGCGCCAGCCCTGGGAATTCAGCAGTGGTGGCCCGGGCAGTCGCCTGTTCCGTTCACTGGATGGTGGCGACAGCTGGACGGACATCACCAACCGGCCCGGACTTCCCAAGGCCCTGCTGGGACGGATGGGAGTAGCCACCGCACCAAGTCGCCAGGACCGGGTGTGGGCCGTGATCGAGGCGGCCGATCAACAGGGTGGGCTCTTCCGCAGTGAGGACGGCGGTGAGACTTGGGACCGCATCTCCGACGACCGCTCGCTCCTCGGCCGCCCCTGGTACTACAGCCACATCGTCCCAGATCCCCAGGACTCAGAGACGCTCTACGCCATGAACTACAACTTCGTGCGCTCCACCGACGGAGGGAGGACCTGGACTCAGATCGGGACGCCCCATGGCGACAACCACGACCTGTGGATAGATCCCAAGGATCCGCGCCGGATGATCGAGGCGAATGACGGCGGCGCCTGCGTCTCTTTCAACGGAGCGGAGACGTTCTCCACCATCTACAACCAGCCCACGGCCGCCATCTACAAGCTCGCGATCGACGATCAGTTCCCCTACCGGGTCTACGGGACCCAGCAGGACAACTCCGCGATTCGGGTGCCCAGTCGCTCCAAGTACGGCGCCATACTGCGTGACCAGTGCGAGGAGGTTGGCCACTCGGAGAGCGGCTACATCGCGGTCGACCCGCGCGACGACAACATCGTCTACTCGGGCGCGGTGGGAAGCTCCGGCGGCGGCGGGGCGCCTCTGCTCCGCCACGACCACCGCTCCGGTCAGACCGGCCTGGTCACCATCTGGCCGGAGTGGACCTACGCCGAGGATCCGAGCTCCTGGCGGCACCGTTTCGCCTGGACCTATCCGATAGTGCTGTCCCGCCATGACCCCGAGGTCCTCTACGCTGCGGGGGAGCGGGTGTTCGTGAGCCGCGACGAGGGCGCCAGCTGGGACGCCATCAGCCCCGACCTAAGCCGCAACGACCCGGAGAAGCTGCGGGCTTCGGGCGGCCCGATCACGAAGGACACGTCGGGCGCGGAGGTGTACTGCACAGCCTCGGTGCTGGCCGAGTCGCCCCACGATCCCAAGGTGCTCTGGGTGGGCACCGATGACGGCCTCTTGCACCGCTCCGACGACGGGGGTGGGCACTGGGAGCAGATGCAGCTTCCCGGCCTGCCTGATTGGGCCTGGATTTCGGGCATAGAGGTTTCCCAGCACGAGCCCAACGTGGTCATGGTGGCGGCCCATCGCTACCGCCTCCAGGACCGGACCCCCTACCTGTACCGGACCAGCGACGGCGGTGCCACCTGGGCCAGGGTGACCGATGGGATCGATGAGGCCGACTTCGTGCGGGTGGTGCGCTGCGACCCCGAGGTGCGAGGCCTCTGGTACGCGGGAACCGAGCACCGCCCCTACTTCTCGACTGATCAGGGGCAGAGCTGGCGACCGCTGCAGCTGAACCTGCCTCCGGTTCCCATCTACGACCTGGCCCGCAAGCACGGGGAGCTCGTGGCAGCCACCCACGGCCGCGGCTTCTGGGTGCTGGACGACGTCACCCTGGTCGCCAAGGCCACCTCGGCCGGTGGGGCCAAGGAGACCCAGCTCCTGGTCCCCGACCGACTTCACCGCTACTTCACAGGGGAACCTGGAGCGTTCACGGAACGGGGCACTCAGTACGTGAGCCGCGCCCTCGGAACCGTCGAGAGCTCATCTGAAGGCGCGCTGCGCCGGGTGCTCCTGGATGCCGGATACAACCCGCCCGACGGCGTGGTCATCCGCTACCGGCTGGCCCAGGACGTGGAGCCCGAGCAGTTAGAGTTGGCGATCTTCGACGCCAGCGGAGACGAGCTGAGACGCTACCGGGGCCGCAAGCCAGCCAAACTCGGCCAGATCGCTCCCACGACTCCGGACGAGATGGATGACCTCCAGTCCCAGGTGCTGGAGACCGCCGCCGGGCTGCACCGCCACGTCTGGAACCTCTGCGCCAGCGGGGTGACCCTGCAGAACCAGGTCCTGCGCACCATGGTCAGTTCCGCAGAGACTGGCCTGGACGGGCCCCGCGTCCCCCCGGGCAAATACCGCCTGGAGCTGCGCCTCGGCGACCAGGTCCAAAGCGCCGATATCGAGGTGCTCAAGGACCCCAATCTTCCCCTCTCCGACTCCGACTACGAGCAGCAGTACCGCCTGCTGATCCAGGTCAGGGACCACCAGCGGGACCTCAACCTGGCGCTCAAGAGCTGCCGACAACTGCGGGACACCCTGGGTGCGTGGCAGAAGAGGGCCGACATCGATGAGGAGCTGCAAGCCAAGGTGGAAGATCTGTCGAAGGAGCTGACGAGGATGGAATCCACCTTCACTCAGCCAGGTTGGCGGGGCGAGATGGACGAGATGGAGATGGCAGCAGGACTCGACGGGCGCCTCTTCACCCTGCAGCAGACCCTCGACAGGTCCGATGCCGCGCCGACCAAGCAGGCCAAGGAGATGGCGGAGGTGCTCTTCGGCCAGAGCGAGGCCGCGGTGGCGGAACTCGACCTCATCGTCAAGGACCAACTGGCGTCACTCAACGCCGCGATCACGAAGGCGGCACTGCCGCCAATACCCCAGGTCGCCTAGAGACAGTTGGGGGGCCGCCCACTCGCTGCGGGTGGCCCCCCCAACCGGCTCAGGCGCTCGATTTCACCGTGTCGACGCGCCTCAGCCCGGAGCGACGCCACTCTCTGCTCGCCAGCAGAACGCTCGCCACACAAAGAACGGCCGCGATGCCGACCACCCAGCGCTCGAAGGAGCCGTTTCCGTGGTCGGGGTCGACGTGGAAGACAATCTCGATCCAGTTCTGCCAGAAGGTGGTGATCACAGCGAGGAAGAGGGTGACCACGGCAAGGGCCACCTCCATCCAGAGCCGGAAGCTGAGTCTTGCCTTCACCTGTCTCCTCCCAAATACCGCTTTTCGTTGGCGCGTCGGGGCCAACTCCATTTCAGAAGGAGGTTACTCCTCCGACCGCAACCGGCGGCAGCCCTCGCCGGTACAACCATCTTGAGCGGTCAGCGTAGATGGAACCTGTGCCAGGGACTCGCCCAGGCCCCTGGAGTGATCAACCACCCGGGAGCTTCGCCGGGCTGGAGGCGACCATGGCCGCACCCAGGGTCCGGCCGCTTCTGGAATCGACCGCAATGAAGCTCCCCGTGGTGCGGTTGGAGCGGTAGCTGTCCAGGGGTAGAGGCGTTTCGAACTCCCAGCGCACGAGCCCGATGTCATTCATTCCCACCTCGCTCGCCGGCCGCACTTCCATGTTGGTCAGATCCCTCCTCCCCTCGACCGCGGAGATCACTGCTTCCACGAACCTGGTGGTGTGCTTGATGAGGAACCGCCTGCCTGGCCTAGCGGGGGAGCGGTCGAACCAGCACAAGGTGGTATCCGCCTCCACCACCACCGCAGCAGCCCTCCCGACTTCGGACACCATGTCTCCCCGGTGGAGTGCGACCCCATCGTCGAGAAGGATTTGGATCGACCGGCCGGCCAGCGCCCGGGACACCTGACTTCCAAGTGCAGACAGCCCCCTCACGTGACTGACCTGGCCTTTCGGCAAAACAACGACCGGGTCACCCAACGCGATCGGGCCACCACTGAGGAGTCCCGCCCCCCAGGCCTCTTCCTGAGCGCCCGGGACCACCAGTTGGACGGGAAGCCGGGCGCCGCTCGAAGAAACTCGCTCGGGAGTGGGGCGCAGACAGCCCATGACGGTCACCCCGCGGTACCAGCTCGCCTCTCTGGAGAACTCGACCACGTTGTCGCCGTGCAGCGCGGACACTGGGACGGCGGTCACCGCGGCCCCGCCGAGGCGGCGCACCACCTCCTCGACCTGGTCGACGGTCGCCCTCCACGCCGGCTCGCTCCAGCCCACGAGGTCCATCTTGTTGACCGCGACGACCACCCGGCGGACCCCGAAGAGGATGGCCAGCGCCAGGTGCCGGCGGGTCTGTTCGCGAAGTCCCCTGGTGACGTCGACCACGACCAGGGCCACCTCCGCGGTGGAGACTCCGGTCGCCATGTTGGCGGTGTAGACCAGATGGCCTGGGCAATCGGCTATCACCAGCCTGGCGGCCTCGGTTGTGGCATATCGGTAGGCCACGTCGATCGTGATCCCCTGTTGGCGCTCGGCGCGCAGGCCGTCGGTGGCGTAGCTGAGGTTGAGGCGTCTTGGACCGGCCTCCACGCCCTTTGGTTCCAGCGCCTGGATCTGATCCTCCGTCAGCTGGTGGGAATCGTGGAGCAGCCGCCCGATCAGGGTCGACTTGCCGTCGTCGACGGCTCCCAAGGCGGCGACCCGGAGCAGTTTTGCTGGCGCGTGCAGACCAAGAGGTCTGGCCACGCCACCGAGGGCAGAAGGGATCAGAAGTAGCCCTCCCTCTTGCGATCCTCCATGGCCGCGTCGGAGAACTGGTCGTCGGCGCGGGTCTGCCCCCGCTCGCTGATCCGGGAGTTCGCCAACTCCCGGATCACCTCTTCGACTGTCGAGGCGGTTGAGAGCACCGCCCCTGTGGTGGTCGCGTCGCCAACTGTCCGGAACCGGACGCTGAGCTCTTGCACCTGCTCCCCTGCCCGGGGGACCACCCACGGGGAGACGGCGAGCCACATCCCGTCTCTGCGCACCACGGCGCGCCGGTGGGCGAAGTAGATCGAGGGAAGGACCAGCTGCTCCCGGCGGATGTAGCGCCAGACGTCAATCTCGGTCCAGTCGGAGAGGGGGAACACGCGCAGGTGCTCACCTGGCGCCACCCGCCCGACATAGAGCTGCCAGAGCTCCGGCCTCTGGTTGGCAGGGTCCCAGCCACCGTCGGCGCCGCGGACCGACATCAGCCTCTCCTTGGCTCTCGCCTTGTCCTCGTCGCGACGGGCGCCTCCCAGGCAGGCATCGAACCAGTGACGCCGGATGGCGTCCACCAAGGTCCTGCTCTGCAGCTGATTGCGGGAACGACCGGGCCCGGGATCCTCCACCACGCGCCTGGCGATGGCGTCCTGGACCGTCTCAACCAGCAGCCGGAGCCCCAGCCTGGACACCGTGGCGTCGCGGTAGGAGATGACCTCCTCAAAGTTGTGCCCCGTGTCGATGTGCAGCACCGGGAACGGGACCCGCTCGGGCAGGAATGCCTTCTCCACCAGCCTCAGGACGACTGTGGAATCCTTGCCACCGCTGAACAGGACCACCGGGCGCGCGCACTCGGCGGCGACCTCACGGATCACGAAGACCGCGTGGCTCTCCAGGCCGTCGAGGTAGTCGTCCTCGAGGGCCGTGACGCGCTCGCTGTCCAAGACGGCTCGCCTTGCCAGTGCCGACATCCCCCCTCCCTGGACCGAGAGCCAGTCCCCGATGACCCGGGACCGGGACCGCTGCCGATCGGGCCGCGCTGGCCCACCGCGCCAACCATACTCTCGGATGAAGTTGTATGGTACCAGCTAATTCGCGTGTATGGTGATGGATGGGGCGATGGCCCGGGACCGAGTGGTTCTCGGTGACCGCGAGACGGCCGGAGATGGTCGCCAGAGAAAGGGGAAGGGCATGGCCGAGCAAATTGCGGAAGTGGATCTCACGGCGGTATCTGTTCGGCTGGAGGAGCTGGGAGCTGAGGAGACAATTCGCTGGGCCGCAGCCCGGTTCGGTGCGGACTGTGCGCTGGCCTGCTCCTTTCAGGACCCGGTCATACTCGATCTCCTGTCGAAGGTCAAGGTCGCGCCCCGCATGGAGGTCATCTTTCTCGACACCGGATTCCACTTCCCCGAGACCATCGAATATGTCGCGCGGATCCAGCGCCGCTACGACCTGAACCTGAGGGTTGTGCGCCCGGGGCCAGATGCCGATCCATGGCCGTGCGGCTCCAGCGAGTGCTGCCAGCGGCGCAAGGTGGCCCCTCTTTTGGGGGCTCTCTGCGGCAGGTCAGCCTGGCTCACCGGGCTCAAGCGCTGCGACGCGCCCACGAGAGCGAAGGCACCAGTCGTGAGCTGGGACTCCCGGAGAAAGCTGGTGAAGGTAAATCCCATGGCGGCCTGGACCGAGGTCGATGTCTCCGCCTACATGGCTCAGCACGACCTTCCCCCACACCCCCTCACAGCACAGGGATATCTCTCCATAGGGTGCGCACCCACCACCTCGCCGGTCGCCCCCGGAGCGGATCACCGCTCGGGCCGCTGGTCAGGCAGTGACAAGACCGAGTGTGGGCTTCACGAATGAGCTGGTGGGGAGCAGCCGCATCATCACGATGAGCAGGCGAACGACTCGGACGGCACCCAGGTCCCGGGACGACAAGCTGGGGTCCCGGGCTCACAGGACCCTGGCGGTGCACACCTCGGGCCGCTCCAGGGCTGGAAGCCAACCCCTGGCCTCCGTGGCCAGCTGGTCGGACTCCACCAGCTCAAAGGCGACTTCCGTCCCCGGTGTCGCCTGAGCGAGGGTGCAGATGCCCATAGGCCCGACCACACCCAGCTTTGGATAGCCGCCCACGGTGTGGCGCGCGCTGAGCAGCACGATCGGCAAGCCGCTGCCGGGAAGCTGGATCGCCCCGGCTGGCTGACCCTCGGAGAGCACCTGATCCCTACTTCCCAGGATCTCCTTCCCGACCAACCTCAGGCCCACCCTGTCCAGTTCCGGCCCAACCTCCCATCCCTGAGCGATGAACTCCGCCAGCGCCCCTTGGAGTTGTGGGTACCTGGGGTCGGCGCAGAAGCGGACCCGGACACGATCGCCTTGACGAAGCTCAAATTGAGGAGTCAGCCGGCGCCGCCGCGGGATGGCTGCACCGCCAAGTGTCGGCAACCGATCTCCCCGCTCAAGTCTGCGTCCGTCAAGCCCCCCGAAACCGGCCAGCAGATCCGTCGAGCGGGACCCCATCACCAGAGGCACATCGATGCCACCGTGGATTGCCAGGTACGAGCGGGCGCCTGCCATCGAGGGTATGGCCAGCTCGGACCCGGGGCCGACCAGAAGGGTTTTCGCCGAGTCTGCGGCCACACCATCCAGGAGGACCACGGGGTCGATGCCGACAACCGCCACCGCTGTGACCTCGGAAAACCTGAGGCAGGGTCCGCGGGCAGTCATTTCCACGCCGGCGCTGGACACGGGATTGCCGACCAGATGGTTGGCCAGAATCAGGGCGCGGGGGTCGCTGGCACCGCCAACGCTGAAGCCAAGATGCTGGTAACCCCGGCGCCCCAGATCCTGCACGGTCGAGAGGATCCCCGGGTCCAGGACTTCGACACTCTGAGCCATTGTCGACCGACGCCGCTCAAGCGCCTCCAACGTCCACCGCGCCGGCTTCGGGCACGAATCGCACCAGATCCCCGGGGCGCAGGAGTACCGGGTCCGGATTGCCGGCTCGGTAGAGCCTGATTCTGGTTCTGCCGATGATCCGCCACCCGCCGGGGCTATCCATCGGATACACGCCTGTCTGTTCACCCCCTATCCCGACGGAGCCGCCCGGCACCCTGAGGCGGGGTCGCGCCAGCCTGGGTGTAGCGATGCGAGCGTCCATGCCTCCCAGGAACGCGAAGCCAGGGGTGAACCCGAGGAAGTACACCCGGTACAGGCCCGCCGTGTGGATGTCGACCACTTCCTGCTGCGACAGCCCGGCCAGGGATGCGACATCAGGGAGATCCGGACCGAACTCTCCTCCGTAGCGGACCGGGAGACGGATCAGCCTGGGACGCGACCTCGGCTCGAAGCGCACGGTCGCCTTCAGGATGGCGTCCTGGAGGCTGGATAACGACCAGACCAAGGGGTCGAACTCTACGTACACGTCCGTGTATCCGGGCACGACATCGGTGACCCCCTGCCCCACTCCGTGGCGGATGGCCGAGCTCAGCCGGAGCACCTCGTCATTCACCGCCTCGGAAATCTCCTCCCCGACCTGCACATAGAGCGCGCAGGGTCCCGCGCGATGAATGCGAATTACTCGGTCTTCCACCGGCTCATGCGGGGGATGGGGAGCTCAGTGGAAGAACGTCGACGCCAGCTGCGACCAGAGCCTCCCTGACGGCCGCGGCCATGGTGACGGCGGAGGGAGTGTCCCCGTGGATGCACAAGGTGTCGGCGGGCAGCCGCAACAGGGACCCACCCTCCGCCTCCACAACCCCATCGCGCACAATTCTCACCGCCCGCTCGGCGACTTGGCGGGGGTCCCTCAGGACCGCTCCCGGTGCCTGACGGGGCACCAGCGTACCGTCCGCCGCATAGGCCCGGTCCGCAAACGCTTCCAGGGCCACCTGCAGGCCCGCGTCTCGGGCCGCTTCCTCCAGGGCCGAACCGCTCGGTGCCACCAGGATCAGGCTCAGTCGCAGCGACGCCACCGCGCGGGCGACGGCTCCGGCCACACTCTCATCTCTCCAGGCGAGGTTGTAGAGGGCGCCATGGGCCTTGACGTGGCGCAGCCCGAGCCCGGCTCGCCGTCCCATTCCGGCCAGGGCCGATACCTGGTAGGCGACATCGGCCTCGATCTCCTGGGGGGTCGCCGCGAGGCTGCGCCGCCCAAAGCCAACCAGGTCGCGAAACCCGGGATGGGCCCCCAGGGACACCCGCGACCTCCTGAGCATCCGAAGCGTCCTGTCGATCACCAGGGGATCGCCGGCATGGAATCCGCAAGCGACGTTCGCAGAGCTGAGCAGGGGCACCAGCGCCTCATCGTCACCAAGGCGGTAGCGGCCAAAGCTCTCGCCCAAATCCGCGTTGAGGTCTATCCTGAGCTCGCCCATTCCCGCGGCCACATGGTATTGGAGCCGGGGGTCCGCCTGCGCCACGGGCGCGGGCGCGGCGGCCTCGCGGCGGTGGATGTCGCCGAGGCTGTCTCGGCTGGGATGGCCATCATTCCTGGCTCAGAGGAGCTCGGCTGAGCCCCCGGGGCCCGGCATCCAGAGCCACAAGGTGGTCATCGAGGAAGAGCATGAAGGTCGGCAGCCAATGGGCGCGGTGGAAGCCGTCACCAACCCGAATCCCGCGCGCCAGCGAGACGTGGGAGGCCAAACCCCGGCGAAGGTCGACGACATCCCCGAGCTCACCTCGAACCGCCCCCAGAATCGCCGCCAGCGACCAGGCCCTGCTGAGCAGCAGGCCCTCCAGGTGCGCGCCCGTGAGATCGCGGTCATCGGCCGCGATCTGAGGCGGCGTCCACGGACTTCGGGCGGTCCCGGCACCAGCTCCAACCAACCAGCTCGAGAACTCATCCGGCTCCAGGATCTCTGCCATGAGCGCCGCCTCGCTCAGGGTCGGGCTCAGAAAGTCCGACCCGCTCGGGCGGCCGTCCCAGGGCAGGTCCGAGTCCGCTCGGTAAAACCTCAGCCCCAGCTCCGCCACGGTCTTCTGGGTCACGCTGTCGCCGGTCAGTCTGGCCGCCTTCAAAAGCAGATACAGAGCCAGGGCGGTGTTGCCGTGGGTGCCGGAACGGATCGGGTATTGCAGGTCAGTGGCCAGGTGACGCAGCAGGCGCTCATGCAGCAGATCTCGTAGCGGACCAAGGTTGCCTCCCCACCGGTGTCCCTCTCGGTGGCACGGCATGCTTCCCTCGGCATGCAGCAGGGCCAACCATGCCCAGCCATAGGGACGCTCGGAGCGGCTCCCACCCGGGCTCTCGAAGAACCTCAGTTCGCCGGCGACCCGCTCTTCGGTGAGATGCGTCTCCAGCGCCGCCACCGCGACCTTGGCCACCTCCCCGGGAAGACCACGCCGCAGGGCGCGGGCCAGGGTCCAGTGGCTGTGCACCGCGGAGTGCCAGTCGTAGCTGCCAAAGAAGCAGGGGTTGAGCAGCCGGGGAGGCATGACATCCTCGTCAGAGGTCAGCTCCTCATCGAGTTTGTGGGGGTACTCCCGGTCGACCGTGCTCAGCACCACTCTCGCCAGGGCGTCGACGCCCGCGTCATCGAGAATCCGCACAGCCCAAACCCACACTCTTCGCAGCACCCGCAATTGGGACGTGGGCATCACGCCTCTGACCCGCGAGTTGCGCCCTGACCAGCGCATGCACCAAAGCCCTGGTCAGGGCGCCGCTGGTGGACCCATCACCGCGCCCAAGGCCGGGTGCGGGTGAGTTGTGAACCTGGACGATACCGCGGGCTGTGCCTACCACGTCACGGTGGTGGCAGCTTCGCGGAACCGGTCCAGACCCACTCCTTCGCTCAGCGGAACAGTGGGACGACACGGCCGATGACCAAGGCCGCTCACGCCCAGCGTCGGCAGCCGGTTCGTCACTGCTTTCCTTAGGCTCCGCTCCGCCGGGTCCAAGCCGCCACCTGTCCCACCTCCACTGGATCGGGGGTTGCAGAGAGCAGGATAGCGGCCACCGTGTCCTTCGGCCATCACCGGTTGGAGCGAAATCCAGCCACGTCCTTCCGCCGTTCGCCTTCATCGGGCGCCACCAATGGGAAGATTCTCGAGTGGCAGATAAGGACCACAGCCACAGTCGCTTCGACGCGGGCGTCCTGCGGTGGCGGGCAGGGCTGGGACTGGTGCGCGACGCGGTGCGCCAAGAACTGGTGGCTCACCAGCTCTCAAGCCACCTGCCGTCAGCCCCGGCAACCGGCGGCTGGGCTCTGGACCTGGGATGTGGCCAGGGAACCCAGGCGATCAAGCTGGCTCGGATGGGATACGAGGTGGTCGGGGTCGACCTGTCGGAGGAACTGCTCGATGAGGCGCGGGCAGCCGCCTCGGCAGAGCCGGCTGCGATACGCGAGCGAGTGCACTTCCAGCAGGCGGACGCACTGGAGCCACCTCGCTCATACCACGACCGGTTTGACGTCGTCTGTTGCCACAGGGTTCTGATGTACCTGCCCTCCCTGACCAAGGGGGTCGACGCGGTGGTCCGGACGGCCCGACTCGGAGGACTCATCTCGGTGCTGACGCGCAACCAGGCCGGAATCGCGATGAGAGCCGGAATGACCCGCGATTGGGAAGGCGCCCTGGCGGGGTTTGACGCCAGCGCGTACACAAACCGTCTCGGATTAGAGCAGGTGCGCGCCGACGATCCGGAGCATGTCGCAGCCGCCCTGGTGGCCGCTGGCGCGACCAGAGTCGAGTGGTATGGGGTCCGACTCTTCAGCGACCATTGGGGCGACGTCGAGGTGGGAGCGGACTTCATGGATCTGCTGGACGCGGAGCGCCAGGCGGGCCGCCGCGATCCGTTTCGCGGGGTCTGTGCCCTGACGCACACCCTGGCGCGACGCACCCAACGCCTGTAGCTCGACTGGCGGTCGCCACCGAAGCACGGACTGCTGCCCCGGCTCCGACCGTTTAGCATTTGCCAATGCCAAAGCCACCGAGGTACCGGTTGCGGGTGACCCTCCAGGGGATCGAGCCCCCGATCACCCGGGAGTTGGATGTGCCAGGCGACATCTCTCTGCCACAACTCCACATCGTGCTGCAGATTGCGATGGGCTGGCAGAACTACCATATGCACTCATTCGAGGCTATGGGGAAGTCATATGGTGCGCCGGACCCCGAACTCCACATGGTTGATGAGCGGGGTGTGAAACTCCGAACCGTCGCCCCGCGCCCCGGCTCACGCATCACCTACGAGTACGACTTCGGCGACTCTTGGCGCCATCTGATCGAGGTTGTCGAGGTCGCTACGGGCGAGCCGGGGCCCCCTCGTTGCCTCGGTGGATCACGGTCCTGTCCGCCTGAGGACTGCGGCGGCATCTTTGGCTACCAGGACTTGCTGGCGGCTCTGGCCGACCCATCCCATAGAGAGCACGCCGAGATGCGGTCGTGGGCGGGAGAGTTCGACCCTGAACACTTCGACCCCGTGGGGATCAACGTCGGTCTGAGCCGCC
>DAHWNZ010000045.1:0-23253 GCA_027339635.1 Candidatus Dormiibacterota bacterium
GCCTGCTGAGCTGCAGCCTTGCGGGCGGTGGCCTGGGTCTGCTCCACCGTGGCGGCGAGCCTCGCTTCCACGGCCTGGCCCAAGGCCGACAACCGGCGCGTGCTGGTTCCTTACTCGGACTCACAGCAGCGCCTCATGGCCCGCGGACACAAGTCAACGTACCGTCCGTCGGGTCACGATCTGACCGGGGATATGGGCCGAGACAACGGCGGGGCCATCCCCTCCCGGGTCCTGGTGGCAGCCAACACGAACTCCCAGGACAGGTACCAGAGGGCGTGCCGGGCCAAGGGGCTTCCGGTTCATCCGGCGCGGTTCCCAGAGGCCCTGCCGGACTGGTGGATCCGGTTCTTGACCGAGGAGGGTGATCAAGTGGTGGATCCCTTCGCTGGGAGCCTTACCACCGCGGCAGTGGCGTCCCGGCTCGGACGCCGTTGGCTGGCCATCGAGCAGTCGGGCGCTTACCTGGAGGGGGGAGCCGAGCGGTTTGCCGCATAGCTCCCCGGGGCACCTGGAGTTGGCTGGGGAGCGAGGCCACCCGGACAAGGCCACGGGTCCGTTCATGGACTGGCGCCGCTCTCTGGGCAACTGGCCCTTCGGTCGGTAGCGCGTCCTCGTACCCGGGGAGAGCGGCAATCGGTCGGCCAGCGCCATGTATTTCTCGACGGAAGTGGGAAGGGATGATCGACCCATGAGAGCGATCCGTCTCAGAGATGACCACGCCGACCGGCCGGATGTGCTGGCTGTGCCCGTTCCGGCGCGCTGGCTTCACGTTGTGTCTCTGATGTGGGCGCGGCGGCAGCTGGACTCTGGGGGCGTGCTCACGCTGGCCCAGGCTCGTGCCCTTGCTCGAGCCCAGGGTGTACGGGTCGGGATGATTGCCGCCTTGGTCCGGGAGGGGCTGTGGGTTGAGGTCGACGGCGGGTACACAGTCAAAGATCTCGGTGCCTATCTGGAGCCAGTCAGCACGCAACGCACCAGAGAGTGGCGCAAGCGGCATCACGTTGCCCCCAGGGCTAGTTCATCGGTGACACGAGATCAAAAGAGCGGGCTTGGAACGGGGGTAGAACGTTCCCGGAACGTTCCCGGAACCCTTGCGAACGGTCCCCGTGGTGTTCCCAACAGCCATCCTCCAGTGCTCGGGCTTCTGCCGGAGCTGCCAATGGGGGACCCTCTATGTGGGCCATGCAATTCTCCAGTGGTCGGTGAGCTGGTGGCGGCACCCGACTACGTGGCCGCCTATGTCGATGCCGCCCAAGCCCTCGGGGTATCTCCCATCCCGGCGACTAAGGCCAGAGTGGGCAAGGCCGCCAAGGAGCTCGCGGGGGCCGGGAAGCATCCGGCTGTCATCGTGGCCGCTATCCAACGGCTGGTGGCAGGCAACCGGCCCCCGACCGCCTTGCCCTATCTCGTCGCGGATTTAGAGCGCGAGGAGGCAGGTCACAGTAGTGGAGGCCGGCGACTGCCGCCGGGGGCGCAGCAGACAGAGGAATTCATACAGCGGGTATTGGCCCGTCGGCATGAGGCAGCATCGTGACCGACGACCAGTTCGAGGAGTTCGTCGCGGTCTACCGGGCATACTGGCCTGACGCTGCTCCGCTTGGGCCGGCCACTCTGGTGATCTGGAGGCAGAAGGTCGACCAAGTGGAGGAGCGGGCGCTGGTAGCGGCGCTAGAGACTCTTTTTCACGATGGAGCCCACTTTGCGCCGGCGCTAAGCGAGTTGGTCCGGCGGGCCCACGATCTGGCGGACGATACCCCGGACTGGGATGAAGCATGGGCGGAGATCCGGGCCGCGGCGGCGGAGCACGGGCGGCTGGCCGACTGGCGGGAGCTCCCGTGGTCCCACCCTGTAGTCGCTGAGGCGGTGGGCCTGATCGGGTGGCGCGACCTCTGCGACATCGAGGCCGGGGACACGACCTTCGCCGCCCAGGCCCGCCGGGCTTTTGAGAGTGCTCGGCGCCGGGCTCAGCAAGGGCAGCGATATGCGGCCATCACGGGCTTCGATCTGCCGGGCCTTCGCAGTAGGGGCAGTTTCCAGCGAGTGGACAGGAGCGCCGGGGCGTTCCTGCCGTGGCTCAAGGATGGGCGCCCGTCCAAAGACGGGACCGAGGCACTGGAGAGGCCAGCATGAGCTGCAAGAACGCTCCGCCGACCCGCGGGCCAGGCCTGGACGCGGCGATTGCCCGCATCGAGCAGGCCTACGGGAAGGGGGCGATCATGCCGCTGGGGGATCGTGGCTTTCAGTGGGGCGGCGAGGTGATCTCGACCGGCGCCCTGACGCTCGACCTTGCGCTCGGAGTGGGCGGACTGCCGCGGGGCCGCGTGGTCGAGATCTTCGGCCCGGAGGGGTCGGGCAAGACGACCCTGAGCCTTCACGTGGTGGCTGAGGCGCAGCGCACTGGCGGAGCCGCGGCCTTCATCGACGCCGAGCACGCGCTGGACCCCGCGTACGCCGAGCGGATCGGGGTGAAGACTGACGAGCTGCTGATCTCACAACCCGACACCGGCGAGCAGGCCTTGGCGATAGTCGACCTGCTGGTGCGTAGCCAGGCGGTCAGCGTCATCGTCGTTGACTCCGTGGCAGCTCTTGTCCCCAGGGCTGAGATCGAAGGAGAGATGGGGGACAGTCACGTGGGCCTCCAGGCGAGGCTGATGTCACAAGCGATGAGGAAGCTCGCCGGGGCCATCAGCAAGTCTGGATGCACGGTCATCTTTATCAACCAGCTGCGGGAGAAGGTCGCGGTCATGTACGGCAGTCCCGAGGTGACCTCCGGCGGCTGGGCCCTCAAGTTCTACGCCTCGGTGCGGTTGGACATTAGGCGTATCGACTCGATTCGGTGTGGCGCCGAGGTGATCGGTAGCCGAGTGCGGGTTAAGGTGGTCAAGAACAAGGTGGCGCCTCCCCTACGGTCTGTTGAGCTGGACCTGCTGTTCGGCGAAGGCGTCTCCAAGGAGGGGAGCGTGCTTGATGGGGCCCTCGACGCGGGGATCGTGGCCCGCAACGGCGCGTGGTTCAACCATGGGGGCGAACGGCTCGGGCAGGGGAGGGAGAACGTCTTGGCGATGCTGAGAGAGACCCCCGCCCTGACGGCTGCCCTTACCGCCCAGGTGCGTAGCGTGCATGAGCCAAAGCCCGCACACAGGGGCGTCGCCGCTTAGGGGCGGAACCTTCCGCCCCGGTCTCCCTGGGCGTGGGCTGTGTGGGTACGGTCGCCTGACTCGAGAAGCCCCGGGAGGTGCCCGGCAGCGGTGAAGCCAGCCTGATCGCTAGCCGCCCCCCGAGAGCCATTTGCGAATTTTTGGCTGAGATCGAATTCGCCTCCATTGTGGCACCTGGCCGAGGGGTTTCACAGTAGATGGCTGAAATTTTCACAGTGGCTGAGATCAGATAGGAGTCTGGTCGAGATCAGCAGGGTCGCGGTTCCGAGCTGAGGGGGGAGGAGAAAGCCCTCGTAAGGAGAAGCTGGTGATGTCCAGGTGGGTGGCTCGTGGTGTGGCGGGCTTACGGTGGTGAGGTCGCGGTAGGGGGTTGAAGCCATCGCACCAGGCCCCTGCGCCGCACTTCCTCCTGGAGCGCTGGGGGTAAGACGCGGGCGTCGACGACGACCCCGTTGATCTCGACCAGCCACGCGTAGGGGTGGTGTTCGAGCATCTCGCGTCGGCACAGCTCCTGCGCGAACGGGTCGATGCGGAGGCTGCGGCGGATCAGACTGGCCTTGTTGGCTATGGTGGACTTCGCCACCCCGGTGATTTTGGCGAGGTCATCGCCGCGAAGGTGCGGATTCTGATGTGGGTCGAACAAGAAGTTGATGCCGCCAACTGTGTAGAGCACCGCTGCCGCCCATACCCGGAGCTCTCCCCCAAACAAAGGGGAGGGGCGCTTGCGCGCGAGCCTTCCGAGCAAGCGCCCGCACAGCTCGGCATACTCGGCGTCGAGGTGGTCGTTGCACACCTGGTCGATCAGGGCTGTGATCGCGGCCACATCCTCACGAAGTGCCCTCGGCACTCTTGAGAGCCCCAAGCCAGCCCCTGGACCAGCAGTCGGGCCGGTCGTTTCTCTCATTGGCCCCCTGATTGCACTACTGCCCTGGGGCGCCGGGGCTCGTCCGGCGACGCATATGTCGATCCCATGCTTCTCATTCCCCTGCACCGGGTAGAACCGACATCTGCTCACTCTGGCACAGCCCGGCCAGGACCTGCAGCACCTGCAGTCCCAGACGCAGCGTATCGCTCGGCCCGACCATTCCGTCGAGAACCAGGTCCACGAGGGGATCCCCCGACCGAGAGGGGCCGAGCCGTTCCAGGAGCTCGACGTCCCCGGGCTGCTCCAAGAGGTGGTGCTGGGCGAATGCCCGCAGTGCTGCCTCGGCGAGCATCCGGCCATCGACACCGAGCCGCGCTCCGGCGAGCCGCCGCGCCAGCACCTCGAGGACCGGCTCCAGCGGGTCGTCCCCGATCAGGGTCCAGACGGCGTCGACCAGGGCGCAGCAGCCCAGCAGGAAGACCGGTCCGTCTTCATCCTGGAAGCCGGGCACGTGGGCTATCCGTCTGAAGCCATCTTCCTCAGCGTCAGTTTCGGCTTCTTGGGCGTCGGCCAGCTCCGCCTCAGCGAGAGGGCGCACCGCCTCGCAGAGGCTTTGGACCGACGGGTCGTCAACGTTGCGCCCGTCGACAGCGACCGACCGGATAAGGATCTCCATGGCCACCGACCACTGGGCTGGGTCGGATGTGATCACGGAGGCGTCCGGGACCGAGGCTTCCTGGAGACGCGGCGCCTTCGCCGCGTGCAGCAGGACCGAGGAGGCGAAGCGGTCACCGAGGGAGTCATCGGGCCAGCGGGTCGGGCGGGCCTGGGTCGCTCCAGACGCGGTGCTCCATGCTTCCCTGACCGCCGCCAGCCGCTCCTGCATGGACCGGAGCAGACCCGCCAGCCCTCGCATGGCGTCGGTATCGGCCGCCCTCATCTCGGTCGCGCGCTTGGTCCTGCGCCGCTTCCTGCGGTTGCTCGCCCGTCCCATCACTCCTCCTGAGAACACTGGCCCGGCAGCAGGTGGGCCGGCCACCGGCGGGGCTCGACTTTGTCGTGGCCGTGGACCGAGCCCGCCAGCGCGAGGCGATCGCATCCACGCCAGTCAGTTCAGTCCCGGGACCAACTCCGTCCACTGGCGGCGTCTCGATCTCGTCGGCATTTCGGAACACCTCGGCATGGCCGCAAACCTCTACGTTCAACTGCCGTCGCCTTCGGCGGCAGCGTCCTCGTCGCCGGATACCAGGGCTCCCAGTGCACATATGGCAGCTCCGCAAGACCGGCTCGTGCTATGGCCGGTTTGTCTCTTTGGCTGGGCCGTTCCCCTTCGGGATGAGGTGGCAGACACTCGACGGCGAGCAGTCCTCCGGACGAAGCTTCCTCGCCCGAGAGACCAGACCGTCGAGGGCCGAGCGAACATGCTGCAGCACTGCGATGCGCTCGTCAATCTCTTGGCTATGTCGTCTGAGTAGCGCGAGGACGTGGGCACATGGCACCTCGCCACGGTCCCGGTAGGCGGCGATCTCCCTGATCTCGCCAAGGCTCAGGCCGAACGCCTGGCTGGCCCGAATGAACCCGAGCCGGTTGACCGCCTCGGATTCGTAGTCGCGGTACCCAGACCTCGAGCGGCGCGGCGCAGCGAGGACTCCGATCTCTTCGTAATAGCGGATCGTCTTCACCGGGACGCCGGACCGCTTGGAGACCTCTCCGATGCGCACCTCTTCATGATAGGCCTTGACTCTCCCCCTGACTGGAGGGTTTACCATCGAGTTGGTGGCTCACCGGGCGCGTTGGCGCGGCCAGCTGAAACACGACACGAGGAGATGAACATGGCGGCCTGCGGGGACGTATCTGAGGACGGGATCGAGGAGCCGGTGCTCTTCAGCGGCCTTCCCGAACCCGTGCTCGCTGTCGGTCGGGTTGCGTTCTCCGCACTGCAACGTGAGGAACGCCTCGATCCTGAGCAGCTGGCTCTGCGTACGGGTCTTGACGCCGACGCGATCGACTTGGCGTTGCGCTGGCTCCACGATGCCGGTCTCGTCGAGCGAGATGCCGATGACCGCATAGTCGGGTTCGCCGGGCTCACCCTGGAGCCGACCAACCACCTTCTCGTCCTCGACGGGCAGTGCCTGCATGCGTGGTGTGCGATAGATGCAGTCGGCATCCCCGCTGCGCTGTCACTCGATGCACACGTGACAACGCCCTGTGCACACTGTGGCTCTTCGCTCGCCGTCGACATCGATCACGGCGAGCCGCCTTTGGACTCGTTCCTCCGCGGCTGGATCCCGCCGACCGACTGCGACAACGTCCGAGCCGAAGTGTGTCCTCTTGCCAACCTTTTCTGCTCCCAAGAGCACCTGAACCGGTGGCGAGCGGTGGCAGGGAATCCGCACGGCCAAGTCGCCGATCTTGCCCGGTTCGCAGAGCTCGGACGACGGGCGTGGGGCGATCTCGCCACAAAGGGGAACGAACATGGCTGAGACGGCACACTACAACCTTGCCGTCGTGGGGTCCGGGAGCGCTGCGTTCGCGACCGCGATTGCTGCCTCGCGCGTGGGGGCGTCGGTTGTCATGGTCGAGCAGGGGCTCGTCGGCGGCACGTGCGTGAACGTTGGTTGCGTCCCGTCCAAGGCCCTTCTGGCGGCAGCCGAGGCGCGCCACATCGCGTCAAGCCCGCGCTTTCCCGGCATCAGCACCGAGGCGCACGGCGTGGACATGGCAGCCCTCGTCGCTGGCAAGGGGTCGCTCGTCGAGATGCTGCGCCACGAGAAGTACGAGGACCTCGCCGAGCTGTACGGCTTTGAGATCCTCCATGGGCACGGGCGCTTCTCTGCCAACGACACGCTCAGCGTGAACGGCGAGGAGGTCGTCGCCGACTACTACGTCATCGCAACCGGCGCAGGCCCCTGGGCACCTCCGATCCCCGGGCTCGATGAGGTTGGGTACCTCACCTCGACGACCGCGATGGAGCTGGACGACGTCCCGGCCTCGCTCCTCGTGATCGGCGGCAACGCCGTCGGTCTCGAACTGGGCCAGCTCTTCGCCCGCCTGGGATCGAAGGTCACCATCGTCGAGGCGCTCCCCCGGATCGCGCCGTTTGAGGAGCCGGAGGTATCCGAGGCGCTCACGCCGATCTTCGCTGACGAAGGGATCGCTGTCGAAGCTGGCGTGACCGTCACCGAGGCGATCCGCGAGAACGGCAGGGTCGCCATCGGGATCGACGGTCCGCACGGGTCCCGTGAGCTTCACGCCGAGGTTCTCCTCGTCGCGACCGGGCGCCGTCCGAACACCAGCGACCTCGGCCTTGATGCCGTCGGGGTGACTCTCGGCCCGCGCGGCGAGGTCATCGTGGACGATGAGCTTCGCACTACGAACCCGCGCATCTTTGCGGCAGGTGATGTCACGGGGCATCCCCAGTTTGTCTACGTCGCGGGCACGCACGGGGGGATCGTCGCCGACAACGCCCTCTCGGATGGCCATCGGCGCGTGGACTACCGCACCCTCCCACGGGTCACCTTCACCTCCCCGCAGATTGCGTCAGTCGGCATGACCGACGAGGAAGCCGTGCGGAGTGGGATCGCCTGCGAGTGCCGGGTGCTTCCGCTCACCGCTGTTCCTCGGGCCATCGTCAACCGTGACACTCGCGGGGTCGCGAAGATCGTCGCTGAGCGGGGCACCGGCCGCGTTCTCGGCGTGCACCTCGTTGCTGACGGTGCTGCCGACGCCATTCTTGCCGGGGTCTACGCCTTGGAGGCGAACTTCACCGTCGATCAGCTCGCGGCCACCTGGACGCCATACCTCACCATGGCCGAAGCGATCAAGCTCACCGCGCAGTCGTTCTCCAGAGACGTCGCTGCGCTGTCCTGTTGTGCGTCATGAGCATCAAGCAGCACACCCCGCTTGGTGACCCCTCAAACCTTGCGGCCTCCGGAAGTGATGGGCGCAACGGTAGGGGCATGTACTGGACCGTCGTGCTCAAAGATGTCGCAGGAGGACACGCCAATCGAGTCGTGTTTCTGGTAGCTGCGCTCGCGGTGGCGTTCGCGTACAGCGTGCTCCTTCCCTTTGCCTACACTCAGCGACTCTCGCTTACGAACTGGCATTACCTCGACGCCTACCTCGTGGCATGGAGTGTCGTGCTCGGCCTCGCCATGGGTCTGGTGGTCATGATCCAGGTGCACGCGATGCGCCGGATAGCCGCAGCGCGTGCCTCGAACGGTGCAGCTGGTGGTCTCGCCTTCGTGGTCAGCTTGGCGACAAGCATGCTCTGCTGCACCCCGTTCATCCCCTCGTTCCTCGCCTTCATCGGGGTGTCGGGCGCTGGCCTCTACACCGCGACCGGAGTCCTGCAACACTTCTTCGCCGTCCACGAGACCGAGTTCCTTTCCACCAGCCTGGCCCTGCTCGCGGCCACGGCGTGGTGGGGGCTCCGCAAGATCGGGCGCGCCGCCTGTCTTTCCGGGGACGGCTGTGAGGTCGGCGATCCTCTTCGTGACGCCGGCTGCGCCGACGAGGGCCGTGCTGCCGCCAGCGCGGGTCGGCCCAGTTCGGCTCTAGAAGCAGGAGCGCAGCGGTGAGCCAGACCAGCCGGAGCGGCGCGAACCGGACGCGGCGCAAGGCTGCCGAGGTGGCAGTCAGACGCCGGCGGCGCTGGGGGTTCGGTAGCGCTGGGGTGGCGATCCTCCTCGTCACCGGCGTGATCCTCGGGCTGCACTTCGTCACCCAGACGAGCCGCCCGGCGAGAGCCGCTGCCAGCACCGAGGTCCCAGGCACCGGGCACGTCGCACCGAACGGCACCTTCACCACGCTCGCAGGCACGACCTCGAGCATCGCCTCCCTGCGAGGCACGCCAACCCTGGTGTGGCTCGTGACCACTTGGTGCTCGTCGTGCCAGGCCGGGACCCAGCTACTGGCCCAGAACGGAGGTTCAGACATCGCAAGGCTCCACGCTGACGGGGTGCGGGTGGTAGAGCTCGAGCTCTACCAGGACCTCGGTCAGTCGGGGCCTTCGATAGCCAGCTTCGCCAGGACCTACGCCGGAGCCGAGGCCACCAACCCCGACTGGAGCTTCGGGGTGGCTTCGGCGGGGCTTACCCGCGCCTACGACCCCCAGAGCAACCTCGAGGTCTACTACCTGTTGAACGCCAAAGGCCAGGTCACCTACATGAACGCCCCACTCGTGTCGACGATGCCGCAGCTGCTCCAAGCCGCGGGACGGCTCAAATGAGCAGTAGCGACCCCACCCGGGAGCCTCCCCAGGCCGGCAGGGCGGGCGTCGTGTTGCTCGCCGGGGTAGCCCTGCGGCTCGCGACCTTCTCGGCCCCCACCTCGCCTACCACGTTACCAACTCCACGCGCTGCCCGCTCAGCGCGTTCGGCGTCTGAGTCGAAGCGCAGTGCAACCGCCTCCGGTCCTGCGGCGAGCCTCGCGCCAAACGGCACGTTCACTACTCTGTGAACCGCCCTGGGGAGGCCAAGCGCCGAGCGTGCTCCTTGGTCCCGCCGCGACCCGCCCTACCGCCGCAGCAGACCAAACACCAGGAGATCACATGCGCCGAGTTCGACCGACAGATGAGTCCCCGAGGGACGGGTCGGCGGTACGGTCACGCTCCGCCCGGCGAGCGTCCTATTTGATTGCCATCCAGGAATTGCGTCTGTTGCGGGAATGTTGTGTGGGATGAAGGGGTGAAAGCAGGGGCGGATCAAGCGGCCATGGCGTTGGGGATGTCGCGATCGTGGATGGTGAGGACCGCGGTGAGGAGGTTGCGGCCGAAGGCAGTGGAGCGGTAGCGGCGACGCCTGGGGAGCTTGCGGACGAGGCCGTGGCCGCGCAGTTTGGCGATGAGGCGGCTGGTGGCGGCGCAGCGGCGGCGGGCTTCGGCGGGGTCGCGAGCCGGCTTGGGGTAGAGGCGACGGGCGAGGTCGCGGTTGGCGAAGCCGATGAGGGTGTTCTCGCCGGCAAGGACGGCCCGGAAGATGGCCAGGTCGTGGGGGGCGAGTGGAGAGAAGGAGGCGTGGCGGCGATGGCCATGCCCGCAGGGGCGGCAGAGGCGGTCCAGCTGGCGGACGGCGGTGCCGTGAGTGGCCGCGGTGGCGAGCGCGTCGAGGTAGCGCTGGTTGGCGGCCCGACCGGCCTGGTAGATGGTGCGCAGGTTGGCGATCCCCTTGCGTACCGGGGCGAGCTGGCGGCGGCGGACCAGGTGGCGGCGCCGGCCGCTGCCGGTGACGTGTTCGGTGGTGCGCCAGGCTCGCAGGGCGGTGGGATCGTTGATGGTGGTCTCCACGCGCAGGCAGGGGCCCTTGTCGTAGACCTTGATGGAGTTGCGCCCCAGGCGGTGCTTGACCCGCCAGCCTTCCTGGCGATGGCGGGTGGAGGTGCCCACCTCGGCCTGGAGGGCGGGGTGGGGTTTGCGGCCGAGGAAACGGAGGATGTCCTCGGACGAGAAGGTGGTGGTGGCGTGCTGGAAGAGCTCGGGGGTGACCTGCTCGAGGGCGGGGCGAGAGGTGAAGAGGACATCGGTGCTGACCTCCGACTGGTCGAGGGACCAGTAATAAGGGCCGAAGCCGGCTTGCTCGAGGACGGGGAGCATGGGGTTGACCCGCTCCGCCAGGGCGGAGAGGGAGGTCAGCCAGCGGCGGTCGGCGAGCTGCTGGGCGAGCTCCAGGTCGTCGACCTGGGTGAAGCTGTTGGCGTACATGCGGTAGCCGATGCCGTGGCGGTCCAGGGCCTGGGCGAGGGCGTAGTGACCGTTGAACCAGATCTGGATCTCGAAGGGGAACCAGGACTGGAGGCGGACGTGGATCAGGCCCAGGCGGGGATCGAGGAAGTAGAAGTAGAAGAAGAGGCACTTGCGCGGGCAGCGGACGACCTCCAGGCGGTGAGTTTGGCGGTTGCCGCGGACCCCGAAGCTGCGGCAGGGCTCGACGGTGGCCAGGACCGCCACCAGGCCCTGGGTGACCCCGTCCTGGGCGGCGAGCTGGCGGACGTGGTCCTCCTTGGAGTGGCCGGTGGCCTTGGTCATGGTCCCCTGCAGGTACTCGTAGGGGCGGCCGGCATCGGCGGCGAGCTGCTGGGCATGAGCTTTGAGGTCGGTGGAGACGCGGTTGACATAGCTGGCGAAGTCGACCAGCCGGACCCCCTGGGAGTTGAGGAAGGCCTTGAAGCTGCCCTGGGGGTAGAGGCCGTTCAGGTGGCCTTTGAGGATGACCCGGTCGAGGCAGGTCAGCTCACCCGCGACCCGGTCTTGGTATACCGTCTGGAACGAGGCCATGGTCCCCTCCCCGGAAGAAGTTGGTTGAAGTAATCCAAGCTTCCCACGGTCAGGAGCGGGGCCGGCCTCGCCTCCTTGAGCCACTACGGCTCATGCCCGGCCTCCAGGCAGGGGCGGCTGCGGAGCGGCCGCGAGGGTCAGGAGGGAGCAACCGGGTCTCCCGGGGCTCCCTCCAACCGCCTCTCCCGCAGCCTGCGGCTGCACTTCACGCCACACACGGGCGCGAGCGTTCAGGTTTGGTTGCGGCCGCAGGCTGCGAGAGGGAGCGGGGGCCGTAGCGACCGCCTGCTCCATCAGGCGGTGGAAGAGCAGGCCGCGCTGGCGGGCAGTGCGACGATTGAAGCGGAAGGTGAACTCGTCGAGGTAGGCGTCCAGGTGCTCGGGCGCAACAGAGCCCTGGTAGGTGCCGAGCAGCCAGCGTTTGAGCAGCGCGGCCACCCGGTGCACCGCGGGCATGGAGACGTGGGCAGGATCGCCGGAGGCCGAAAGGACGGTTCGGTGGTGGCGATAGCCGTGCTTGGGGAGGGTGAGGTAGCTGCCCCAGCCGTCGGTGTGGACCCCCGAGCCGGGGGCGACGACATCGCGCACGAAGGACACGAGGCTCCTACTCGTGACGTCGGGGATCTGGCGCAGGCGGATCCGGCCGAAGCCGCGCGGCTCGTGCAGTTCGACGGCGATCACGACGATGGCCTTGGTGACGGTCTGACGGCCGCTCACACCCGGCTCCACGCCCCCCACGTAGGTCTCGTCGACCTCAACCTCGCCGCTCAGGCGGTCCCGATCCGGGCGCACCATCGCCCGCCGGAGCTTGTGTAGCATCGCCCACGCGGTCTGGTAGCTGCCCAGCCCGAGCACGCGCTGGAGCCCCAACGCGCTGGCCCCCTGCTTCTGGTTCGTCAGGTACCAGGCAGCCGCGAACCAGGTGGGGAGCGGGGTCCGGGTCTTCTCGAAGACCGTACCGGCCATCACCGACGTCTGCCGGCCGCACCCCGCGCACATCCGGCGCCCCGCAGCGGTGGGCCACGCCTTGACGTGGCCGCACGCCGGGCAGATGAACCCCTCGGCCCAGCGCAGCTGCTCCAGGTAGGCGCGGCAGGCAGCGTCATCCGGGAACCAGGTCAGGAACGCCTGCCAGGAGCCCGGGTAGTCGACCCCCGCCCGGGGATGCGGCCGGTTCGCGGCGACCACTACATCATCTTGAGTCTACTTGATCTAAGTGGATACCCCCTTTGCTGGGAAAGCGGGAGGGATCGGTGCGACCGTTCCCACGCCGGTCGCGATACTATAAGGCGGTAGCAGCAGACCAAGGAGCCGGACATGCCCGATCGGCCGCCGGATGGTGTCCCCGGATTTGGACGGGGCCCTGCGCCTAGTCGGCCCTCTGGAGGGCCGCATCATGCGAGAGGTGTGGCTAGAGCGGGTGGGGTGCCCCTTCTTCGTCCGCGACATGCTGACGCGCATGCCTGACCTGGCATATACCACCGTCATGACAACGCTGAACCGGCTGGCCGACAAGGGCTTGCTCCGAAGAGAGCACACTTCGACGCAGCGAGCCTACCCCTACCGGCCGACTGGGACTCCAGAAGACTTCATCAAGCAGACCGGTCAAGCTGAAGTGGATGACTTGATAGCGCGCTTCGGCGATGCTGCCCTGGCAGCGTTCGCGGCGCGCATGGACAGTCTGACGCCGCACCAACGCCGCCGTCTGCGGGAGTTGGCCGACCAGTGACGCACCGCCGCTGGTTGGCCGTGGCCGTGGCCGGGCTGCTCCTCGTCGGGTGCACTGTGTCCTTGGTTGCGTCGATCGGGTGCCGGGCAGACTTGGCGTGTGCCGTGATCAGCCGGACCCCGGCGCAGATGCTCCACACCTGGGCCAAACTCGTTATGGTCATCGGCATTGCAGTGGCGGTCGCGTGGGGGGCGCGGCTGACGTGGGTCATGGCAGCTGCGGCAAAGGCTCTGCTCCGTTTGCCCAGGATGGAGGCCGGGCCTGCCCTTTCAGAGCTTGCCAGGAGGGCACATGTGCAGAGGCTGACTCTTCTGGACGTGGACACGCCACAGGCCTTCTGCGCTGGGGCCTGGCGACCTTCGGTATTCGTCAGCCGGGGGCTGGTCCAGCGTCTGCGCGAGCCGGAGTTGCTGGCGGTGCTCTGGCACGAAGGGTGCCACGCCCGGCGACACGACCCTCTGCGCCGCGCCGCCTACCGGACCGCAGCTGCCTTGCTCCGCCCCGCGACCGTGGTGCAGTGGTGGGTGGAGCACCGCCTCGACCGAGCCGAGTTGCTGGCTGACCAGCTGGCGATGCGCCACGTGGGCGCCCCGGCAGTGGCAGGCGCGCTCTGGAGGGCGGGGTCCGCGAGCGTCCCCCAAGCGGCGTCGGGCTTCGGAGAGGCGGGTTCCCTTCGGGTCGCCCAGCTCCTCGGGGACCCGCTGCCTCACCAGCGGCCTCCCCTCGCGATGTGGATCAATTCCATGGCATCCGTAGGCCTGATCGCCGGGATATTGGCCTGTCTGGCAGGAGGGCTGGCCGCTCTGCTCTGAAGGGCCGACGCACTACTAGCCTGTTATAGTAGCCACATGGGCAACGCCCGCCGGTCCAAGCAGCTACGCCGAGAAGCATCTCCCGGCACCCATCGCCCGCAGCCGGGACGAAGGCAGGAGGCCGCAAGATCACGCGGGGGTCGGCACCTACCGTGGTGGACTGTGTGGGGCGGCGGGGCGGCAATCTTGGCGGCCCTCATCCTGGCAGTCACCTACCTTCTGCCGGGCGGGGGAACAGTCTCCGGAGCTGGGGTTGGGGTCCCGGTCGGGCACCCCGCACCTGGGAGCACCATCAGCCTGCGCTCAACCGCCGGCTCATCGTTGAGCCTGAGCGAGCTCCGGGGCCACAAGGTGGTGGTGTTCTTCTATGAGGGAGCGACCTGCGGCGCCTGCCAGCAGCAGCTTATTGCGCTCAATCAGGCGTACCCTCAAATCCGAGCGCTCGGGGGCACCGTGGTCGCGGTCAGTGTGGACACCTTGGCAACGTCGCAGGGACTGGCGTCGCAGTTGCACCTCCACTTCCCGGTGCTGCAGGACACGGGCCATCTCTTGGGCTCCGCCTTCGGGGTCTTCAACCTCTCAGGAGGCATGAGCATGGGCCCAGTCGACCGGCACTCGATCTTCGTCCTCAACCCCAATGGGACCGTGCACTGGGAGCAACTGTCGCTGGTGAGCATGAGCATCCCGGTGTCCAGCGTCATCTCTGCCGTTCGGAGCGCCTGACCTTGGCCGTCCCGAAACCAGCAGAGGCACGGGTGCGACTGCTGCTGGCCGTTGCCCCCGACTGCGGCTTCTGCGAACACGCCAAGACCGTCCTCTCCCGCGTGGTGGCTGATTTCCCATGTACCGTGGAGGAATTGGATCTGACCGGTGGCCGTGGCCGGGCCCTCGCGGACACAGTGCGCCTGCCGTTTCCTCCCGCCTTGTGGGTGAACGGCCACTTCTTCGGGTACGGGCGGATTTCCGAGCGCAAGCTCCGGACCCACCTCGCCCGCCTGCTCACCGCCACCAGCGGATCCCGCCAATGAGCCCCATCGTCTACAGCAGCTCATTGGTTGCGGCCTTCCTGGGCGGCATGCTGGCCCTGTTTGCGCCCTGCTGCATCGTGTCCGTTCTGCCCACGTACACCGCAGCCATGTTGCGGCGCGGGCGCAGCCGCCTTGTGGAGACGACTGGCGTCTACGCGCTCGGGGTCGCCGTGGTCCTGTTGCCGATAGTCCTGGGGCTGGGCGCACTGGGACACGTCCTGACCCGAGTGCATTCTGGCCTCTTCGTGGCCGGAGGCTTGGTCATGCTCGGGATGGGGATCCTCGCACTCGCCGGCCGTCACTGGATGCTCCCGATGCCAATGGGGAGCGCGACCGGGCACCGCGGCGATGGCATTCGCGGTATATTCGTACTCGGGGCTATCTCCGGTGTGGCCAGTTCCTGTTGCGCGCCGGTGCTGGCGGGCGTGCTGGCCCTTTCCCTCGCGGTGGCCTCGCCCCTATATGCACTCGGGCTCGGGTGGGCCTACGTCCTGGGGATGGTGGCGCCCCTGTTCGTCGCGGCAGTGCTGTGGGAACGCTTCCACTGGGACCAGGGCCCCCTGCTTCGCGTCGGCAGAGTCCCTGTACGGCTGGGCCCCTGGCAACGGCAGCTCAGCGACGTGTTGGCCGGCACGCTCTTCATGCTCATCGCGGCCGGCATGCTGACGGTCGGTCTGAGCGGTGGCAACACCATCACCCCACCGTTTCTCGGGGCCTTCGACACCTGGGCGAGCACCCACTTGGGGGTCGTTGTGGGTGGGCTGAGCCACCTTCCGGTGTGGGTGATGGGAGTTGCCCTCCTACTGGTGACGCTGCGGCTCGTGACATGGGCCTGGCCGCGGCGCCAGCTGCAGGCCACGCATGATGAGGCCGTGGATTCCGTTTCACGGCTGCAGGCCACCACGGGACTCGGGCACGGCACCCTGGGCCCCGAACAGGTGCCCGAGGAGACAGCTTGACCCCCCGGCCGTTGAGCGCCACACCCGAGGCCGGGCCAAGCGGGGGGCCATTCGACGGCGCGAGAGGGGTGCCGGTCGGAGTCGACCATAGCCCGGGGTCCGGTCTGCGGCTGAACTCCCGGACGATCCAGATCGCGCTGGGGTGTCTGTGGCTACTGGACGGGATCCTGCAACTCCAGGCACCGATGTTCGGCCGCGGCTTCATCTACGCTATCAACTACAACGACGTGATGAGCCAGCCGGCTGGGCTGGCTCACTTCCTGGTCTCTGTGGTCGGCATTGTGGAGCCCCATCTGCTCCTCTGGAATCCCCTGTTCGCCGCAACGCAGATCGCGATCGGATTGGGCCTTCTGTATCGCCCCGCGGTCCGTCTGGCCATCGTGGTCTCGATCGCCTGGGCATTGGTGGTGTGGGTGTTCGGAGAAGGCTTGGGTGGCCTCTTCACAGGGCTGGCCACACTTCTCGGCGGCGCCCCCGGGCCGGTGCTACTCTATCCACTGATCGGGCTGATCGCCTGGCCGGTCGCAAACGCTCCCGGGCATACTGGCGGGTGGTTGCGCGCGGGGCCCTTGGGGGAGCGCGGGGCCAGGATCGGTTGGGCTGTGCTGTGGGTGGGCGGCGCGCTCCTCCAGTTGCAGCCCGTCTATCCGTACCCGGCGGTGCTGGCGTCGACGATTTCCATGAACCTGGCCAACGGCGAGCCCGCGCCGCTGGCATCCATGGACACGTTCTTGACCCGGATTGTCATCCTGATCGGTGACCCGCTGACATTGGTGCTGGCTCTGTTGGAGGCCGCGATCGGCCTGGCCGTGCTTCGCCGCTTCCACACGCGGCTGTTCCTCGGCCTGGGGATTGCCGTGTCGATCCTGTTCTGGATAGCCGGGCAGAACTTCGGCGGTGTGCTCACAGGGACCGGAACTGACCTGGGTTCAGGGCCCCTCTTCGTTCTGCTCGCTCTCGCGCTGTATCCAGCGGCTAGGGCCACACTCGGCCACGAGTCGGCCACCCTGAGCGCCGCCGAGGTGACGGCGTGAAGGGCGGTCCACCACCAAGTCCAGCCCCACCCAGGCTTTGGCCTGCGACGTCAGCCACTTCATCGAGTTCTCAGTAGAAAGGAGAAAACATGTACACCTGTCCGATGCACCCCGACATTCAGCAACCATCGCCGGGGAGGTGTCCCCGCTGCGGAATGGGCTTGGTACCAGCCGACGGTGCTCCGTCGGCGGGCGCCAGCCTGAGGCACATGTTCGGGATGTGCCTGAACTGGAAGGTGCTGGGTGGTCTGGGCGCCGTGGCGGTAGTCATCTTCCTGCTCCGCCCGCAACTCGGCCCGTCACTGCTACCGCTGGTGTTCGTGCTGGCATGTCCACTCTCGATGGTGCTCATGATGCGCGGTATGGGCGGCATGGGCGGCATGGGCGGCATGGGCGGCATGCGCGGCATGGGTGGCGGGCAGGGCGCGCCCGCGGGTGGATCCCTCACGGCCGGAGTCGACCCCAGCCCCGACCCGGTCGAAGTGCTCAGGCAACGCTACGCTCGCGGTGAGATCGACCATGAAGAGTTGTCCGGCCGGCTCGGCGATCTACTCGATCCAAGGCTGGGTGGATGATCGGCCCCAGGCTCGCTCCACCCCTGGGCTCGGTTGAGCCCACTGACCAGGCCGCGGAAGACTTCCATCGCCCGCGGCTCTGGAACGCGCCTGACAACAGAGGCCAAGAGGAGGTGCGGCGATGATGACGGGAGTCTGGTCGGGTGGGTTCTGGCCGATGCTGCTGATCATGCCGGTAATGATGCTGAGTGGTTCTCCATCTCAGTGCTGTAAAGCCAACCGACCTGGGCTTTGCTTGCGCCAGGGTCGGTCGAGGGGCGGACCCGCCAGGCTGTCGCAGCGAACCCGCTTGTCGGGAGGAGGCACGGACATGGTCCTGCGGGTGACGCCAGGGCTGGCCACGAGAGAGCGGTACGTGCGGGGCTGAGCTTCTACCGCCTGTTCGAGGAGCTGGTAGAAGAGCATGCCCCGGGCACGTGAGCGCCTCCGGTTGAAGCGAAACACGAACTCGTCGAGGTATGCCTGCAGGTGACCGGGCTTCACCCCGCCTTGGTGGGTGCCGAGGAGCCAGCGTTTGGCCAGTGAGGCGACGAGGTGGACGCCGGGGAGCACCTCGTGGGCCTTCGATCCCGAGCCCGAGACCACGAAGGGCTCGTGGACGTAGTCGTCCGCGCAGGCGCTCGGGTAGGCGGACCACCCGTCGCTTATGACCGTCGATCCTGACTCGACGTGGTCGAGTAGGAACCGCCGGAGCACCTCGGCGCTCGCATCCTCGATGATCTCAAGACGACAGCGCCCGAATCCTCGCCCCATTCGTTCGACGGCGACTTCGACCAGGGTCTTCCCGAGCGCGCCCCGACCGGGCCTGCCGGGCTCTGGGCCGCCGAGGATCGTCTCATCGACCTCGACGCTGCCAGAGAGCCGGTCCCGTCCTCGCCGGACCATGGCCGTGCGGTAGCGGTGCAGCATGGCCCAGGCCGTCTGCTCGGAGCCAATGCCGAGCTGACGCTTCAGTCCGAGCGCTGAGATCCCGTTCTTCTCGCTCGTCATGTACCACGCGGCAGCGAACCAGACGGTGAGCGGCGTCCGCGTCCCGTGGAAGATCGTGCCGGCGGTCACCGACGCCCGACGCGCGCAGGCGGCGCAGAACCATCGGCCGTCCCCGTAACGCCAAGCGACCCCTGGACCGCAGCGCGGGCAGACGAAGCCGTCTGGCCACCGCAGCCAGTCGAGGTAGTCCAGGCACGCCATGTCATCAGGAAACCAGGCGAGCAGGTCGCCGAAGGAGGCCGGGTAGTCCACGCCTGCCCTGGGGGAAGCCCGCGACACGCCGACAGCCTACAGCACTGAGATGGAGAACCACTAGAAACGGATCCTCACCGTCGCCGACAACCTGCCGCGTGGGAGCAGCACCCGGAATGGATTTACGGGCGGAGGTGAGCCGCGTGACTTGGCTGAGCGGATCGGAGTCCTCACCTTGCGCGGGATACGTCAGCGTGCGCTTCATGACAGTCGCAACCGGTGCACCTGGTAGCACTTGCGGTCTCTACGCGACGCAGTTGGCGAAGTCCAAACTTACTTCACAGGCCCGACATGACCGGCGTTCGAACCCCAACGCAATTAGTCGATGGAGACCGGGTGCTGTCGTTCCCGGCGCAACCCCAACGATCTTGCTCGCCGGGATGGGATTGCGCGCGAACCAGGGCAGCCAAGTCGATCCGCTTGAGCGGTGGAGCCAAGCCGTGCATCCCCCATAGGTCACGCTACAGTGGACCATGCCGGGTCGCGGGTGGAGGGTGCCGTTTGGCGCCCTGGGAGCGTGCAGTGTCGGGACGCCAGGATTAGCGAGTTGAGGTGAGTGGTGATGAAGTGTATGGTTGATGCCAAGTCCGGTATCGACAAAGACGCTGTGGCAGTCTGCCACGACTGCGGTGCCGGGGTGTGCCTCGTACATGTGACGCAGCGTCACGTGGTGGAAGCGCCGACCGGTATGGCCGGATCAGGGCGGTCACATACGGTGTACGTCTGCCCGACTTGCCATGCCGAGTGGCCAGGCCCCGAGTAGCCGGCGTCAGTGGCGGGTCGGCCCCGCGGCGCCGCGAGGCCGACCCATCTCTCAAGGGGCTTGTTGGTGGGCTGGTTGGGACGAATGTACGATCCGCAGCGCTCCGGTTAGCCGGCTCCATCGTGGAGTCTGGCCCCGCCTAGTACTGGTGCAGGCTGAAGTGGGTCACCCAACTTGCCCGCCAGCAGAGTCGGCGAAGTATGATCACCCTGTGCCAGTTGTGTGGTGGCGGCACCAGCTCATCCGTGCTGGCGAGAGGGTCCCCGCCTTGGACTGCGCTCGAAGGAACGCGGAGACGATTAGTGGTAGGTCCGCTTCCAAACCTGGTGTCTTGAGGCGGGACTGTCACACCTCTGGCGAGCGCCACGGAGTGATTACCCACCCCACTCGGGGTGGGGTGGTATGATCAATTGGAGTCGATGAGATGGTCGAGACTTACAAGCGAGATGCCCTGGTCCGACTCAAGACCGTTCGCGGGCATCTCGACGCGGTGCTCGGCATGGTTGAGGCCGAGCGTTACTGCCCTGAGGTGATGAAACAGGTTGCGGCACTTCAAGCCTCGCTTGAGAAGGTCAACCGTCTCCTCCTGCGCAATCACCTTGAGACGTGTGTGTCCGAGGCCATCCAAACCGGGAGAGGCCGCGAGAAGATCGACGAGCTGATGGAAGCTCTCCGCTTCAACTCCAGCCTCACCGACTTCCGCCAGTCGGCAGACGTGCTCACACTCAAGCCCATGGCAGAGGATCCCGACGGAGTGCTGAACGCCGCCCCAGTCGAGGAGATGGGCCATCAGACGCGCCCTCGTCGGCAGAGATCCACATGACATCGTGGTGCGACCAGCCAGACGGCCCTGGTCAGGTGCAGGCTCGTTATGGTACTGCGCGAGTTCCTTGTGAGACCTGGCTCATGCGGAGTCCGGGGCGGGCTCGCCCGGTCACGTGGCACAGCGACGGCCGCCCGCGGCGGGAAGGTTGTGAACGCCGTGGCGGTGCCGATGTAGAGCCGCTCGGTCAGTGCCTCAATCGGCAGCCGATGGCGATGGGAGCAACGAGAGCGGAACCTCGATCCAGGACGTTGGCGTGATGTTCGTTCTCGACAGCATCGCACGCAGCCTCCAGGAAGCGTTCTTCATGTTCTGGGCGACCCTCTGGGCCCTTGTTCTGGGTTTCGGCCTGTCCGGAGCTGTGCAGGCCTTCGTCTCGCGTGAGCAGATGCAGGGGGTGCTCGGTGACCACCGGCCGCGCACAATAGCGAAGGCATCCTTTTTCGGGGTGGTCAGCTCGTCATGTTCCTATGCGGCGAGCGCCCTCGCCAAGTCGCTGTTCGCCAAGGGCGCCGACTTCACGAGCGCCATGATCTTCATGATCGCAAGCACGAACTTGGTGGTCGAGCTTGGCATCGTCATGTGGTTGCTGATCGGCTGGCAGTTCGCCGTCGCCGAGTTCGTCGGCGGTGCGATCATGATCGTCCTTCTGGCCATTGTTCTGCCGCGGGTCGTGCCTGCGGGGTGGGTTACCCCGGCGCGCGACGGGCTCAACGCGGGTCGGGACGGATCTGGCGAGCACGCCGCGCACGGGATGGCTGCAGACGACGGAGATGCAGCCCTTGGCACACTGGGCCGCAAACGTTTCCTCACCCGCGCGGGGTGGTCGAACGCGGCCGGGTACACGATCAGCGACCTCACCATGCTGCGCAGGGAGATGGCCGGGGGCTACATCATCGCCGGGTTCCTCGCCATCCTGGTTCCAGAGGCGGTTTGGCGTGCCCTGTTCATCACCGGACACGGGTTCGGATCCAGCGTCGAGAACGTGGTCCTGGGACCTCTTATCGCGGTCATCAGCTTTGTCTGCTCAGTGGGGAACGTCCCGCTCGCAGCGGCTCTGTGGAAGGGCGGGATCAGCTTCGGCGGTGTCATCTCGTTCGTGTTCGCCGATCTCATCACGCTGCCCCTGCTCCTGATCTACCGCAAGTACTACGGGATGAAGATCACGCTTCGCCTGCTGGCGGCGTTCTGGGCGGTGATGAGCATCAGCGGGCTGATCACCGAGTACCTGCTCAAGGCGGTGGGGTTGGTGCCCACGGGCCGGCCGACGAACATCGTCCCCCTCGGCTTCCATCTCGACTACACGAGTGTTCTCAATGTTGTTGCCCTACTCGTGTTCGGGTATCTTTACTGGCTCTATCGCAACCGGGACCGCCTCGGTGGCGGCTCCGCCTACGCCAAGGATGTCGTATGTGGTATGCAGGTGCAGAAGTCGATGGCGCCGGCCACCGCCTTCCACGCGGGCAGGGCGTTCTACTTCTGCTCGGACGGCTGCCACGACCGGTTCGTCGTCAATCCAACCCGATTCGCCGCGGGTGACAAAGCCGAAGCGATGAGTGGTGGCGGAAATACAGGATCCAGCGCGAAAGGAGCTACACGCGACCCTGTCTGCGGCATGACCGTAGACGCCGCCGCCGCTGCCGGGCATGCCAGCTATGCGGGCCGGGAGTACTACTTCTGCTCGACTGGCTGCGGGGACAAGTTCACCGAGAGCCCCGAGGACTTCCTGGACCGGGACAGTGCTCCGCCCGGTGGTCATCAACACGGGCAGGCAGGCCGACACAGTCCTTAACTTGGAGCGGATGGAGGTGCTGACACGGCGGGCGCGCTGCCAACCCCCGACCGCCAAGAGCTGACGGCCACTCCGGTGAGAAACGCTCCGTACCTCAAGTTGGCCCGGGCTGAAAGGTGCTGATAGCGAGCCAGCCGCAGATCGCCATGTGGACACGGACTGGAAGGGCAAGCGTGATGGGGGAGCGGCTGCCGCCCACGCCGACCTTGATGGCGGTCACCGCAGTGGCAGCGGTGACACAGCTGCCGCCGCCGGTAGCCGGCTGCTCGAGGCCCCATGCGATGTTCACGACCGCTGTCCCAGGGACGGGTCCACCAGAAGGTGCGGGGGCCATCCCGGCTTCCAGAACGATCCGCGAGGCGCTGGTCGCTGGCAACGGGGCGGTGCGTGCCTGATAGGCAACCGGCTGGCCACCGCTTCCCACCAGCGTGATCCCGGGTTTCCCTTCAACACCGCATGTCTGGAGCGAGCGATCCGCGAAGGTGAGCACCGCAATTGCGACGCCATTGGGAACACTCAGGATAGACCCGAATGCGGCCACGAGCTGGTGGTCTGCGCAGGCAGGCACCCGCGCATAGCTGGTGCCCGCGGGGCTGTGGGGAACGGCGCCACAGCCGGCCAACACGGCTAGCATGAGAATGGCGGGAAGCGGGGCGAGCCTCTCGGAACTTGTGTTCTGCAGGTCAGAGGGACATTGGTCGCCCCCGGCGCGACGAGTGGAACGTGGCGCCTTCCAGAGTCGGAGTCGGCGGTGATGGATGATGGTCAGCGAGCTCCCACGGCCAACATCACCACCGCGGCACTGAGGACGACCGCGGCCAGTCCTCCGGTGACAGCCGCCCCCGCCTTGGTCCGGCGCCGCTCCGCCCGAAGTGGCAGCAGGAGTTGCCGCCACAGTGTGTAGGCCGCGAAGGACGCTACGAACAGACCGCCGGGCACCGCAAGATGGGCGTGAAGGACCACAAACCACCCAGACAGGCCGATCGCCGCGGACCCGAGCGACTCATATAGCTGCGCGGGAATTCGGCGCGCTCCGACTCGCCGATCCGATGACCACACCGCGCAGCGCGCAGCGGTCGGTCGACCGGCACAGCAACCGGTGAAGAAGCAGCCGAGCCTGCCCACCGCCATTCCGAGGAACAGACCGGGGGCGCTGGTATCGAGCACACTCCCCAGTGGGAGATGCAGCAGCGCGGTGGC
>DAHWNZ010000046.1:0-22902 GCA_027339635.1 Candidatus Dormiibacterota bacterium
CAGCGCCGCCGCCTCCAGCTCAGAAAGCGGCAGGGCGACAAAGTCCGGATCGAGATCGGTCATGGCTCCTCCCAGGCCCAGCGCACACGGCGAAACCCCGGGAGCGCGATGGCACCCGCGAAGTCTCAGCTCAATTCGAGAGGATTCTACGCGAGCGGGCTGTCGGGCACGAGTCCGCCCCTCGTTCGGGCCGGTCGATGGCTGAGCATACATGCGTTCGCCTGGCCGGGAACCGGCTTCTCGAAGCAGGGGCTGCACGGGGGCCGGATCCAGTTGCGAGTGGGGAGGGTCGACCTTGGAAGCCGAGGCTGGTCAAATTGGCCCCTTTGCTGGCGCCAGGCCTGACGCGCTCCCGGAGAGTAAGAGGCCATGCCCAGAGAGTGCCACCCGCGACCCGAGGCACCTCGAGACGCTGTCCCTCTCGCCACGATCGGGACCCGGCGGGGCCGCCACCGTGCTGGCGCCCCACCGACGCCCACCGGGCGACCGGGAGCCAAGGCCAAAGGATACGAGGGCGTCGCAGACCGCCTACGGCCAGTGGCGACGTCCGCCACCTGGAACCCTTGGTTCTGGTAAATTCCACCGTATGGGGCGGCGGGCCAGTGTCCTGCCGTGGGCGGGCCTGCCGGTCCTCCAACTTGTAAGTCACCGCAGATGAGTGCCCCCAGATGGCGGCGGGCAGGAGCTGTCATGAGGCCCTTGCGACGACCCAAGGCAACTGCCCCCCGCTCCTTCGATGAGATCGCCGCCGCCTACGATCGCCGGGACGAGCTGACTCAGGGCTGGGTCTCCAAGTGGTTAGCCGAGCAGCTCGACGGCGTCGGCGGGAAGGCGGCAGTCGATCTTGGGTGCGGCACGGGCAGGACGGCGCTGCTCCTGGCCGAGCACTACGAGTCCGTGCTAGCGGTGGACATTAGCCTCAAGATGATCGAGATCGCCCGCCAGAAGCGGCCCCATCCTCGCGTTCGCTATGAGCAGATGGGGATCGACTCAGTGCGAGGTAGCTTCGACCTGGTGCTGAGCATCGCCGTGCTCCACCACGTCCCAGATCTTGACCGCACCTTGGCCCACATCAAGAGCCTCGTCGCCCCGGGCGGATTGGCAATTCTGGTGGACCCTGCTCAGGACCCTCGCCGCAGGTGGCAGTTCCACTGGCACCACTTGCTCGCCCTCTACGGCGAGCTGCGCTCCGGTGTGCCCAATGCCTGGGCGAGGTTCCTGGCTCAGAGCGAACGGGGCTGGATGGACCACCTGGTCAGCGATCGATTCCTCACCGTCACGCAATTCCATCAGCGCTATGGCCGAGCACTTCCCGGGGCGGTCATCACCGAGGCGTGCGGTTTGCAGGCCGCCATCTGGCGGCCACCAGGCACGGTCCAAAGCGAGTCCCTCAGCTGAGAGGGCGTGGCTCGCGCTAACGGTCGGGCAGCAGAACCCAGAGGGCCGGGGTCCGTAGTGGACGACCTGGAAACTTGTCGGGCCGCCTCCCCCGCCTGATCCCAGCCGCGCGGCTGTAACGGAATCTTGAGGTGCGTTGACACTCCGTCGCGACCCCATCACAATAGCTTCAGGGAAGGGAGCCAGGCTCGGGGTGGGTCGAGCGAACGTGTCGGCCCCATCGGTTTAGCAGGCGGGGAAGCAGCGGTCAGCGTTCGCGAAGGGAGTAGTATGCCGGGCCCAATCCTGGGGGAAGACGAGTGTGTCCGCCGTTGGGTTCTGCCCGGGGCGGGATCGGGGGCCGGTGCGGAGCACCAGGCGGTTGAGGCACGCGGCGGAGCTGCGATGCAGACCAATCGGATCAGGCGGCATTGAGTGCCTTCACCTCCGGGGAGGTGACCCACTCGCGGGGCGGGCGCCCAGTGACGGCTCTCGATCCGCTGCCGCCGACGATCTCGGACGATACGGTTTCACTGGCAAGGCCGGAGGTATTTGGCCGACTGGCTGAGCGCCGCGTTCCGGTCGTCCAGGCCACCATCAGCCAAGTGGATAATCTGCGCGTGGTTGTAAGCCAGCCTCCCCACTTGGTGTGGGAGGCGGTTCTGGGGGATGCAGGCTCCGCCGACGACACGATCTACGTCACCGGGAGCCTGCGCCCCGATGCTCGGGTCCTGACCCGCTCCCGCCGTGGCAAGGGCAACGCCTTGGCGATCGGATTCCCTCAGTGTCGGGGCGCCATCATCTGATGCTTGACGCCGACGGATCCGCAGAGCCTCAGGAAATTCCCAAGTTTGTGGAGGCACTGCTGGCTGGAGCTGACTGCGCCAAAGGGACACGCTGCGCGCCGAGAGGAGGAAGGGCTGGCATCACCAGACTATGCCGCTCGGGAAACACGGGCCTAGGGGGCTGGTGAATCTCCTCTATGGGACCAGGTACACTGACCTGTGCTGCGGAATGAATGCTTTCTGGAAGCAGCGCCTCCCCGACATGGCGCCCGACTGCGACAGGTTCGCGGTGGAGGCGGTTGTCAACCTGCGTATGGCAAAGTCCTGTCGGAGGGTCACCGAGGTGGGAAGTAACGAAGGGTGGCGCTTCCATGGGGCCAGCCACCCGCACACCATCGGGGGCGGCTTCCGAGTACTGCGCACGATCCTCTGCGAACTGCCGACGCGGCCGCAGCGCGCTTTCGCCGCCGCCCGCCCGGGACCTTGAACATGGGTGGCTCGACGCCGTCCCGTAGCGCGCGCGTCCGAGCGGCGGCCACCAGGGTGTGCGTGGTAGGCCCCGACACTCGGTTCCTGAGCGGGATAACCTATTACACATTCGGCTTGGTGGCGGCGTTGGCTCGCGAGCAGAGGGTGTCCGCGGTGCTGCTGCGCAGGCTGCTGCCGGCAAGGCTCTATCCTGGCCGAGCGCGGGTAGGCGTGCAGCTCTCGGAGCTGAGACTGCCGCCCTCCGTTACGGCCGTGTCACGTCTCGACTGGTACTGGGGAACAGGCATCTGGAGGGCAGCGCAGTTGCTGCGCCGGCAGCGCACGGAGGTGCTGATCCTGCAATGGTGGACCAGTGCGGCGCTGCACTCGTATTTAGCGTTAGCCGTGGTCGCCAAGTGGCTGGGCGGGTCGGTGGTTGTCGAGTTTCACGAGGTCCTCGACTCTGGTGAAGAGCGTTTGGGATGGGTCCGCCACTATGTGCGAGCCGTGGCCCCATGGCTCTTCCGGCTGAGCGCCGCTTTCGTGGTCCATACCGAGCACGATCGTGAGCTGCTGGTGAACCACTACGGGATTGATGCCCAGCGCACGGTGCTGATCCCGCATGCCGGTTATGACCAGTACCGGCACGATCGGGTGCCCTCGGCGACGGGCCGCTGCCGCCTGCTGTTCTTCGGGGTGGTGCGGCCGTTCAAGGGCGTCGAGGATCTGGTGGCGGCCTTTAACCTTCTGGCTCTGGATTCGCCAACCTTTGAATTGACCATTATCGGAGAGACGTGGGAGAACTGGACGCTCCCCGACCGGATGATCGCCCAGTCTCCGGCCAGGGACCGGATAACCCGCCTGGACCGTTACGTGACCGACTCTGAAGCGGCCGCTGCCTTCGCCGCCGCCGACGTGGTGGTGCTCCCCTATCTCCGATGCTCCTCCAGCGGACCCTTGCACATCGCGATGGCGCTGGGACTGCCAGTGGTGACGACCTCGGTGGGTGGCCTGCCGGAGGCAACCGCCGGCTATCCCGGGGCTGTGACCGCCGAACCGGGAGACCCGCAGTCACTGGCGCGAGCTATTCTCCAAGCGTCCACACTCGCAGGCCAGCATTTCTCGGGAGCTCCCAGTTGGACCGAGACCGCGTCCGCCTACGCAGGGCTCTTGGCCGAGGTCACCGCACGGAGGCCGCAACCTCGGGGTGGCCGCGCTGGAGCCCCGGCACGATGAGGCGGCGGGCCAGACGGTTGGACTCTCACCCTTCCTGCGCTGCCCGGGTCAGGGGAGCACGCAACCAGTTGCCGGCGGTGCAGATTGGCAAATGCTCCCCGACCTTGGCCAATCTGTGTCCCGGAACGCGTGCGACCGCCGCGCGGGAGGAGTGAACCGCTCTCGCCCGGGGCGACGCTCAAAGCGATTCGTCGTAGCCGGGGCCCGCTTGGGGTCACGGCATCGGTCCCGCTTGCTTCGCAACCCGCTGGCCCGTACCAGCGGGCTGATCATGCTGACCACGGTCGGTACGGCTGTTCTGGGGTTCGTCTATTGGGTCCTCGCAGCGCGCAGCTACAGCCCCGGCGCGGTCGGAACGTCCGCAGTCAGCGTCTCCGTCATGACTCTGGCCTCTCTGGTTTCCATCGTGGGGACCAACTCGGCGGTGGTGCAGCGCATCCCCCAGCGAGGGGCGCGGTCGGAGTGGAGCCTGACCGTCACAGTCGGCTTGACCGTCGCCGGCCTGACTGGGGGCCTCGCCGGGCTGGTCGGATGGGGGGTGATACTGGGGGTGACCCGCTCCGGCGCATTCCTCGCACCGGGGTATCTGGTCGCCTTGGTCGGGGGCGTAGCCCTCACCAATTGCGGGATGGTGCTGGACAGCGTGTGGGTGGTGGAACGAGCTGCCTCGGTGCGGCTGTTCACCAGCATCCTGATGAGCGCGATCAAGTTGCCGCTCCTACTAGTCCCCCTCCTCCACGCCCAGGGTGCCGCCGGGATCCAGATGGGATGGAGCGTGGCGGTTATGGTCTCGGTCGCCGTTGGCCTCGGCCTACTGGTGCGAATGCGCGCCTACCGACCCAGCTGGGTCGGATGGCGCGCCGAGGCCCGAGCGATGCGCCGCAGTATGGCCGGCAACTATATCGTGGGCCTGGGAGCGATGATTCCAAGCTACGCGGTTCCGGTCCTGGTGGGAGCCGCGGTCACGGCCAGCAGCACCGCCTACTTCTACTCGGCCTGGCGCGTGGGAAGCTTCTTCTTCGTGGCTGCGTCCGCGGTGTCCTCCGCCTTATTCGCGGAGGGCTCCCGGGCTCCAAATACCGTGGCCGGAAGCGCCCGGAGGGCCCTTTGGCTGATAGTGCCAGGCTTAGGGATCGCCATGGTGGTCTGCGCCTTACTCGGGCCGAGCCTGCTTCAGGCGTTCGGCACCCGCTACCGGACCCAGGCGCTGGGACTGCTTCTACTTCTGATCGCGGCCGCCATTCCCGACGCGCTCACATCCGTGTACCGCACCGTGCTGAGGCTGGAGTGCCGCTACGGGCAGGCCGCTGCTTTCATCTGGAGCTTGGCCCTTGTGCAGATCGGGATGACCTGGTTCCTGTTGCCACGTTGGGGGATCACTGGCGCGGGAGCGGCCTGGCTCATAGCGGAATCGCTGGGAGTCGTATACGCTGGAGTCGATATGCTCCGCCAGCGCGGTCGGCCGCCCCGACGTCACGGCATGCCCTCCGGCCTGCCAGAGCTTACCAATGCCGACGAAGTCCTGAGGTGAGCCAGCCTTGACATCAGAGCCCATGGTCAGCGTCCTGGTCTCGACAAAGGACCGTCCCGACCTGTTGCGCCAGGCGCTCACGAGCGTGCAGCGGCAGACCCTGACCGACTATGAGGTGCTGGTCTGTGACGACGCTGGAAGCGCCGACCCCACGTCGTGGGTCTCGGATTTCGGCTTCGCCAGGTTGCGTCTCCTACGCAATCCCAGCAACCTGGGACCCGGGCCCACAAACCGCCGGCTCTACCGCAGCGCCCAAGGCAAGTACCTAGCTCACCTCGACGATGACGACATGTGGGACCCCAACTTCCTGGAGCAAATGGTCACGGTCCTCGAGCAGCATCCATCGGTCGGCTTGGCCTTCTGCAACCATCAGGTCGTTATCGGCGCCGAGGCAAGGCCTGATCTGGATTTGACCCTCCTCGGCGAGCGTGACTGGGGCCGGGCAAAGCTGAAGCGCGGCCTCCAACCGCAGCTGCTCGCACTCGCCACCGTTCAAAGGGCGATCCCCATCTCCCACGCCGCGGTGGTCCGCCGCGACGCATTGGACGTGTCGGATTGGCCCAGCTCGATGCACGGAGCCTGGGACCTCTGGGTCGCCTACCTAGCAGCGCGCGAAGGGCGGCCAGGCTACTTCCTGCCCGACCGGCTTTGCTACTACCGGCTGCACTCGAAGCAGCTCTCCATGCGCCCAACGCTGACCCGAGTCGAGGACCTGGCGGTCACATACCAAGCTATCTGGAAGGACACCAGAACCCATCGACTCGGCCGGCCTCTGGCCAGCCGAGTCGCTCGCGCCGCCGCCTACCACGCCGTGTACCTCAGCGCCTTGGGGGCGCAGATCGAAGCTCGCCGCGAACTGCGCCGTTCGCTTGCGACCTCGGTCACCTTGGCAGGTATCATGGCGAGCCCGCTTCTGGTTCTGCCCGGACACGCCGCCAGAGCGGTGACGTCGATGACGGTTCGGGCCAAGGGCCGCCTGGGACGGGTGAGGACCGGGTCTCGTCGGTCCATTCCCCCATCCTATCCGGACGAAGTCGCGACCGAGGGCGGCCACCGATGAACGATCAGGTGGTGCTGGTAACCGGTGGCTGTGGCTTCATTGGGACGGAACTTTGCGCACGGTTGGTGACGCGCGGGTACCAGGTTACAGCGTTTGACAATATGAGCCGGGGCAGCGCCGCCGGCCTAGCCCCCGCGATCAGGAGCAGCGTGGAGGTAGTGGTTGGAGACGTCACCGACCCAGAAACTGTCAGGTCCGTGTTCGCGCGCCACCGCTTTGATGCCGTGATCCATCTGGCTGCGACTCACTTCATCCCGGACTGCGACCGGGACCCGGTCGGATGCATCCGCACAAATGTCTTGGGCACCCAGGTTCTGCTGCAAGAGTGCCTGGAGGCTAGCTCCGGGCCGGCCTTTGTCCTCGCCTCCAGCGCCGCCGTTTATCAGCCCAGCTCCGAGCCTCATACGGAGGCCTCCACGCTGAGACCGACGGACATCTACGGATTGAGCAAGCTCTGGTGCGAGCAGCTGCTCGAGCTGGCGCATCGGCAGGGAGGGCTGGCCGCCACCACGGCTCGGCTCTTCAACGTCTACGGCGAGGGCGAGACCAATCCCCACCTGATCCCGACTTTACTGGGGCAGGCACGCGCGAATCCCGGCCGGATCCTGGTGGGGAACATGGAGACCAGGCGAGACTACACGTACGTGGGCGACGTGGCCGACGCGCTAATCGCGATGATCGGGGAGCGACATCCGGCGGCACCGCGCATCTTCAACGTGGGCACCGGCAGCGACTTGTCCGGACGGGAGCTGGTGGAAGCTTTGGCGGGAGTCTTGGGCCAACAGCTCACCTTGGTCGAGGACCCTGCCCGCTTGCGGGCAGTGGACCGGCCGCGCCTGCTGGCCGACCCTACGGGCACGTTGGTGGGCCTGGGTTGGCGGGCCGCAACGCCGCTTGCGCGCGGACTGGAGCGGACCCTGGAGCGGCCCTACGCCCCTAGCGCCAGAGTGCGGAGTTGAGACCGCTGCGGATCTGCTTGGTGGCTCCCCACTACCCGCCATTCGTGGGTGGGGTTGAGGTGCACGTGCAACAGCTGGCGGAGGGAATGGCGGCGGCGGGAAATCGGGTCGATGTCATCACCCAGGCCGACCCCGGCGAGCCAGCTGGTGTCGACCTGGTGAGGTCCGTGCGAGTGCTGCGCTTTCCGATGCTCTTCCCCAGCCGCCACTACGCCGTGTCCCCCGCCCTCTACCGGGAGCTGCGCCGGCGCCGCGCCGACTACCAGGTGTTCCACGCCCACGCGTATCACTCGCTGCCCTCGTTGGCAACGACAATTGCCGGCTGTCGTCCCTTGATTTTCACCCCGCACTACCACGGCACCGGACACTCGTCGGTGCGCCGCCTCTTGCACCCCGGATACCGGCGGCTGGGCAGGCTCACCTTCGACGCCGCGGCCACGGTGATTTGTGTCTCTGAGCCCGAGCGAGCGTTGGTGGCGCGCCACTTTCCACAGGTTGCTGGCAAGCTGGTCACCATCCCCAACGGAGTGGACCGGGATGCGATCCGATCTGCCCCCCGCCTCCCGCTGCCTGGGCCCACCCTGCTGGTCGCAGGTCGAATCGAGGCATACAAGCGGGTGGACCAAGTGCTGCGGGGATTCGCCTGCCTGCCCCCCCATTGGCAGATGGCGGTGACGGGGAACGGGCCCGTACGCGATCAGTTGCAAAGGCTTGCCGACGAGCTGGGACTGTCCCGGCGCGTTCAGTTCTTGGGCAATCTTCCCACCGACGAGCTGCGCTCCTGGCTGCGCAGCGCAGCCGTGCTTGCCAGCCTGTCTAGGAACGAGGCCATGCCTGTCGTGGTGGTGGAAGCCCTGGCGGCCGGCACGCCAGTGGTCCTCTCCCCGATCCCTGCGCACCGAGCCCTGGCCGACCGGTGGCCCGATGCCGTGACCCTCGTGGCGGACCCCTCCGACGCCGGGGCGGTCGCCGCCGCAGTCAGGGCCGCCGCCGATGACAGGCCGGCTGTGGTGGGCGTCGCCACATGGCAGGAGGTAGTTGCGCAGACCCTGACGATCTACCAAGCGGTTGCCTCCGCGTGATTCACGCTCAGGCCTCCCGGCCTCGGGTCATCTATTGGCTACGGCAGCCGACTCCGTACTACGTCACCCGCCTGAACGCCGTGGCGCACCGCGGCAATCTCGACTTGGAGGCGTGGTTCAGCGTGGAGCGTGAATCCGATCGGAGCTGGAGTGTGGATTCGGGGGCCTGGGAGTTCCCGGCCCGCTACATTCCCCGACGCCGGTCCCTGGGGGGCCTACACGTGCCCACGGTGGAACTGCGACGAGCCCGACCCGACCTCTTCATCCTGGAATATGACCGGGCCAATCTCGCCCTGGGGGCGCTCGCCGGTCGAGCGACGGCGCGCAGACTCGCCTTCCTAGTGTTGCCCAACTATGACGCTTGGAGCCAGCGCACCTGGTGGCGGGAGGCCGCCAAGCACTTCCTCTTTCGCGCTGTCGACGGGGCTGAGGTGTCCGGCCCGGAGGCCAGCGCCATGGCCCGGAGGTATGGCCTACCAGACGACCGCAGTTGGCGAGTGGATCGCTCCATCTCAGTGACGCGCTACAGCCGCGCACGATATCTGTCCCCAGATGCTCGTCAGCAGGGGCGGGACCGGCTGGGCCTGCGCGGGTGCGTCTTTCTCTACGTGGGTCGTCTCTGGCGCGGCAAGGGCCTCGACCACCTGCTGGACGCCTACCGGCGGCTGCGCGCCAGCAACCCTGAAGTCAGCCTTCTGTTGGTCGGCGACGGGGTTGACGAAGCTCATTATCGCGCACAGGCTGCCACGATCCCCGGGGTAGTGTTTGCCGGCTTCGTGGAACCTGAGCTCCTGCCCAACTTCTACGCGCTCGCCGACGTGTTCGTCTTCCCTACCCTGGGAGATCCCCACGGACTGGTCGTCGAGGAAGCAATGTTGGCCGCCATGCCGGTGATCTCCTCTTCGGCCGCCGGCGAGATACGGTCGCGAGTGCCTGAGGGTGAGGCGGGGTTCATTGTGCCTCCGGGCGACGCGGAGGCATTGGAGCACCGCATGGCCACTCTGGCCGCCAACCCGGCACTCCGAGCGGCGATGGGAAAACTGGGAGCGAATCTGGCTTCGGGTCGCTCCGACGGGCGGTTCGCCGTCCAGTTCGAGGCTTTCGTGGCCGCTGTTCTGGCCGCTCCGCGGCGCCGCAGCGCCAGCGCCCAGGTGGCTGACTTGCTGGGGCACCTGGTGCTGGCGTCAGGAGGCCGGATGTCGGCGGATGGCGATTGAGGTGCCTGGTGGCCCCGGCCAGCCGGTTTGCGGCCAAGGGCAGGCCGCCTAGACGGCATGACTAGGCGACGACGCCAGCGCATGCCGGGGCACAAGCCGGTGGGCTGGCACGCTACTCCGGGGAGACGAGCTGCGCATCTGGGCCCTGATTCGTCGCCTCCAGCGAGCACCTTGCCCGGTGCACCGCTGGCCTCGGCCGGGCAGCGCCTTCCGACCGGGCGCTGGCTTCCATCCTTCCAAGCCGGCGAGCTCACAGTGGCGGCAGGTGTTTGTCTCTGCGCCATCGCGGTCGCCGACGACGCTGCCGTGAGGGGCTCGAGCTGGAGTTCGATCCTGTTCTGGGTAGCCCTGGTGGGAATGTTCGCCGTCTTTGCCTTCCGCCTGCTCGGCAACCGGGTGTCGCGGCGGGAGCAAGTCTACTTGGTGGTGCTACTCGGGGTTGCCCTGTACCTGGTGAAGGTGCTGCGCAGTCCGGAAGGCTTCACCTTCACCGATGAGTTCATGCAGATGCGCACCGCGATCGACATCCTGCGGACCGGTCACCTGTTCGGCTTCAATCCCCTGCTGCCGATAAGCGCCCAGTATCCCGGCATGCAGCTCGCCACCATCGGCCTCATGGAGGTGTCCGGGTTGGGGCTGTTCCCCGCCGGGCTGGCTGTGATCGGAGTCGGCCACCTGCTCGCCATTGTCTGCCTGTTCCTGATATTCGAGAGGGTCACGGGTTCGCCCCGACTGGCCGCGCTCGCCAGCCTGGCCTACATGGCCAACCCCCACTATCTCTACTGGGACAGCCAGTTCTCGTATGAGTCATTCGCGCTGCCGCTGGAGTTGGCGGCGTTGCTCCTGGCCGTGGAGTTCACCTCGGCGAAGGACCAGACCGTGCGCTCGGGCCTGCGTTCAGGCACCACCGGCTTGTCTTGGCTGCTCGCTGCCGGACTGGTGTTCATCGCAGCGGTCCCATCCCACCACGTCTCCGTCTACATCTTCCTGGGCCTGCTCAGCGGCTGGTGGTTGATCTCCTGGGTGCTCCGTCGTCTCTGGAAGCGGCCCACTCTAGGCGGCACTTGGGCTCTGCCCGCTGTGGGAGCGGTAGCTGGTTTGGTATGGCTTCGATGGGTGGCCCCCGACACCCCTCATTACCTGGGAAGCCAGCTTGGCAACGCCGTCGCCAGCGTCTTACGGGTGCTTACGGGAGGCCTCGCGTCGCGCCATTTGTTCGTGTCCGGAGGAGTGGTGGCCCCACTTTGGCAGCGCCTAGCCGGCCTTGGCTCAGCCGTGCTCCTTGTGGTCACCCTACCATTTGGACTGGTGATGGCCTGGCGACGCCACCGTCGCAACGCCCTCATGTTCACCCTCGCCATTGCGGCGGTGGTGTATCCGGCCACCCTCCTGCTCCACCTCGCACCCCAGGGCGTTGAGACCGGCGACCGAGCGGTCGAGTTCGTTTTCCTCGGGCTTGCGCCGGTCGTGGCGCTGGTGTTCGGATGGCTGGCACGTGACGGCCGCCTCGGAATCCTACGCCGAAGCTTGATGGCCGGAGCGCTGAGCGGCGTGTTCGTTGGTGGCGCGGTACTGGGCTGGACATTCTACCTGCAACTCCCGGTTCCGCCCTCGGCGCCAGGGGTGCCAGCGGTGACCAATCCTCAGGCCCTTGCCGCTGCCAACTGGATGCTGGCTCACCTTGGCCCTCACCAAGTCGTCGCCACCGATGGGACCGACGCACTCTTGGTGGGCTCGGTGGGCCAACAGAATCCCTTGACATCGGCCGCGGGGCCAGTCCCGGCCTGGCCCATCTTGATCTACAGCCAGCTGGGCCAGCTCGGCGACTTCACCTTGCAGCGTGGCCATGTTAAGTTCATCGAGGTCAATCAGCGCCTCACGAAGGGGCTGCCGCAGGGCGCCAACTTCTTTGGCCAAGGGGCTCCGACTCAAACCCGGGTCCTGCCCCAAGCGGCTCTCAGCAAGTTTGCCAAGCTGAGCTTCCTGTCCCGCATCTACGACAGCGGCAACATCCAGATCTACGAGGTGACGCGTGCGGTTCCGTAGATACAACTGGCTGGATCCAGGGGTGGGGCTGCTGGCGGTGGTCTGCGCCTTGGTGGCGATCGGCCCCGTCAGCGATCCGCTCCGGCTCCCCGGAGGCATCCTCCTGGCGCTAGTCTTCCCCGGCCTCGAAGCTGGGAGGGCAGTGGTCCCAGATCAAGTTGGGCTAGCGAGACGCCTGGTGATCAGCCTCGCCCTGGGGCTGGCAATCGATGTTCTTGGTGGGGTGCTCCTCAACTTCACCCCGGCAGGGCTCACAACCTCCAGCTGGGCAGGCCTCCTGGCAATCTTGGCCGTACTCGCCAGCGCCACGGCGTGGTGGCGCCATCGCCGCCGCGCCCGACCGGATCTGCCCACCATCACCGGGCCCTCGCGACAGATGACACTGGCGGCCATTGGTGCCTCTTTGATGGCCCTGGCGGTGGCAGCAGCCGTGGTGGGTGGGCGAGCTCCCGCCGGCCCCGGCTACGCGCAGCTGTGGACGATTCCCAGTTCGTCGAGCAGTGCCATCGTCGCTGACATCGGGGTGCATAGCCTCGAGCCAACCACAGACCATTTCTCGGTGGTGGTCAGGACCAGCTCTCGCACCGTGACGCGGTACGCCTTTGAGCTAGCACCGGGGCGGACCTGGACCAGGCGACTGGACCTGCCCCAAACCCGGGCCCGGATCGAAGTTCTCCTCTACCGTGGCAGCGTCAGCCACCCGTACCGTGAGCTGTGGTTGGAACTACCGGGATGAGACCGGGAGATTAGGGGGGAGATAGCCTGCGGTCGCCGGACCGCGTCAGCTCAAGAACTCGTCGAGCCTCTGATGAGAAGCTCACATCGCCAAGCAACAGGCGTCCGAGGCTGGCGCAGGAGCGAAGAGACATGGATGCGACGGCCGGACCAAGCCGGCGTGGGCGGTCGGGTCACCTGGGTCACCTCGGACCCGCCCGACCCGCGCCAGCTTGCTGGTGTCCGGCCATCTCCGCTGCCGTCGGCAGACTCCACAACGACCCCAGCTGGATGTCAAGGCGGCGGGGAACGAAGCGCTCCAGTCCACCGCCGGGGTACACCGCCAACTCGCCCACGTAGACCGCCCCATTGACGTTGTAGAGGTCCACCCTGACGAAGTCGAAACCGTGGGCAAGTCGGCGCGCCGCGTCGACCATCTCGGGCCAGGTGTCCGGCGGCTGATCGACTGGGCCGAGAGGAAACTCGAGCCTGGTCTTGAGAGGCCGAAAGTCGCTTGTGTAGAGCCGCCGGCGATGGCCGCTGAATCGATCACTGTCGATTTGGAGGAGGGCGGGCCTCTGGTGGAACACGAACAGCTTGTAGTCGACCGGCGGCTGGGGGCCATCGCCCAGAAGGGGCTCAACCAGCAGGGTCCGACGCGCTTGTGAGTAGCCCCACTCACCCTTGCTGAGCTCCGGATTCTGGGCGAGCCAGCGGCCGGTGATGCGGTCCAGGTCATCAGCTGTCGACGGTTGGCCGCGCCCGAAATAGATCGCCCCGCTGCGGTGATTGGGCTTGAGTACCCAGCACTCGGGGAGATCCAGGCTGAGTAGCTCACGGACGTTGAGCCCGGACCAGATCGTCTCCGGCGTGGCCAGCCCTAGGCCCGCGGCCAGCTCCTTGACCCAAAGCTTGTCACAGGCATACCCGATCAGAGGACGGCGATCGTGAAGCATGCGCCAATTGATCTTCTCGCTGAAGGTAGTAGGGTGGCGCAGGTCAGCCCACCTCCGCTGACGGGCGAGGTAAAGCAGGTGTCGGCGGAGGGGCGCGGGCAAGTGGCGGAGCCCATCCAGCTGCGCATCCGCCAGCCACTCCCGAAGTCGCATCCTCAACGGCTCCCAAGAGCGGGCCGGGTCATCCCCGTCGCAGCCGCCCAAGGCAGCCTCAGGTGCGGTTCACCGCCCAATGAGTCGGGCAGCGAGTCGGCACGATCTTGTCGGTGCAGACACGACCGCCCCCCCTCGAGGTCGAGGTCTTGCATTAGCGCGTACTTCGCCTCCAATTGGCAGCCCACCGGCCTTCGACCGGGCACCCGGTCCAGCTCCCATCACGGAACTCTAGGGAGTATGTATCGAAAGGCGGGCGCTGACGTCTGCGGCGAACTTAAAACCCGCGCAGCCGGCTCAGCTACCTTGGTCCGCCCCCTTAAGCCCACCGACAGGCAGCTGCGGGCGGCTCCGTGCGCGCAGCCGAGTTCGACGGCCAAATGGCTGCCGGCTGCATCCCCAAGGCCGGCGGGCCTTGCCCGCAGGGGCCGATCCAGGGTGGGTTGCCCGGCCGGGATCGGGGCCCGGGTTGGAGATCACAGGTAGGGCCAGGCGCATGGACAGCGGGAGGCGGGAGGCCACCTCAGCTTGGTAGCTTGGTGCAGCGCGACCCGGCAGATGACGGGACGGGCTGGGGTGGAGAGACTTAGCCAGCACGGAGTTCAGGCACGGATTGGCTGATCCTCACGACTCGAAGCCCGAGTATCTGACCCTCTCCCGGGCTGGGGTACCCGGGTGGGCTGGGTGGCACAACCCCGGCCGACGGACACCGACCGCTGACCAGACACCCGCCCCCTACCGTACCCACGTGGCCCGAAATCATTGGTAATGCCCCGGGGTGGGCGTGGCGCCCGCACTGGAGACCCGGGCCAGGCGAGGTGCGGCAGTGCGGCGCAAGCCAGGGGAAGGTGCGCGCTGAGACTTGCCGGCCTTATCCCGTCTGGCCCGGCCCATGGCCGCCAGCCGACATCCCAAACTCCGACCCGTCGGCTCGCGCTACCGGGGCTGTCTGAGGGAGCTGACCAACCCACCCGATACTCGCGATCCTCACCCCACCGCCGTGGCGCGCTTCGGCATTCGTAATCACTCCAGGAGCTCAGCAGCTCGGCTAAACAACTCAGGGCCGCCACCAGTGTGCCAAAAGATGACCGGCCCCTGGAACTCGTGCCGGGCCGCAATATCCATCAGGGCGTGGCACGCCTTTCCCGTGTAGGTTACGTCCAGGAAGACCCCTTCGGTACAGGCCAAGGCGCGAATCGCTGCCAAAGCGCCCTCCGTCGCAATCGTGTACCCGGGACCAAGGAAGTCCGTACGCACGTCCAGGTCAGCTTCCTCCTGCTCGCTGCGTACCTGGAGCAGCGCACTGGCCTCGCGGATCAGCGCTCCAGCCACGGACCGAATCTTGTCCTCTGACCAGCTCACGCTGACTCCCACGACCCGGGTCCGGGGTAGGTAGAACTCAGCCCCCAGGCAGACCCCTGCAAATGTGGACCCAGATCCCACCGCGACTACGATAGCGGCGGGTGACAGGCCAACGGCCAGGCACTGCTCCGCGAGCTCCCGGGTCGCCTCCACGTGGGCCACCGTCCCCAACGAGGTCGCGGCGCCAAGCGGAATGATGCACGGAGAATGCCCCTCGATGGCCAGGGCTCGGGCCCGCGCCTCCATCTGTCGATCTACTTCCTCGTAGCTGACGGGGCCGAGGTATATGATCTCGGCCCCCAAGATGCGAGTCAGCAACACATTGCCAGTTTCCGTAACAGGTCTCTCACCTCGTAAAAATATGATGGCCGGTAGGCCGAGGTGAGCGGCTGCAGCGGCCGTGATTCGGCAGTGATTCGACTGTATGGCACCGGTCGTCAACACGACGCTCGCCCCGTCTGCAAGCGCCTGCCCGAGGATCAGATCCAGCTTACGGAACTTGCTACCGCCAAATCCCAGTGGCCCGATGTCGTCGCGCTTGGCCCAGGTCTCCTGCCCAGTGAGCTGCTCGAAGCGGGACCAGCGCTCAAGGGGAGCGTACACCTGAGCCAGGCCCGCCCGAGGGAAACGATCTAAGAGCCCCAAGTCCACCTCGAGCCGTCCCCCGCCAACGGCCGCCGCACACCCTCCCTCGCCGGCGGGGCTGCTTCCTGGCGTTGGCTGGCCGGACTTCCTGGCCTGCCGACGGCTCGGCTGGCCCCCCAAGGGAGCTGACCCGGGAGGGCACAGGACCTCGCACGGCCGCCTAGAACCGCGGCAGCCGCCACAGAGCCCCCAATTGTCGGTCCACGCGGTAGGGGTGGAATCGTGAAAGCCCAGCGCCGGGATAGGCGGTAAGCTCGCCGAAGTAGACCGCCTCACCGATGGTGTAGAGGTCGACCCGAATGAAGTCGAACGGCTGCGCTAGTTGGGATGCGGTCTCCAGAATGGCCCCCAAGTTTGGCGGTGGCGGCACCACACTTGCCAGGGGGAGCCCTCCCTCGGTCACACTCAGCGGCTGCCAGTCGGGCGTATAGAATCGTCGGGCGGTCCCGGCAGGAGGCCACAATGTGTCCGTCGTTTGCTGCCAGCGGCTAAAACGATCAGGCTCGACGGAGATGACGCCGATCATTCGTGGCTGCCCGTCGAAGGCATACACCTTGAAACTGGTCGGAGTAGTCTCGCGACTTCCGATCCTCTCCTCGACCAGCAGAAGCCGACGCGCCCGCTGGTAGCCCCACTCCCCGTTCCTCGCCGGTGCGGACTCCTGTAGCCAAGAGCGCACCTTGACGAAGAGTGGATCGCCTCGACGCAGGGGCCCACTGCCGAAATGAACTTGCCCGGAACTATGGTTCGGCTTCAGGACCCACCTCTCCGGCATCGGCACCGTCTCCAGTTCGCGCAGGTCCGATCCGCTCCACAGTGTCAAGGGCACTCGAACAGAGTGCTCTTGAGCGTACTGCTTGGCCGCTAGCTTGTCACAGGTGAGAGCAATCAGCTCCCGGTGGTCATAAAGCATGCGCCAGTTGAGCTTCTCATTGAATGTGACAGGTCGACTGAAACGGCCCAGTCGCCGGTGCGCGGAAAGGAAAAGGATGTGGCGCCGCAGCTTCGGGGGTGTGCGCCGAGCGGCTGCAGTTGTGATTCGAGCCATTCCGGCACGGAGCGCGTACACCGTCCGACCGCGACTAGGCACTTTCACGGTTGGCGAAACGAAGCTGTCAGCAAACAGATCGCGCTCCGGCCGCCCTCTGCTCTTGGCCCCCGGGCGGCGGTGCACCGAGGCTGAGATGACATGGTCGGCCTAATTATAGGTAGGCGGGGGGCCATCTACCCTGTCGCTTGCCACGGAGAAGGGACCACCCGAGCCAAAAGCTTGGGACCACCTTGGCCCCGGGAGCGAACGACGTGGATAGAGTGCCGCGCCGGGCGGTCCTTGAGCACGGGGGTCAATCAGTGGTCGTATGCGCTGGGGGAACGTAAAGAGGCAGCAGGGGGCTCCAGTGTGGATGGAGCAGGTTGGGGTCATGACTGGCCCCTGCCAGGCCGCTGGCGGGTACGGCAGGACTCTCCCTCCAAGACCCGTTCGTAGGCTGAGTTGACCCGGCGTTCCACCGCCGACCGGGCCGGGATCGATCAGGGCCGGCCACTCCTTGGGATCCCGGTTTGAAGTCAAATGGATCCGTGTGCCGGCCTCCTCCAGGCACCAGCGCCGCATCCCCGCCCGACCCACGGCGAGGGTCCGGAAGTTCTCCCCGGCAAACCCCGCCCAGCGGCAGTAGGGCACCCCGCTCGACCCTCGGCTTCTTGGTCGGAGATTTGATGATGCGGGGGTCGACCACAAAGCCCCGGGCCTTGGCTTACTCCAGGAAGCGCTGGTTCAGGACGAGGTGGAGGGGGCCGCCTTGACCGCGATGGCCTCCAGGTTGTCCGCTCATCACCACCCTGAAGACCCCGCCAAGATGATCCGGGCCTCTTCGTCCCAGCCGCCAGGGGCCCGGGCCGGAGCGCGACCAGCAAAGCGGTCACCAGGTTAGCGGTGATCTCACCCGACTCGGGCGACACCAACCATCTCGGCCGCTGCAGGTTCCTGCGGACCGTCTTGCGGTCCATCCCCAGCAGCTCGGACGTCCGCCTCAAGCCGTACCCGGTACCGTCCCGGGAAAGCGAGAAGGGTGCCCGGTTGATGCTCCGCGAGGCCAGGTGGTTTCTAGTCATTGGCTAGCCCACCCCTTGGGTGGTCCCATGATTGTGGCAACCCACACTCTAACCCTCACCAGAACGGTGTCGGAGCACGCTCCCAGTAACCTCGCGCCCCCCGCGGATCCCTCCCCGGGAGCAGCCCCGAGGTCAGGGCGAAAGCCTCGCCTAGGACTGCTGCGACATGTGGACGCAGCGCACGAGACGCCCGTTCTGCAATCTGGCTGGAGAAATGACCCGCAAGCTTCGAGGCGGAGTCGCGGCTTCATCTCCAATTTGCCAGGTCACCCAACCTCCCCAACCTCCTGGGCCGGCCTGGGGCCAGCGCCGGCTGGGCGAGGCGAACGCGGTAGGTTAGGGCAGGTGGCCCTGATAGTCCGCGGCGCTGACCACATACTTGATCCAGGCTGCCAGCGCCGCCGGGGATGAGTTCACACTGTAGTTGACGCCGCCAGTGGGCTGGTCGAACCAGCACAAGGCGGTCACCTGGGGCATGCTCGCCGGCAGGTAAGCCGCCATCTGCTGGATCCAGCCGGCCTTGCTGAGTCCGGCGGCTGCTTCGGAGGCATCGGCTTCCACGCTGGCAACCTCGCTGATCATGATCGGCTTGCCCGGTGCGACCGTCAGCATCTCGTTGTAACTGTACTGGAAGAGTTGACCGAAGCTCTGCCAGGCAGTGCTCTGCGCCCAAGCGTAGTTGTAGCCGTCGAGCCCCACCATGTTGACGTAGTTGGCGCCGGGATAGTAAGCCCCGAACGGACGGCTGCCATTCTGATCAATGTTGGGGGCCCAGACCCATTTGACATTCGTAACGCCATCAGCGGCGAACCGGTTCACCACGAACTGCCAGAATTGCACGAAAGTGGAGTCGGACACGCCCTGTTTGGTTGGGTTCCAGGCCGACCAGGCTCCGTTCATTTCCCAGTCCAGCCGAATGTACACTGACCCAGGCCAGGTCTTCGCCGCAGCCGCTGACTGATCGATGTAGGCGTTGCAGCCACCGCTCAGGATATAGGTGAGGGGAATCGAGTTGGTGCCCCAAGAGATCACCGGGGTCAGGTGATCTGCGGTCAGCAGTTGCTCCTCGTTGTTCCAGAAGAGCGGCTCTCCGCTCTGGCCGTCACAGGACCACGGATCCTGATAAAATTCGACGAAGTTTGGCGTGCTCCCCACTGCCGCCACATAGTTTTGAAACTGATTCCCGCTGGTGGGGTAGGTAGGGTCCCAGACGGCGAACCCGAGGGCAATGTGCCCAGGCGCCTCTTGCGGCGGGGGCGGACTGCTACTGGGTGTGGGGCTGGGGCTTGAGCTGGCGGAAGGACTCACAGTGGGACTTGGAGTGACTGTGGGACTGGTGCTAGGACTCCCGCTGGAACTTGGAGCGGCTGTGGGGCTGGTACTGGCGCTAGCTTCGGGGCTAGGCCCGGTCCCCCGCGAAGGGTTGGCTGTCGGGAGCCCTGGCGTCCGCATTGGACTCGAACTCGATCTCGAAGAGTGTTGGAGGTAGGCAGCGCCGGCCCGATCGGGCCCGGCCTTGACTCCGGTCCCGGGGCGGGCAGTGTGGTTTGCTGCCGGGGCGGTAGCCAGGACCAAGCTGGCCAGTGCCGCGGCGACGAGTCCGAAGCGGAACGGCTGGATCACGACGGTCAGATCGTAGGGCGAACCTAGCCACTCCACGCACCGCGCTACAGGTTCGCGACAGGAGCCGCACGAAAGTCAGGCCGGGGCCCGTCTGAGGGGACCACTAACGGCGAGTCGAAGGGTGCTCAGACGTACCATGAGAGTCCTCCTAGCCAGACTCCAGCGGGCCCGAATGGTTTCCGAGGGGGCCGAGCCCGGATCCACCGGCGGTATCCTGAAGCTCGACGCCCAGCGGCGAGCAGGCCGTAGCGGATCCTGAGCTACCGCCCACCAGGTTCCGGAGGACCGACCCGGCTTGCCTGGGGCAGCGGGCCTGCAGCCGAGCTATGAAGTAGTGTGGAGGAACTAGATTGAGAGTTGCGGTCTTGGGCGCTGGCCATGTGGGCTTAACCACCGCGCTGTGTCTGGCCCACTGCGGCCACGAACTCCGCCTGATCGATGTGGACTCAGCCCGAGTCAACCAGCTGGGTCAAGGAGAGCTGCCCTTCTTCGAGCCGTACCTCGCCGATCTCTTTAGCCGGCTGAGGGGCGACTTGCGGGTGACCAGCGACTATGCGTTGGCGGCGGACGTCGATTTCTGCATCATCGCTGTCCCTTCGCCGACTGAGATGGATGGCGGCGTCGATCTCAGTTTCGTCCGGAGTGCTGCGTCCAGCTTGGGGAAGGCATTGCGGCAGCGGCGAGTACCGGAGCCGGTCTTGGTGGTTAACAAGTGCACCGTGCCGGTGGGGACTGGGCGCTTGGTCTTCGAGCTGATCGCCAACGAACTGGCCCATGAGGGCGGTGCGGGGGCCCCGAGATTCAGCGTGAGCAGCTGTCCAGAATTCCTGCGCGAAGGCCACGCGGTCTTCGACACTCTGTATCCGGACCGCATCGTGTTCGGAGTTGACAGCGAGGCCGACGGCCAGCGACTCCAGCAGCTCTACCGACCGATCATTGAGCGGAGCTTTCCGGAGGTGGCGCCCGAGTTGACCGCGGCGGCCACAGTCAGCTCGTTGATGACCACCTCGATCACCTCGGCGGAACTGACCAAGTACGCCGCCAACGCCTTTTTAGCTTTGAAGCTGAGTTTCATCAATGAGGTCGCAGCGATCTCATCAGCGGTCGGAGCCAGTATCCAGGACGTGGCCACGGGGATCGGCCTCGACCGACGAATTGGGCGCGCCTTCCTCAACGCTGGGATCGGCTGGGGCGGGAGCTGCCTCGGCAAGGACCTCAGGGCCTTCATAAGCATCTCCCGAGAGTACGGTCTCCCGACCCAAATATTGGACGCCGCCCTGGCAGTCAACGAACGCCAGCGGGGGGTGGCGATTCGGCTCCTACAAGAGGAGCTGCACCTGCTCAAGGGCAGCCGCATCGGACTGCTCGGGCTGGCCTTCAAGCCCGGCACTGACGACCTCAGAGACGCACCCAGCCTGGACATCGCCCGGCGCCTGCTCACCCTCGGAGCTGGCGTGGCCGGTTATGACCCGGCGGTGCGTGAGGTTCCAGTGCCGGGAGTGACCATGGTGGCCAGTGCGGCCGATCTTGCCAAAGGTGCCGACGCCCTGCTTCTAATCACGGAATGGGATCAGTTCGCTGACTTGGACTGGCCCGCGCTGGCCGCCACGATGCGCCGACGGATTGTGATCGATGGCCGCAATTCCCTTGATCCTGCGCGACTCGAGGCCGCGGGCATCAAGTATCGGGCGATTGGGCGGTGAGCCCAGGCGGCGATTTGCAGCGCTGACGCCACGTGGACTCTCGCCGCGAGTGCCACGCGATTTTGTCCGAGTCGGGGCGGACCCTGGGTCCAACGGGATGCGCCGCAGCACCTGCCGATGCCTCGCCAAGGCCGGGAAGACCGGGGCCGCGTACGGTCTCCGCGCTGGCCAGAGTCTCTACAAAACCCGGGGCGGTTCACCCTTCTTCTCCCCGCGCCGCCACCCGCGGCCAGTGCTCAACCTTGACCACAAAGGTGACGGCCTCCCAGGTGGAAAACGTGGTCGCCAACGCCCACAGTTTCCCGTACCAGGAGGGCATTTCCGCAACTTGACCCGCCTACTCAGCCGCTCCCTGATGAGATACCGAGGTCAGCCTTCCGTATCAGGGCCACGCCACGTTCTGAATAGCAGCACCCGAAACTGTGGTCAGCGGCCCGTCACTCTGTCAACAAGGTGCATGGGACATACACCTAAGCCAGCACCGCCGCGGCGCACCTGCCCGCCTCCACAAAGGACCACCGCCGGCTCCCGGGTGAGGGAATGCAGTTGGTGAAGTAGCGTGCCCCCTCAGTCAGCGGCCCAAAGACCCAAATCCGCTCCTCCTCGCGGCCCCGAGCGTCGAGGGGGTGGGACTCTCGAGTGAGGCTCACCCCTCCCGCTGCTGGAGAACTCGGCTCGATCCGCTGTAAGCGGCCGGCGCGGAACAGGTTGTCGATGAGAGTGGAGCTGGAGCGGTCCACCATCGGGTCCTCGAGGAAGCCCCGGACGAGGATGTCGACCGCAGCCCGCACCTCGGTGTCAAGCGCAGTTGAGCGGATCTCCGCCCCGCCTCCCGGCGTCCCCCTGACCGCGGGCGATGGACCGTACGGGAAGGTGACGATGCCCGCCTCCACCAGCGCCAACAGCTGCTGGGCCCGCCGGGCGGGAGGACCTGCCACCAGACGGTTGATCCTGCTCCGGACCCCCGGGAAGAACTCCCGGTGCGACTCCGGGTCAAGTCCCCCGAACTCCACCGCGCGTCGAATCGGATCCCTGAGGAACCGCAGGACCTCAAACGCCCGCTTGACCGGACTGGTGCCGCCGTCACGGAGGGCCTCGGCCAGATCGCTCCCCACCAGCTGGACGACGAAGCCCTCGTAGTCGTGGGAGGTTTTGAAACCCCGGGCCGGCTGCGGATAGAGGTGCTCAAGGGGTTCGAACCTCCCCAACTGACCGGCGAGGCTTGCGACCTCACCCGGGAAGGCACCCCGGCCCCAGGCCCGGATCAGGCGCGCGCGGATCTCGGCAGCGGCCGGCGCCCCATGCGCCAGCAGGCCGGCTTGCGTGTAGTACTCGAGCTGCATCTCCCCAAGCAGGAGGGGCAGGAGGTCCCGCCGCCAGTTTAGGGGCGATCTCCCCTCCGGGCCCCGCAACTGGGACACCGCCTCCGCGGTCCAGATTCCCGGGCGATAAGCGGTGGTGGCGTTCCGCATCCCGACGGCCTTGGCCAGCGGGGGAAGGCCGGATCTGGAGAACATCGCGATCCGTGGCTCGTTGCCACTGGGGATGTATCGGAGTCGACCACCCCCGAGGTCCGCGAAGCGCCCACCCCGGCCACTGGTGAGCACGGTGAGGACGTCCAGGCCTGAGAGCCCCATCCCACAGATAGCGATCTGGGTGGATGGACCGATCTCGAGCCCCGGATCCATCGCCTGGCTGGGGGACAGGGCGATCAGATCGAAGTCACTCCCGGGCCGGTTACCTGTGTGCCCCGAGGTCAGCATCACTTGGTCGACCTCCAGCAGCTCGCCAGAGTTCAGGTGCACCACTTCCCCGCCCCGGCCCCTGGGCCGGACATCGACCGCCTCGGCGGGGTGAAGCACCACCTCCGTCC
>DAHWNZ010000047.1:0-22171 GCA_027339635.1 Candidatus Dormiibacterota bacterium
GGATCGCAAAACAGGCACCCGCTGACCCCCAAGGCTCCAAAAGCTGCCCGACCAGCTCCAGCTGTCATCCGCGATCCCGGTCGCCCACTCCGTGACCTCATAGGGGGTGCAGGAACTCGCGGCGACGGGGACCGACGTTGCCCAGTGGTGGAATGAGGCCGGTTCGGTGGGGGCTGATGGGCCAGAAACGCCGACACACTGGCCGCCAAACGACAACTCCCCGGCCGACCCACTGCATCCAACGGTCGGCCCCGGGCCCGGGTAGCTCGCGTCAACTGCCTTCGCGCCGGCGCCAATCACCATTGCGGCGGTTAGCGCGACTGCAGTCACGCCGACCCGGTATCGCATGTCAAGTACCGTCCCACGGGCTGACTCCAAACGAGCCATCTCAACACGTCGAACTGCTGCGTGTGCTCCGTCCGCTTGCCATTCTGATTGATCTCCACCTGCACCTCGGATCCCTTCAAAATTACCGAGGCCGTTGCGCTAGCGTCCTGAGGATCCGGCTGAAAGCCGACTTCAACGGAGTTCAGAACATCGTTGATCGACAAGATCTTCGTGTGGTTGTGAGCATTCGTGGATATCTCGTCTGCGATGGCGGCCAACCAGTCCCCGGTGTCTGCGTACGCGAGCAGTGCCGCGTCTTGGCGCTCGATGGCGATGTTCTCGATGAGATTGTCTATCTGCACGTCCTGTACAACCTGCTGGGCGGAAACGCCCGTAGGGAGCGGGTGGGAGGTGGAGACGGTAAAGCTGGGCGTTGCCAGTTGGGTCTTGGGTACAGTGACACCCGGGGCGATGACCGTCGCCTGCGCCCTGGGGCTCGGCGAGGCTCTCGGAATGGGCACTGTGGAGGCGCCGCACCCGGCCAACGCGAGCGCACACGCACCCACCGCAAGCCCCAGCTGGACTCGGCCGACTCCGCACGGTGCACCGAACATGCAAGCCCCCTGGGCCGCAACGCAAGCGGCCATCACATCCCCCTCTGGCGAGCAGGATATCTCGCTTGGCCAGCGCCGACAAGGGTTTGGACAGGGCTGTGTCACATCCACTCCTCGCGCAGGTCGAGATCCCATCGCTCGGCGGCCCTTGTCAGCCGCTCGGCAGCCCAGCCCTCGGACCCGGGCTCCAGAGTCCGAACGATGGTCCTGCGCCCGCGGCCGGTCGGCCCGGCCGCGCCTCCTACCACCGCTACCGACGCGCTCGATGAATCCAGGTAGGGCCGCACCAGGTGGCAAAGCCTTGGGTCCCCCGCCAGGCGTGGTCCGGGAAACTCGCAGGATGCCTGTGCTCCGCTGGACCTCTCTGTGATTCGGAAGAAGGTTCGCATCCGCTATCTCCTCAGGGAAAGCTGACGGGCTCGTGGAAAGGGCCCAGGCGCCGGCTCGGGGCGTCCCCGCTCGAGCTCTGCCATCCGCCAGGGCTGGATGAGGACTTGGTCCCCCACCTCCATGGCGAGGGCGGCGTCGACCCAGACCGAGCGGCCACGGTGCAGCTGGCGAAACACTTCGGCCGGAGTCTCGGAGATCAGGTCCTCGGCGTATGAGCTGACCGGCCGGAAGCGGTCGGCCACCCGCCTCACGGTTGCCCCACTTAGTCCCACTCGCCCAAGGTCTGAGTCCAGGCTGCCCCGCGCAGCTGCCGCCAGCAGCTCCCGCGACAGTTGCCGGGGTCCCCTGAGGCCGAGCGATCTTGGAGCCTCATTGGGAGCGGCGATGTGAAACCCAGGAGGCCCCATCAGGTCCATATCGAGGCGCTCTTGAGGCGGATGACTTGGCGACCCGGCCGGCAGGGTGGGGTCCCAGCGCGGGTCGATCTGCCTCAATCGCCTCAGCATGTAATCGGTCAGCTCCTGCGGGGTCATCCCCTCGCCCCGGAACGGCTCGGGGTCGGCGAGCGGATGGGGCAGCCAGCCGGAGGCAGCCAGCAGGCGGACGAAGTTTCGAAGCGACACCCCGCCCCGGGGGTCCTCCGCCAGAGCGTGCCCGCTCTCATGGACGAAGGTCGTCTGCAGCATCTGTTTGGCGTTGCCGCCTTCCAGGACCCAACCCTGCATCGAGGCAACACGCCCCGGTTCGCAGTTGATCCGAAGCTCGCCCTGCCGCCAGCAACCCAGCTCGTCGATGTCGAAGCGACCGGCAGGCTGGAGGTGGACCCGTTCCACCAGGCCTCGCAGGATGTCCTTTACCTGCAGGGGGAGAGTGTCCATCGCGAGGAGGGCTTGCTCAGCTCCGACCTGGGACGCGGAATCCAGGTCCACCGCCTGGGATATCTCGAGCTGAAACTGCTCCTCAGCCCACTGTTTGGCGGAGAGCCCGTGCTCCAGATACCGCCGCAGAGGGTGGTACCGAGATGGCGAATGGTACGGAGCGAGGTCGGAGGACACAACCGCTTCGTCCGCTCTCGGCGCCCACCGGGGCGGCGCCGAGCTCAGGTCAGCTCATGTCGGGCCAGGCAGCAGGCTCGGCCTCACTACCCTCAGCGTCCTCTCCACCGACCTTCTGCTGGAACCTTGCTGCCACCATCTGCTGAGCCATCGCCTTGGGCACGCCGAACTTGACCAGGGAACGCACCTCATCCGCCATCACCTTGTCGCGCGCCGTCTCCACCGCAGCTATCAGGTCGTCTATCGTCACCGCAGCTTGCTTGGCCATCAACTCATCCTACCCAACCTGGCTCATTCCCACCAATTCAACTGACCGGGGGGCACCAGTGGCCGCCAGATTCGGGTTAGTGCAGAAGCCCTCGTAGTCGATCGGCTCGGTCATGCTGGGGTGCAGGCCGCAGACCGGGCACTCCGGGTCGCGCCGGAGGCGGAACTCCCTGAACTCCATCGAGAGCGCATCGACGTGCAGCAGCCGCCCACTCAAGGAGTGCCCGATCCCCAGCACCAGCTTGATCACCTCGGTCGCCTGAACGGTCCCAATCAGACCGGGCAGCACCCCGAGGACCCCAGCCTCGGCGCAGGATGGCGCCTCCTCGGGCGGCGGCGGCTGGGGATAGCGACACCGATAGCAGGGGGACTCCCATGGGATCATGGTGGTCACCTGCCCTTCAAACCGGAAGATGCCTCCGTCAACCATGGGCTTGCCCAGGAAGATCGCCACATCGTTGGCCAGGTAGCGGGTCGGGAAGTTGTCGCAGCCGTTCACGATCACGTCGTACTGCGAGAAGATCTCGCCGGCGTTGCTGCCGTCCAAGTGGACGTTGTGCTCGATCACCTCGACCTCGGGATTGAGCGCCTTGAGCGCGATCCCTGCGGACTGGGTCTTGAGCATCCCGATGCGCTCTTCGGTGTGGAATATCTGGCGCTGCAGGTTGCTGCGCTCCACCCGGTCGAAGTCGACCAGCCCCAGGGTCCCAATCCCGGCCGCCGCCAGATAGTAGGCGACCGGCGCCCCGAGGCCGCCCGCCCCGATCAGGAGAACCTTGGCATCCAGCAGTTTGGCCTGTCCCTCCTCCCCCACCTCGTCGAGGAGGAAGTGCCGGCTGTAGCGCTCGCGCTGCTCGGTGGTGAGCGGTTTGGGGGTCCGAAATGGCATGCCCTGGTCCTTCCAGGCGGAGAAGCCCCCCTTGAGGGAGCGCACGTCCCTGTAGCCCATCGCCTTCAGCGTGCTGGCGGCCAGCAGAGACCGTACCCCGCCCGCACAGTAGACCGTGATGGGGCGGCTCCGATCCGACAGCAGGGTCTCAACCCGGAGCTCCAGGTACCCACGAGGGATGTGCAGAGCAGCCGGGATCAGGCCCTGAGCCACCTCCTCAGGCTCCCGGACATCCAGGACCGCATGGTTGGAGTCCGCAGCCAGCAGGCTCTGGAGCTCCGCGCAATCCACCTCTGGAATTTCGGAACGGGCTTGGTCCAGAAGGTCTTTAGAGCTGAACGGCATGGGACTGATCTCCACCTTGGGCCTCTGCGGCCGGCTCGGCCCTGGCAAATCCGACCTGGGAAATAAGAATACCGCTCAGGAAGCGCCCGGGGACCAGCTCAGGCCGGCATCCTCCGCATCGGCCCGGCCATCACATGGATGTGCAGGTGAGGCACCGTCTGCCCTCCGCCCGGGCCCACGCTGACGTAGAAGCGGTAACCCTGAGGGTGGCCAAGGTCTATCGCGACCTTGTGGGCGGCCTGGGTGAGGCGCAACCAGAGGGACGCATCCTCAGGTCGGAGGTCCCGCAGGTCCGCGATGTGGCGCTCCGGCATTACCAGCGCGTGGGTGTCCGCCACGGGATGGATGTCCATGATCGCCAACAGCCCGTCCTCACGGTGGATGACCTGCGCCGGCAGGTCGCCGGAGACGATTCGACAGAAGATGCACTCCTCGCTCACCAGCACATCTTAGGCCCGAGTCTCTTTGCCCCCCAGCCCGACGGGCCCGCCTCCTTACACTCGTATCGCACCCATCCGCTCCTTGGGACTCCCCCCGGTCCCCATCCGCCCATGAGGCCCCCTCCCCCATGAACGATCTGTCCCATTCCTATTCGACCGTGCTCCGGCTTCGGGGCGTGCGCCAGCTGGTGGTCAGCACCACGCTCGGCCGCACCGCCAACCAGATGACCTCACTGGTCCTGATCCTGCTGGCGCTTCGTCTGTACCACTCCCCGGTGCTGGCGGGATCGGTGGTTCTGGTGCAGCTGGTCGCGGTGCCAGTCGGCCCCTTCGCGGGCGCACTGGTGGACCGTCTGGGCAGCTCCATGATGATCGCGATCGACTTCGTCGTGGCCGGCCTGGTGATGGCCTGCATCGCCGCGCTCTACCTCGCCCAACTGCTTCCGGTCGGCGTCTTCCTCGTCCTGATCCTGGTCGGGACCGTGACCTGGCCGTTCAGTGGAGCCGGGGTCAAGGCCCTGCTGCCACGCCTGGTCCCGGCCTCGCTGTGGGACCGCGCCAACGCGCTCGACAGCGTCACCTCCGTCATCGCCATGATCGCCGGGCCTGTCGCAGCCGGCACCATCTTCGGGCTGGCGGGGCCGCTGGCGGCGCTGGTGGTGGTCGCCTGCCTCTACATGCTGTCGGCGGCGCTGGTCCTGGGCATAGCCGGCCAACCGGCCCGGACCAGCTCGCCGATCCTGGCCCAGGCGCTGGGCGGTCTGCGCTACTTCTTCGCCAACCGCCAGCTTCGGGGGCTGGCCATCGCGATGGTGCCATCGAACGCCAGCTACGGGGTCCTCATGGTGGCGGTCCCGGTGCTGGTGCTCCGATCGCTGCATTCCGGCTCCCAGCTGGTGGGCTGGATCTGGGCGGTGCTGGGCGCCTGCAGCCTCGGCTCAGCCCTCCTCTTCGGCAAGTTGGGGACCAAGGGGAGGGAGCGGCGGCTGCTGGCGATCTCGTTCGGCGCCCCGGTACCTCTGCTCCTGGCCGCAGCCGCCCTTCCCAGCATCGCCATGACCTTCGTCCTGGCGGCCGGGCTGGGTCTCTGCCTCGGTCCCGGCGATGTCGCCCTCTACTCGTTCCGCCAGCGGGCGGTCGACCCGGCCTGGTACGGTCGCGCCATCGCAGTTTCGATGACGCTCAACTCCTCAGGCGGCGCGCTGGGCGGTGGACTCGGCGGCGTGCTGGCCCAGGCGTCCCCCCAGGCCGCGATCGCCATCGCGGCCCTGATCTCGCTCATTGGAGCGGGACTCGCCCTTCTCATCCCCCACGCCCGGGCCAGCGGGAGCGCCCCCCCACCCGCGCTCAAGGAGGCCCCGGCCCGGACGGCCTCGACATGACTGCGATCGACCTCGACCCCCTCCTCCAACGGCTGCGGACGGAGCTGGAGCACCGCTGCCTTAGGCGCAGGCGCCCACTGCGCCTCGGGATCCTGGTCGAGCGGGGCAACGTGGCCGGAGGTTCGTTCGCCCGCTCCCTCGAGAAGGAGGCCGCGCTGGCCGGGGTCGAGGTGGAAAGGAGGATGGCGGAGCCGGACGACCCCGAGCAGACCCTGATCCTGCTGGATGAGCTGGTGGTCAACCCGACCGTCGCCGGAATCGTGGTGGTCCAGCCGCTGCGCTCCCTGCCCTTCCCGGTGGTGGCCGCCCATCTTCCAGCCAGCAAGGACGTCGAGGCGATCACCCCCGCCGCTCTGGCGGCCTCGGCCAGCGGGGCTAGGAGAGGGACCCCAGTAGCCGAAGCGTGCCTCGCCACCCTCGAACACCTAAGCGTGGATCTTGAGAACGCCCGCATCCTGCTGGTCGGCCACGGGCCGACAGGCGGCCGCCCCATCGCCCAACGCCTCCTCGCGGCCGGCGCCCAGGTCACCGTGGTGCAGAGGGACATCGCCTCCCTCACTCCCCTCCCCCCTTACGACGTGCTTATCTCGGCGGTCGGCATCGCCGGTGTGATCACCGAGAACGTGATCGAGCCCGGTGCGACCGTTCTGGATGTGGGCACCTCGATGGTGGCGGGCAGGCTGCAGGGAGATTTGAGCGAGGCGGCAGCGAGGCGGGCGCTGTTCCACACCCCGGTGCCCGGCGGGGTGGGTCGAATCACGTCCGTACTCGCACTCCTGTCGCTGACCGAGCTGAGCGCCATCCCCCCAGGTCCGGTCGCCTCGTGGTCGCTGCTGGAGGCAGTCGCCCGGCTTTTGTCCCCGCTCGACCCGGCAGGGGGAGCGGCGGCCGCGGCCATCACCGGTTCCCTGGCTGCAGCCCTCGACGGCCTCTGCCGGATGCACCAGCCGACCGGTGAGATTGCCAGCTCTGGCGAGGCGGCCGTTCGCCTTCTCCTGGCCGCCGACCGAGACCGGCTGGCGTTCGGAGCGTTTCAGAGGGCGCAGCGACGGGCGCAGCCGGACCTGGCGACACTCCGGGCAGACGCGCTGGGCACTCCCAAGGAGATAGCGGGACAACTGGAGCAGCTGGAAGAAAGGCTCCGGGCGCTCAAGACTACTCCGGCGCTGGAGCTGGACCGACGCCTGGCTCAGGAGTTGGTGGAGGCGGCCAGGGAGGCGGTCCTGCGGCTGCAGCAGGAGTTCTCGGCCCAGACCTGAGTCAGGGGATCAGGACTGCCGCCCCCTCGACCCGATCCGCCTTCAGCCTCTGCAGGGCCAGGTTGGCGTCGAAGAGGGGGTGGTTCTCGTGGATCGTGCGGATGGGTATCTCGGCCGCGAGGCGGAGAAGCTCCGACCCGTCACTGCGAGTGAAGTTGGCGACACTCACGAGCCGCCTCTCCCAGTAGAGGTCGTCGTATGGAAATTGAGGCACACAGTCGAGATGGATGGCGTTCACCACCACCACTCCACCGCGGTCGACGCTGCGCAGCGCCTCGACCACGACCGAGCCCGCCGGGGCGAACGTGATCGCGGCCTGGAGCGGCACGGGCGGTCGCTCTCCCAGGGCTCCGACCCAGGCCGCGCCGGCTGCTCTGGCCCTGGTCTTCGCCTGCTCACCCCGGGTCACGACGTGGACGTTGACGCCGAAGTGAACGGCGAGCTGGCAAACCAGCAGCGCCGAGGCGCCGAAGCCGTAGAGGCCCAGGTTGTCTCCCTCGCGAACCCCGGCCAGCCGGTAGGCCCGGTGGCCGATGATACCTCCGCACAGCAGGGGAGCGGCATCCTCGGGGGACAGTCCCTCCGGGAGCGGATAGCAGAAGTCGGCCCGGGCCACGGCGTGGGTCGCATAGCCGCCGTCCCGGTCCCATCCGGTGAACGTGGCGCTGCGGCAGAGGTTCTCCAGCCCGCGTCTGCAGAGGTCGCAAACCCCGCAGGTGGAACCCAGCCAGCCCACCCCGAGGGTGCGCCCGAGCAGCTCCCGCGAGACGCCCTGGCCCAGCTCGACAACGCTCCCTACCACCTGGTGGCCCGGGATCACCGGCAGGTGGCGGGCCGCGAGATCTCCCTCCGTGATCTGGAGGTCGGTCCTGCACACGGCGCAGGCCAGGACCTGCAGGGCGACCTCCCCGGGGCCGGGAACGGGGTCCGGCATCCGCACCCTTCGCAGGGGCGCCAGCTCCGCCGCCTCGGGATGCTCCAGCCGCATCGCCTCCATGGCACAATTCTGCGCCCGATGCTGGCGCGCGGGCCCGGTACCCTTGGCCGATGCGCTGGTCCGAGCTCGGCCTCCCCTTCCGCCTCGGCTCCCCTGAGGATCCCGAGCTGGTGGGCGTCACCTATGACTCCCGGCAGGCCTCGCCCGGAGTTGCCTTCGTGGCCATTCCCGGAGCGCACCAGGACGGCCACCGGTTCGTGGCCAAGGCCCTCGCGGCCGGCTCACCCCTGGCGGTCGTTGAGCGCGAGCCGCCGGAGGTGCCCAGGGAAAGCCTGGTGGTGGTCGAGAACTCCAGAGCCGCTCTGGCGCGCATCGCCGCGGCTCTCAACCACAACCCGTCACTTGAGCTCCCCGTCATCGGCGTGACCGGCACAGACGGCAAGACCTCGACCACGACAATGCTCCACGCCGCCCTCAGCGCCACGATGGGAAAGGTGGGAAGCCTGACCACCGTGGACTTCAGGTTGGGGAGGGAGACAGAGCCCAACCTGTCCCGGCAGACGACCCTGGAGTCGCCTGAGGTCCAGTCCCATCTCAGGACCATGGTTGACCAGGGCTGCCGGGCGGCGATCGTGGAATCGACATCCCACGGCCTGGCCCTCCACCGGCTGGACGAGATCCGCTTTCTGGGGGCGGTCTACACCAACATCACCCATGAGCACCTTGACTTCCACAAGACCTGGGAGGCTTACTTCGAGGCCAAGGCGTCCCTGCTGGACAGGACCGCCAGAGCCGGTGGGTTCGCGGTGCTGAACAAGGACGACCCCCTCGCCTACGAGCGGCTGCGATCGAGGGCCGCCTGCCGGCTCCTGACCTACAGCGCCCAGGGCGATGCCGAAGCGGACCTGCGGGCCACGAACTCCTACCCTGAGGACACAGGACTGGCCTTCACCGCCGACACCCCCGCCGGCCAGGCGCTGGTGCGGCTCAGGATGGCGGGGCGGTGGAACATCGGCAACGCCCTCGCGGCGCTGGCGGCGGGGCTGCTCCTCGACCAGCCGCTCGAGGGCCTGATAGCGGGGCTTTGGGAGCTACCCGCAATCCCCGGCAGGATGGAGGCCGTCGACCTCGGCCAGCCGTTCTCAGTGGTGGTCGACTACGCCCACACCCCCGCGGCCCTCAGCCTCGCCCTGTATGAGCTGCGCGCCTCCACTCCGGGCCGGCTCTGGGTGGTCTTCGGCAGCGCGGGCGAGCGCGACGTGGAGAAGCGCTCCGAGATGGGCCGCATAGCCGCCCAGCTGGCGGATCAGGTGGTGGTCACAACCGAGGACCCGAGGGGCGAGGAAGAGGAAGCGATCATCGCTGAGATATGCCGCGGGGCCCAGGATGCGGGCGCGGTCGAGGGGGAGAATCTGCACCGCACGGCTGACCGGGCGTCGGCGATCGCCATCGCCGTGGAGGGAGCGGTGCCCGGGGACGCGGTGCTGCTGGCGGGCAAGGGCCACGAGCGATCCATCATCGGCCGAGGGGGCTCTGTGCCCTGGGATGAGCGCTCCCAGGCCGAGGCGGCGATCAGGCGCCGGCTCGAGGGCTGATCGGGTCTCCGCTCAAGCTCAGTCCAGCGCCTGCAGGGCTCGTTCCAGCAGATCGAGCAGCTGATCGATCTCGGCGTCCTCTATCACCAGGGGAGGCGCCACCAGGATGTGATCGCCGAGGGGACCATCGGCACCCCCACTACCCGGGTAGACGATGAGGCCGAGGTCGAAGGCGATGTCCGCGAGCGCGGTGGCGCGGGCTCCAGGGGACGCGGCGGTCTGCAGCACCATCCCCTGCATCAGCCCGCGGCCGCGCACCTTGCTGACCAGAGGGTGACGCGAGGCGACCTCCTCCAGCCCCCGGCGGAGCAGGGCTCCGCTCTCGTGGCTGCGCTGCACGAGGCGCTCTTCCTCCAGGATCGCCAGGGCCCTGGCCCCGGCGGCACATGCCACCGGATGCCCACCGTAGGTGAACCCATGGGCGAACCTGCCGCTGCCGTTGGCGATCGCGGAGTGGACGCGGTCGTTGGTCACGACCGCTCCCAGGGGCGCGTAGCCGCCCGAGAGGCCCTTGGCACAGGTGATGAGGTCGGGGGCGACGCAATCATGAACGGTTCCCAGAATCCCGCCGGTGCGCCCGAACCCGGTCATCACCTCATCTGAAATCAGCAGTACGCCGTGCTCATCGGCCAGCTTGCGCACCCCGGCCAGGTATCCCGGATGGGGCACGAGGCCCGAGTCGGCGGAGCCTCCGACCGGCTCCAGGATGATCGCCGCGACCGACCGGGGATCGGCTCGCTCAAGGGCTTGGTCAAGCGCTGCCAGGCAGGGGCAGAGCGTCGAAGACGACGACCCCGGGCACTCCTCGAGCGGCGGGGCGAAGTGGGAGAACGCCGGGCTCAGCAGCGGCAGGTAGGGTCGCCGCCTGGCGATGTGCCCCGATGCCGCCAGCGCTCCCAGGGAGTTGCCGTGGTAGGACGCCCACCTGGCGAGGATTCTCTGCCGCTGGGGCTCGCCCCGCTCCAGGTGGAACTGGCGCACCAGCTTGACCGCCGTCTCGGTTGCCTCCGACCCGCCGGACACGAAGTAGCTGTGGTGCAGGCCGAAGGGCAGCAGCCCGGCGATCCGATCGGCCAGCTCCTCCTGGGCGTCCGAGGTGAACCTGGCGGTGTGGGCGAAGCCGACCCGGGCTGCCTGCTCCTGCATCGCCCGGGCGATCTCTGAACGTCCGTGGCCCAGGTTGGCGACCAGGGCCCCCGACGAGCCGTCCAGGTACCGTTTGCCGTCGGTGTCGAATAGGAATACCCCCTGGCCGTGGGAGATTCTGGGGTAGTCGGCCCCGGGGGACCGATAGAAGACATGACTCATGAGGGCCGGCCCGCGAGCTCCCGATAGGCGGCGAGCTCCTCCGCGGTCGGCGCTGGGATCTCCCCCACCTCAGAGGAGACCTGCAAACTGAACCCGGTGCGCTCCAGCACCTCGTCCACGGTCACCCCCCGGTGGGTCGCGACAAGGCGCATCTCGCCTCGCTCGTCGAAGTCGAGCAGCCCCAGGTCCGTGATGACGTGCGACGGCCCCCGCCCCTGGACCCTGCCATCCCGATGCCCCGGCGAGGTGACGAAGTCGACCTGTTCCGGGAAGCGCTTGGGCTCATGCGGCATCACGATCAGGGTGCGCTTGCTGAAGCTCGCAATGTCGGCGGCTCCCCCCGAGCCGGCGAGGCGCACCTCGGGACTTCGGTAGCTCCCGATGACGGTCGAGTTGAGGTTTCCCCGACGGTCCACCTGGGCTCCCCCCAGGAAGCCGACGTCTATCCATCCGGTCTGCAGGTATTGCGAGAAGAGGTCCGTCATGGGAAGTGTGCACAGGGAGGTCCTGACCAGGTCCGGGTCCCCAATCGAGAGGGGAAGGCGGGGCGGTCGGGCGTCGATCACCCCGGACTCGTAGATGAGGACCAGTTCGGGGGCGTGCACGCGCTTGGCCAGGTTGGCCGCCAGATTGGGCATGCCAACCCCCACCAGAACCCGCTCCCGGTCGCGCAGCAGGCGGGCGCCGACCACCGCCATGTCCCGGCGCCGCGACTCATCCATCCCCGGCCGCCCGGCGCAGGAGCTCAAGCCGTTCGGGCTGGAAGAGATCCAGGTAAGCCCGGCGGTCGGCCACGGCGAGCACGAATCGTTCCAACCAGGCGGTCGCCTCCACGGGATCTCGCGAGAGGTGATCCCACTCCTGGTAGAAGAGCTGGTCCCGGTCGTAGCGGCCCTGGACGTAGGAGGGATGCGCTCCCCAGGGTTCCAGGGCAAGGGCCGTCACCCGAAATCCCGGCAGCAGCAGGTGATCCCTCTGCTCCCGAAGGGCCTCGACGGGGAGGATCTCCTCCACCGACACCAGCACCTTGTCCGCGGCCAGCGCTGCCTCGCGGACATCACCCAGCAGTCCCCAGGAGTAGACGTTGCCGTCCTCATCGGCCATGTGCGCGTGCACCAGGGTCACGTCCGGGCGCAACGGCTCGACCACCGCCACCCGCTCCGGGCCAAACGGGCTTTCCACGACCGGCCGCCCGCGCTGCCTGGTGAGGTCATTGTCCAGGGCGAGGAGCGGCCAGAACGGCAAGCCGGACGCCGCCGCCTGCAGTCTGCCCAACAGCTCGAAATGGCTGTACTCCTCGATCTCGATCAGTCCGCCCTCCACCGCCCTGCGAAAGCAGTGCAACAGGCCGACGCCGGGATTGCCCGCGTAGCTGAATACGACGCGGTCCGCGACTCCGGCGGCGATCATCTGGTCGTAGACGAGGTCCGGGGTCGCCCGGCAGAGGGTGAGGTGGCGCCGCTCCTGCCTGATGATCTCGTGACCGAACGAGAACGGGATCAGGTGGGTGAACCCGGCCAGGTACAGGGACTGGCCGTCCCTGACGTGGCGGCTGACCGCCTCCCGCACGGAGACCCGCTCCACCGCGTCAGACGCCCCGCGGATAGCGCACTTTCTGGGTGATGGTCTGCGCCTGCAGGAAGAAGCCGAGGTAGTCCGGCGAACCGACCTTAGGGCCAGTGCCCGAGAGCTTGTACCCACCGAAGGGATGCACCCCGGCCATGGCCCCCGTGGAGCTGCGGTTGAGGTACAGGTTCCCCACCAGGAAATTGCGGCGCACGTAGTCCAGCTCCCTGGGGTCTCTGGAGAAGGCGGCGCCGGTGAGCGCGTATTCGACCGAGTTCGCGATCTCTACCGCCTCCGGCAGCGAGCGAGCCCGCAGCACCGACAGGAACGGTCCGAAGATCTCCTCCTGGGCGATCGGGGAATCGACCGCCACCTCAGAGACCACGGTCGGGCTCAGCGTGTGACCCAGGGCCTGGGCCGTCCCCCGGCGGAGCACGAGGCCCGAGGTCTCGGCCCTCATGACGTAGGCGGCGACGCGGTCTCTGGCCGCCTCTGTGATGAGCGGCCCGTAGGCGTGGTTCTCGGCGGGATGGCCGCAGTCGCCGCTAACCCGGTCCATCTCCGAGAGCAGCTGCTCCAGGAACAAATCGTGGATCTCGTCCAGCAGCACCAGCCGAGAGGTTGCGGAGCACTTCTGACCCTGGTACCCGATCGCCGAGGACACGACCTCGCGGACGGCCCATGGGATATCGGCCTGGCCGGTGACGATGGTGGCGTTCTTCCCGCCCATCTCGGTCATCACGCGCTTCAACTGCCTCTGCCCCGGCACCAGCCCCGCAGCCCGGGCGTGAATCGAGGTTCCCACCGCTCGGGACCCGACGAAGGCCACGAACTGCACATCCGGGTCCCGCACCAGGCTGTCGCCCACCTCGGGGCCCGCTCCGGGCACCAGGTTGAGGACCCCATCAGGCAGCCCAGCCTCGGCCAGGACCAAGTACAGCTGCTGGGCGACCACCGAAGCCTCCTCCGCGGGTTTGAGCACAACCGTGTTGCCAGCCGCAATCGCCGCCACCACCATGCCCAGTGGAAGTGTGGTGGGAAAGTTCCAAGGAGATATGACGACACCGACGCCGAGCGGCAGGTAACGGTACTCGTTCATCTCGCTGGGAATCCCGGGGATGTCCCGGCCCTCCTCCCACAGCAGCAGCTGGCGCGCGTTCCATTCGAAATGGTCGATCGCCTCCGCGATCTCGCCATCGGACTGGTCCCAATTCTTGCCCACCTCGAAGGCGACCCAGCCCAGCATCTCCCGGCGGCGGTGGCGCAGAACATCGCCGGCCCTGAGCAGAAGTGCGGCCCGCTCGAAGGGACTTACCTCAGCCCAGGCGGGGAAAGCCTCATTCGCGGCCTGGACCGCCTGTCGAGCCTCCCTGGCGCCCCCCATTTGGACCAGGCCCACCACCGTTGCCGGATCGGCGGGGTCGCGCGACTCGAAGACGGCCTGACCGGAGCGGTCCAGGCCGCCGATCCTCAGGGGATACTCGCCGCCGAGCATCGAGCGCACCTCGGCCACGGCGCCTTGGCAGAGCCGGATCTCGTCGGGCGAGTGAAGGTTCAGGAAGGGCTCGTTGCGAAACGCCTCAAGCGCCACCGGCACAGACCTCGCGCACGATTGCGACCAGTCGGTCCAGGCCGTCCGCCAGGATCTGCTCCTCGATGTTAAGGGGAGGCATGAGGCGGATCACCTCGTGGCGCAGCCCCGCGGTGTGAAGGATCATTCCCCGGGCGACCGCCGTCGCCATCACCCGCTGGGCGAGATCCCCGGCCCTTGGTCCCCGGAACTCGATTGCGACCATCAGCCCACGTCCCCTCACCTCGCGGATCTCCTCCAGGTCGCCAAGCGGGGCAAGCCTCTCGACCGCAAAGGTGCCGAGCCTGGCCGCGGCCGCCATCAGGTTCTCTTCGCGGATCACCTGGAGAGTCGCAAGCCCCGCCGCGCAGGAGAGCGGGTTGCCCCCGAACGTCGTGCCGTGGGCACCCTCTGGCCAGCGCTCCGCGAGCGCCGCGGGTGCCGCCAGAGCGGAGAGGGGAAGCCCGCCGCCCAGAGCCTTGCCCATCACAACTAGGTCGGGCTCTATCCCCGAGTGCTGGTAGGCGAACATCTTCCCGGTGCGGCCCATCCCGGATTGCACCTCGTCGACCGCGAGCAGGATGCCGTGCTGGGCGGTCAGATCCCTAAGCCAGGGCAGGAAGGCGTCCGGCGGGATCACGTAGCCACCCTCGCCCTGAATCGGCTCCACGAACACCAGAGCAACCCGTTCTGGGGTGATCTCGGTCTCGAGCAGGGCGCTCATCTGCCGCTGCACGTGCTCGAGGGCCTCATCGGGAGCCAGGTCGAGCCGGGTGGGAGCGGGATAGTCGAGGTGGTAGACCGAGGGGAGCAGGGGCTCGTACTGGGCGCGGTACCGCGCCGCTGAGGCGGTTAGGCTGAGACTGCCCATGGTCCGGCCGTGGAAGGCACCACGGAAGGCGATGATGCCCGGCCTGCCGGTGACGAATCGGGCCATCTTGATCGCCGCCTCGACCGCCTCCGTGCCCGAGTTGCCGAAGAAGAGGCGGAAACCCTGGGGCAGCTCCTCCAGCAGGGCCTCGGCGTAGGCAACCAGGGCCGACTGGTACCCGGTCCCGCTGTAGAGATGGAGGTGGCGATGTAGCTGCTCCTCGATCGCCCGCACCACCTGGGGATGCCCGTAGCCCACCGCATTGACCGCTATGCCGGTGGCGAGGTCCAGGTAGGTGCGCCCGTCAGCGGCGAAAAGATGGGACCCCTCGCCGCGCTCGATCTCGAGCTCGGTCTCCATGGGCTGAACCGCCATGATGGCCGCCCGGTGGCGGTCGCTGATCTTGACCATATCTCACTCCTTGGGGCAGATCGCCCTGCACTGCGCCTTCTGCCGCCATCGCACAGCGGTTGGGCCAAACCCATTCTCCTCAAGCCCTTGCTGACTGGACGCCCGCTCTGAGCAACCAACGAGTGGGGCTCCGCTGGTGACCGTGGCGCCGCTCGCGACCCTGCTGCCTGGCGTCCTGGAAGGGTCGGTGTCGGCGATGGGCTGTTGCGCTGCCACGGTGGGCGGATATGTTCGGCGGAAGCGCCCCTGGGTCCGCCGGAGGAAATGTAATGTCTCATCTCGTGATCGCCCCTCGCCCACCGTCGCCCCCTGCAACCGAGCGGTCCGCCCGCCTCGGTCCGCCCATCCGTGGAACTCACCATGGCGGGGTCCGAGCATTCAATATTGGATTCTGGATACAGAACTTGAAGTTGTCAAGGCGCTGGCCACTCCAACTCCACTACCCCACCGCCGAGTGGTACCGTGCCACCCCATGCCGGATCGAAAGCCGCTAATCGGCCCACGCCATTGGGGACTCTCCCCCTGGCAGATGGAGGTCGGCCCGAAGAACTCCATCTGCGATGTGTCGGGGATTCGGGTGGGACACGCGACAGTGATCCGCGACCAGCCGTTCATCTCTCGAACCGGGGTCACCGTGGTCGTCCCCGATGCCGACCTGCCCCGGGAGCGCCTTCCGGCAGCGGCGGTGGTGTTCAACGGGACCGGAGAGATGACCGGATTTCACCAGGTCAATGAGTGGGGAAGCCTGGAGACGCCGGTCGCGCTGACCGGCACGGCGGCCGTGCCCACGGTTCTTCAGGGGCTCTCCGACCACATGTTCGAGCGCTGCCCGGAACTGGGCCGGAGCCGGGAGCCATGCCTGCCGGTTGTCGCCGAGTGCGATGACATGTGGCTTTCGGACACGCGCCACCCCGCCATCGCCCCGGCGGATGTCGAGCGCGCGATCACGAACGCGAGTCGAGGCCAGTCGGAGTGGGGGGCGGTCGGAGCTGGCACGGGCATGGTCTCCTTCGGCTTCAAGGGCGGTGTGGGCAGCGCGTCCAGGCGCCTCGAGATCGACGGCCAGGTGCACCACCTCGGGGCTCTGTGTCTTGTGAATTTCGGCCAACCCGGCGACCTCATCGTCGCCGGGCACCACATGGGTCACCTGCCGGGTGAGGTCACCCGCGACCGGCTCGGGGCGACGCCGCCCTCAGGATCCCTGATCGTGGTCCTGGCGACCGACGCGCCTCTGGGCCACCACCAGCTGGGCAGGGTCGCGAGGAGGGCGGCCCTCGGGATGGCCCGGGTCGGCAGCCAGGGGAGCGAGGGCAGCGGCGACATCTATCTCGCCTTCTCGTCGAAGGGCACCGTGGAGGAGCGGGCACAGCCCTGGCACCTCCAGCCAGTACTCCGCGAGGACCTGCTGGGGGGATTCCTGCGAGCGGCCGTGGAGGCGACCGAGGAAGGGATTCTGAACGCCCTCTTCGCCGCCCAAGGCATGGTCGGGTTCTGCTCGCGCACGGTCTTGGCGCTGCCCCAGGATGAGGTCAGGCGCCGGATCTCGCCGCCCTGACCGGGGCCAACCCGGTGGCCCCACGGGGGCCGGCCCGCTGGCCGGCCCCCGTGGCATCCGCCGATCCCCGCGTCAGGCGCGGGTTGGCGGCCCTCAGCCGAAGGAGTAGTACTGGGGGTAGAGCTCTTCGTAGACCCCCTGGGGCAGCAGGCCCTTGAGGTTGCTCTTGTAGACCGTGAGCTGGTAGGGGGTATTGGGCAGCCAGACCAGCGGCAGCTGGCGGACGGCGAAGTCCTCGTACTTGAAGAGAGCGGCGGTCTCGGCCGCCTTGGTCGGGGCCACGTGGCTGGCCGCGATGTTCTGGTCGTTGGTGGCATTGGAGTAGTCGCCACCGTTGCTGGAAGCGCCGGTGGCCAGGATCTCGCCCCCGGTGGGCAGGTAGTCGAGAGAGTACACCCACGCGGCGCCCCAATCGGCGATCTGCCAGTTGTTGCAGGGAGTGGACGGGGTGCAGTTGTCAAGGGTTGTGCTGAAGACGTCGGCACCGGTCTCGGTCGACAGCTCGAGGTTGATCCCGGCGGCCGACTTCATCTCCGACTGCATCGCCTCCATCTCGTTGGTCAAGGCGGTGCTGCCGTTGGCGTAGAGGAGCTTCAGGGTGAGGGGCTGCCCGGCGCTTATCCCGCTGCCGCAGTCACCCGGCGCGGTCCCGGCCCTGGCGCAGGTGCTGATGCCCGCAGGCTGCACGTCCCAGCCGTTGCTCTTCAGCAGGCTCACGGCCTTGGCGGGAGAGAAGGGATAGTACTGGCCCTTGGCTTCCAGCGGACTCTCGTCCGGGTTGTTGCGGGGATAGCCCGGCACCGGGCCGTTGTTGATGGTGCCGAAGCCCCCGTAGAAGTCCTTGATGTACTGGGGCTGATTGACCAGCGATTGGAACGCCTGGCGGAAGTAGAGCTGTTTGAAGATGCTACCCACCGAGGTGTTGGTGAAGTTGTAGAGCATGTAGGCATCCGAGAACGAATACCAGGGGCTGAAGCTGTAGCCCAGCTTGTTCAGCGCGGCCCGCTGCCCCAGGTCGGCGCGGGGGATATATCCGATTGTGATGTCGCCGTTGTGAAGGGCGTTGAACTCCGAGGTGTCGCTGGTGAAGGGATCTTCGACCAGGGCCGCGATGGTCGGCTTGGGGGAGCCGGAGTAGTCCTTGTTAGGCACCATCTTCAGGTAGCCGCTGCTGCTGAACTGGCTGATCTTGAAGGGGCCGAGGACCACCTGCCACATCGGATTGGTGGCGTAGGTGGACAGGTCCTGCGACTGCACGTTGATGAACTGGGCGACCGCCAGGGCACCCGTGGTGGCCGTCCCCGGGTTCACGGGCACGTAGGAGTTGGCGGGAAGGCTGTCCGAGGCGGGCGCGACCATGCGCGCCTGGGCCGACTGGTCGTAGTTGCCCACGGGACCGGAGAGAGACAGGCGATCCCAGGCCGCCTGGGGGATGGGATTGATCTGACTCAGCTCGTTGTAGGTGAACCAGGTCGGGTTGTAGGAGGCGTTGAGCTTGAACTGGATCGTGTAGGTGCCGGTCTGGGTGTAGCTGACCACGTTCTCGGGGAAGGCGCCCAGCACCGCCGCTCCCCAGCCGGGCCCGGGCGCGCTGCTGCTGCCAAGGGTGGGCGCCGCCGGGTCGGTGACGGCGCTCAGCAGGTTCATCCAGAAGACCACGTCCCGGGCGGTCATGGGCTTGCCGTTGGACCACATCCAGTGCTTGAGGGTGATCGTCACGACGGTGTTGTTGTCGGAGTACACGGGCAGCGCCGCAGCGCTCAGCTGCTCGTTCAACACCGGCTCCCCATTGTCCCCGAACCAGTAGAGCGGCGGGTAGAACGAGTAGGAGAAGTCGGAGGTGTTGGAGACCGTGTAGTACGGCCCAGCCGTCATGGGCGAGATGTAGTTGGGGGCGTTCCCAGGGGCCTCCGCGAAGGTGACTGTGCCCCCGGAGGTGCCGGTCGAGGCCCCTGAACCCGACGAGCAGGCGGCGACCAGCACCCCTGCCGTCGCCGCCAGCAGGGCGGTGAGCAATTTACTGTGATGGCGCAGATAGGGCATTTACTTCCTCCCGAGGTTGTTGTTCCTGGTCTTCTCTTTCTCCGTCGGGTCCCATTGAGCCGAACCCTGGTCCAAGGTCCGGCCGGGCCTGGGTGAAAGGATCTGTGAGCGGCGATCATAGGGCCTTCGGGGGACAGGGGAGGGAGAGCGGCTCATGCCGTCCCCCCCTGCTCGCCGCGGCCCAGAACCCAGTGACGCGCAGCGTTGGCGACGTGCTCCCTGGCCAGATGCTCGGCCTCTTCCGGCCTTCCTGCGTCAATGGCGCCCAGGATGGCTCTGTGCTCCGCGGCGGAGAGGCGCAGACGATCGGTCCCGCTCTCCAGGCGCAGGTAGGTGGCCTGGGAGGAGACCCTGACAAGAGAGGTGAACTGGTCCAGCCAGCGGTGCTCCAGCCCCCGCAACAGCTCCAGGTGAAAGGAGGCGTTGCCAGCCATGTACTCCTTCTTGTCTCCCAGGGAGCTGGCGCGGTCCATCTGGTCGACGATGGCCGCGAGGGCCCGGTTGCGCGCGGCCGGGAGGCCCCGTCTGGCCCAAAGGCGGGCGACCAGGCCGTCGATGACCTCCCTCACCTCCATAGCCTCCACGGCCGCCGCCCCGTTGAGGTCCACGACCCGGCTGGCACCGCTGGGGGCGGTCTCGATGAGCCCCTCCAGGTCCAGCAGACGCAGCGACTCCCGCAGTGGGGTGCGGCTGATTCCGAGCCTGGCGGCGAGGTCCTCCTGCCGCAGCAGGCTCCCCGGCGGAAGCGTGCCATCGAAGATCAGGGTGCGGAGCTGGTCGGCGGCTACCTCGGCCAGGCGCGAGGGTCGCGCGATGAGAGTGGGCCCGGTGGCAGCAGCTAGCGGAGCACCCCCGGACGTGACCTTCATGCAGGCACCTCCCACGTCCCTCCACCACCCCGTCTCAAGCTCACCTGTTGGATTCTGGATACAGGACGGACCGGTGTCAACAGTACCGCGCTCCAAACAGGCGATGACTTGAGGGCTCCGGCTCGCCCGGGCAGTTGCGCCGCCAGCCGGCGAAGATAGGCGGTCCTTGCCCGCCCTCTCTCCGCCCCGCACGGTGGCCACCAGTGCCGGGGTCGGGAGGGAGCTGGCCAGGGTGCCCAGGAGTCGTGCCCCAAAGGGTCCCGTGCGGGCCGACCGGTCCCGTGGCACCCGGGCCGAGGGTGTGTTTGACCCCGGTCGACCAAGCACCACGAAATCTGCTAACCTCGCCGGACTGGAGGTCTGGGATTGATGGCCGGACATTCGACTAGGGCGGTCTGGGCGTCCTTTGGGAGGGACGCGAACGGGGAGGACGCTTCCCATCCAAGGGTGGCGGGGTGGCGGCCGCCCGCCCCGGGCCTGCAGCATCGAGAACAGCTTCACCTTCTTCCTTTTTGCTCAAACAGTGCGGAGGAGACCTTGCCATGAGATCGTCCGTTTTTACTAAGGTCGCCCGGCCCGCGGTTCTGGCGGCGGCGGCGGCCCTGCTGGTGTCGGCGTGCGCCAGCACGACACCCTCCTCCACCCATTCGAGCTCCGGCGGGGTCGTCACCTATGCCGAGCTGCCCCAGACGCCGCCCAACTACATCCTGCCGCTGGAGAGCGGGGTCTATCTGGACGACAACAACTCGGGGCAGTTCTCGGAGCTCATGTACATGCCCCTGTATCGCTTCGGCGCCGGCGGCGAGCCCGTCCTCAACACCTCTCTCAGCATGGCGGAACCCCCGGTCTTCTCCGACAACAACACCAAGGTGACGATCACTCTCAAGCACTGGATGTGGTCCAACGGCAAGCCGGTCACGGCCCGGGACGTCATCTTCTGGATGAACCTGCTCAGCGCCGTCACCGATCCCAATGCCCCTGTCATCGGTAGCAGCAGCGCTCCCGGTCCGGGATGGGGAGAGTTCAACGCCGGAGGCTTCCCGGAGAACGTGGTCAGCTACAAGCAAACCGGCACCTACACGGTCGTCCTCCACCTCAACGCCTCGTACAACCCGACCTGGTTCTTGGACAACAACCTGAACCAGATCTACCCTCTGCCGACGTCCTCCTGGGATCGGCTCTCTGCCTCGGGAGCGGTGGGCAACTACGACGCCTCCGCGGAGAGCCGGACCCTGCTCCCAACCAGCTCCTCACAGAGCTGCACCGACTGCTATGTCACGACCAACCCGGGCACCGCGACCAGCGGCGCATTGGGCGTCGCCCAGTTCCTCAACCTCCAGTCCCAGGACCTCTCCACCTACGACACCAACCCCCTGTGGCAGGTGGTGGACGGGCCGTTCCACATCACCCAGTTCACGACCAGCGGATTTGTGAAGATGGTTCCCAACAAGGAGTACTCGGCCTCCCCCAAGCCCACGATCTCGGCCTTTGAGGAGCTTCCCTTCACCAGCGACTCGGCCGAGTTCGACTCCCTCGAACAGGGCTCGCTGACCATCGGCTACATCCCCCCGCAGGACCTCAATCAGAAGGCCGCGCTCGAGGCCAGAGAGGGGTACAAGTACGCCCCCTGGTATGTCTTCGGAGTCAACGTCTCTCCCTACAACTTCACCAACCCGACGGTCGGGCCGATGTTCCAGCAGCTCTACTTCCGCCAGGCGATCCAGGATCTGGTAAACCAGCCCCAGTACATAAAGGTGTTCGCTGACGGCCAGGGCAGCGTCGACGACGGCCCGGTGCCGACCTTCCCCAAGGACAACCCCTGGGTGAGCCCGCTGGAGGCGAGCGGCAAGGTCTATCCCTACAGCCCCACGACGGCCGTGCACCTGCTCTCGGAGCACGGGTGGACGGTGAACCCCGGCGGCACCAGCGTCTGCGCCAAGCCAGGGTCTGGATCGGGCGAATGCGGCGCCGGCGTGAAGTTGAACCAGCCGGCTTCCTTCTCCATGCTCTACGACAGCGGGTCGACCCAGCTGACCAATGAGATGGAGACCCTGCAGTCGACGCTCAAGGCCAAGGCGGGGATCGACATGACCCTCTCCCAGGCCTCATTCGCCGAGGTGATCGGCGACGCCTTCACCAACTGCACCTTCAGCTCACCCTGCAGCGGCTGGGACGTGGTCGACTGGGGGGTGACCGCGACCTGGACCTATCCCCAGGCTATTCCCACAGGCGGGGTCTTCTTCTCCCCGGGAGCGGTGAACGCCGGAGACTACAACAGCGCCCAGAACAACGCCAACATCGAGGCGACCCACACCGCCCCCACGGCGGCGGCGGAGAAGGCGGCCGTCTTCAAGTACGAGAACTACGTGGCCGAGCAGCTGCCCTTCTTGTACCTGCCCAATGGGCCGTTCCAGCTCACCATGTACAAGAGCAACCTGCACGGGCTTCTGCCCCAGGGGGTCTTCACTGAGCTCTATC
>DAHWNZ010000048.1:0-21866 GCA_027339635.1 Candidatus Dormiibacterota bacterium
CGGGTCACCAATCTGGACCGGCACCGGGGCTAGGCGGGAGGCGTTGCCACCCGGGTTCCAGCCGGAGGCAGGGGTGAGACCAAGCTGACCTTCCATCTCCCCGCGGGATGGGTGGTGGCGGTACCTGGATTCGAACCAGGGACAACTCGGTTATGAGCCGAGCGCTCTAACCCCTGAGCTATACCGCCTGATGCCTGCGGCGCTCAGTCGGAGAGCGTTGCGGCGCCAAGATTCGAACTTGGGACCTTCGGGTTATGAGCCCGACGAGCTGCCACTGCTCCACGCCGCCAGTGGATTGTAGCCGACCCGGTGGCTCCCGTCAAAGAGCAGATCGAATCCGCCATAACCGAGCGTGGCGGCGCCCGCGATCCCGCCGTGGGACCCAGCTCTCCCAGGTCTCCGACCTGACGTCTCATCTCGGCTGGCGGTCGAGCATCCGCTTGCGGATAGAATCTCAGCAATGCCAAGACAGCGTCGCGCCGTGGCGTATGTGGTGATCTTCGCCGCCATCTTGGCGATCGCTCTGATCGCCTGGCGCATGGCTCCTGGTCCCACCATCCCCTCAGCACCGACCGGTGAGTTGCAACAGGCCCTGCAGAACTACCAGCTGCAGAAGGAGGGGAAGCCCCTGCCGGCTTCAGCGGTCATAATCAGCTCCGCCCCCAACCACCGCGCTCAGATTCTGAATCAGAGCTCCCCGGTGGACTGGTGGACCACCACCGGCAAGGAATACCAGACGGTGGTAGACGGCACCGACACGATGACCTTCTTCGATCATTACGGGTTCACCAACTACAACGAGCAAAATGCGAACAACAACGTGTTCCTGATCGACTTCCTGCCCCAGATCGTGATCGTCCTGGTGATCATCGGCTTCCTCTGGTTCATGATGCGTCAGAGCCAGAATGGCAACAGCCAGGCTATGTCCTTCGGGCGCAGTCGGGCCCGCATGGTGGCCGGCGACAAGCCTCAGGTGACGTTTGCCGATGTGGCGGGGGTGGACGAGGCCAAGCAGGAGCTGGGTGAGATCGTCGAATTCCTCAAATACCCTGACCGCTTCACCTCGCTTGGGGCTCGCATTCCCAAGGGGGTTCTCATGGTAGGCCCCCCCGGGGCGGGAAAGACGCTCCTCAGCAAGGCGGTGGCCGGGGAAGCCGGCGTCCCCTTCTTCAGCATCTCCGGTTCGGAGTTCGTGGAGATGTTCGTGGGGGTCGGTGCCTCGCGAGTTCGGGACCTCTTCGACCAAGCGAAGAAGAACAGCCCATGCATCGTCTTTGTGGATGAGATCGACGCCGTCGGCCGGCAGCGGGGCGCCGGCCTCGGTGGTGGGCACGACGAACGTGAGCAGACCCTCAACCAGCTCTTGGTGGAGATGGATGGGTTCGAGACCAACACCCACGTGATCGTGATCGCCGCCACCAACCGCCCCGATGTGCTGGACCCGGCGCTCCTCCGTCCCGGCCGGTTCGACCGGCACGTGACCCTGGACAGCCCTGACATCAGGGGGCGGGAGGCGATCCTCAAGGTGCATGCTCGCAACAAGCCGTTGGACACCGAGGTGGATCTCACCGTGCTGGCGCGGCAGACCGTTGGGTTCAGCGGAGCCGATCTGGCCAACCTCATCAACGAGGCGGCCATCCTCTCCGCGCGGCAGAACCAGAAGGTCATTGGGATGAAGCAGCTCGAGGAGGCCATCGCCCGGGTCATCGCCGGGCCGGAGCGGAAGTCGCGGCGGATCTCCGACGAGGAGAAGCTTGTGATCGCCTATCACGAGATGGGACACGCTCTGGTGATGCGCAGCTTGCCCCACTGCGACCCACCCTACAAGATCAGCATCGTGAGCCGGGGAATGGCACTCGGGTGGACCATGCAGCTTCCAGAGCACGACAAGGTCCTGGTCAGCAAGTCCGAACTCACAGATCAGTTGGCGGGGATGCTCGGTGGCCGGGTGGCGGAGGAGATCCTGCTCGGGGACGCCAACATCACCACCGGTGCGTCCGACGACATCGGCAAGGCCACCAAACTCGCCCGCCGAATGGTGACCGAGTGGGGCATGAGCGAGAAGCTCGGTCCTCTGGCCTTCGGGACCAAGGAGGAGCTGGTATTTCTGGGACGCGACCTGGGGGAACATCGCAACTACTCCGAGGAGGTCGCGGGTGAGATCGACCAGGAGGTCCACTCGCTGGTTGACAACGCTTACCTCACCGCCAAGAAGGTACTGACCCTGCGCCGCGGCACCCTGCAGGCGCTGGCTTCCCACCTGATCGAGGTCGAGTCGATGGATCGCGCCGAGATGGACGAGCTGATCCAACAGGTCGAGGAGGGGACCCCCCAAGCCGCTGGGATGTAGCGCCACCGGGCGCCTTCCAGAAGACCGCTTCGCGTATCATGGCCCAAGCTCTAAGTTGGGCTTGTCCGCAATCCGCTTGGATCCCTGAGGTGACCGAGACGGAATCAGGAACAGCTGTGGTTGGCGCCGGCCGGATGGGTACAGCTCTGGCCATACGCCTGGCTCAAGGTGGCCACCGGATCGGGGCGGTGGCTTCCAGAACGCCCGCCTCCGCGGAACGTCTCGCCCTGGCGACCGGGGCAGTACGGGTTACGAGCCCGGCGACGGCCGCGCTCTCCTGCAGGGTCACGCTCATCACCGTCCCGGACTCGCAGATAGCAGGGGTAGCGGCGGCCGTCGCTGAGGCGGGGGCCCCCGACGGGCTCAGCGGGCACGTGATCGCCCACTGCGCCGGGAGTCTGGGGATGGACCCGCTGCGAGCCTGTGCCCTGGCTGGGGCGGCCGTCGCGGTGCTCCACCCGCTGGCCCCGGTCCCGGACGGCGACCCCGTCAGCCTCGAGGGCGCCTTCGCGACCCTTGAGGCTGACGCGGAGGCGGCGGAGCCGATGTCTGAACTGTGCCGATGGCTCGGGCTGGGGATCATCCCCTGGGGGGGATGGGACCGCGGCCTCTACCACGCGGCCGCGGTTCTGGCGGGGGTCTTGCCGGCAGCCATTGAGGGGGTGGCGGAGCGCGCGGCCCTGGCCAACGGTATGGGGGAGGCACTGCAGGACGGCCTGAGGCAGCTTTTCTACCTGGCGGCCACCAATGTGCGCCGGTTGGGGCCGGTGGCCGGTTTGAGCGGTCCGACGACGCGCTCCGACTGGCAGACGACCGCAGCTCACAGACGTGCCCTGGGGACCATCGACCCCAGATTGGCAGAGCTGCTCGACCTGACGCTGAGCCTTGCCCCGTCGGCAAGTGAGACCCGAAGTACCCCTGGAGGTGGCGAGGATGAGTGAAGTGACGCCCAGGCCGGTGCAGGTGACCGACCTGGCCCGGTGGAAGAGGGAGGGCAGGCGGTTCGCCATGCTGACCGCCTACGACTACACCACGGCGCTGCTGTTGGACGAAGCCGAGATCCCGGTCCTGCTTGTGGGTGACTCCATGGGCGGGACCATGCTCGGATACCAACTCCGCGACGGAGGCCCTGACACCCTGCCGGTCACCATGGACGAGATGATCTCTCATGCCGCGGCGGTCGCCAGGGGCACCCGCCGGGCACTCGTCGTGGGCGATCTTCCTTTCCTCTCCTATCACCTGGGCTTGGACCAGGCCACCAACGCGGCCGGGCGGCTGCTCAAGGAGGCGCGGGTGCAGGCGGTGAAGCTGGAGGGCGGCGGCGCGATGCTGGAGGTGGTGCGACACTTGGTGGAGCGCGGGATTCCCGTGATGGGACATCTGGGGCTCACCCCACAGAGGGTTCACGCGATGGGAGGCCTGCGGCGCGTTCAGGGCAGGGGGCAGGATGCGGCCTCCAGGCTGCGTTCCGATCTCCAAGGCCTCCAGGAGGCAGGTGCCTTCGCGGTGGTCCTGGAGGGGATACCAAGCGCTCTAGGCAAGGAGCTCACCGACTCCGCGGAGATTCCCACGATAGGAATCGGTGCCGGCCCGGACTGCGATGGTCAGGTGCTGGTGGTCCACGACATGCTCGGACTGACGACCGGGCCGACTCCCAAATTCGTCCGTCGCTTCGCAGAGCTGGGAGCAGCGACCGTCACTGCTGCCGTGGAGTTTCGCCGCGCGGTCGAGGATGGCACCTACCCGGATTCAGACCACAGCTATGCCTGAAGGGCCCGCCGCCGCAGCCGGGGCCCAACCCGTGGTCGTGGGCGATCCGGCTCAACTCCGCGCGATCACCCACACCTGGCGTTGCCAGGGCGCCAGGATCGGCCTCGTGCCCACCATGGGAGCTATCCACGAGGGCCACCTCTCCTTGGTCGCGGCAGCTCGCGGTCAGTGCCAGAAGGTGATTGTCTCCACATTCGTCAACCCGCTCCAGTTCGGCCCCGGAGAGGACTTCACTCGGTATCCAAGGAGGCCGGACCAGGACCGGGAGCTGCTCCGCCGGGCGGGAGTCGATGCGATCTATGCTCCGTCTCAGGACTCCCTCTACCCCCCATCTTTCGCCACTAAAGTCACGGTCGACATGGAGGGGCTCAGCCGCTTCGAGGGAGCAGCCAGGCCGGGCCACTTCCAGGGGGTGGCAACCGTGGTGGCCAAGCTCTTTGGCGCTGTCGGACCATGCCTGGCCTTCTTCGGTGAAAAGGACGCTCAGCAGGTGGCCCTGGTGAGGCGACTGGCCGCTGACCTTGACCAAGGGGTCGAGGTGCACGAGTGTCCCACGGTGCGGGAAGCGGACGGGCTCGCGATGAGCTCCCGCAATGAGTACCTGGGGGAGGAGGCGCGTCGCTCGGCGGTCGGGCTCAGCGGGTGGTTGCGCCTGGCCCAGCAGCTATTCCGGGGTGGCGAGCGGCGAGCGACTGCCTATAGGAAGCTGGCCGAGGCAACTGTCGCCCGAGACCCTGGCGTGACCCTGGAATATGCCGACGTGGTGGACCCGAGCGACTTCTCCGCCATAGACACCGTCGACCAGGGCTCCCGCCTCCTGATCGCCGCACGGGTGGGAGGGGTTCGCCTCATCGACACAGCCCTGCTGGGATCAGCCTCCCTCGACTGACCATCCTGGGCTGTACCCGGCCCGGGCCCTGGTGCTTCATCCGGGTATGGAGAAACCAGCGCGGCGACTCTCCGCCTGGTCCCCGCTTCGCCTCACGATGTAGCGCATGCCCGAGGTCGTGAAGACCGCCTGCACCAGATCGAAGCCGTCCTCGCGAGAGAGGCGGTTCACCTCCTCCAAGCTGTCGAGCTCACGATATTCGTAGGCCTGGCGCGGGGGAACAGTTGCCATGGGTTGCTCCTTGCGATGAACTTGTTCGAGGACCTCTTGCTCGATCCCCACCAGTTTGGCAGCAACGGCATTGTTGAGGCTGTTCACGGTAAGCTTGCCTTGGAGGATTGAGAGTCGCGGCCGGATCTCAGGGCCCGCACTGATATACTCTCGCCCGCACCTGAGCGCCTTGTGTCGGCGCCAACTTTCCGACTTCGGAGGATCCATTAGCCCGTTGGCCCAGCTTGTCACCGATGCGCCCGTCGAGGAGTTGATGACGTTCAGCTCCATGGAGGAGTACCTCCGCACCAGTGCGGACTCGATTCGCACCCTGACCTATGGAGACATCGTGGATGGCACGGTGGTGAGGGTTGACCCGGATGAGGTTCTGGTCGACATCGGGGCCAAGTCCGAGGGGGTCATCTCCAACCGGGAGTTGACCGGCAGGGCCGAGGAGCCGGTGATCCTGAATCCAGGTGATCGGATCAAGGTCTACGTCCTCCAGTCCGAGAACGAGGATGGCAATGTGGTGCTCAGTCTTCGCCGCGCCCGCGCCGAGGGGATTTGGGCCAAGGCCGCCGAGAAGGAGAGCACAGGCGAGGGCGTCGAGGCCGAGGTCAAGGAACAGAACAAGGGCGGCCTCATCGTCAACATCATGGGCTTGCGCGGGTTCCTTCCCAGCTCCCAGGTCGCCCGCACTCATTCCGGGAATCTCGTCGACCTGGTCGGGGAGCGGATCATGGTCAAGATCCTGGAGGTCAACAGGAAGCGAAACCGCCTGATCGTCAGCCAGCGAGCGGCGCAGGACGAGGACCGCGCCAGGCAGCGCGAGGAGTTGTTCGAGCGGCTCTCGGTGGGGGACGTCGTGACCGGCCGAGTCAGCGGGCTCACCTCGTACGGGGCCTTCATCAACCTGGGCGGTGCGGACGGCCTCATCCACATAAGCGAGCTGAGCTGGGATAGGGTCAGCAACGTGTCCGACATGCTGGCTGTGGGCGACGAGGTCAGTGTGAAGGTGATCAAGCTCGATCCCGAGCTCTCCAGGATCTCGCTCTCGCTGCGCCAGATGAGCGAGGACCCCTGGGACAGCATCGAGGCCCGGTTCCCCCCGGGAACGATCATCGAGGGCATGGTCACCAAGACCAAGAAGTACGGAGCCTTCCTGCAGATCGCTGACGGCGTCGAGGGCCTTCTGCACATCAGCGAGCTCTCCTGGGAGCACGTGGAACGCACCGAGGACGTGCTGCGGGTGGGAGACAACATCAGGGTGGTGGTCCTGCAGGCAGACCGCGGCCGCCGCCGCATCTCGCTGTCGTACCGGCAGTTGCTGCCCCGGCCAGACCACATCCCTGCCGACGATGATCGGGGCGAGGGCGCTTACTCGGCTGCGGCCGACTATGAGCCTGAAGATGACGTGACCTCAGATGAGGACGTGCTGGAGGCAGCTGAGCCGGCCGGGTCCCAGGGGGGGCACGGCGACGTGGACCTGGCTGTTGAGGCAGTGGCACCTGAGGCCCTGGCCGAGGACGGCGATCCGGCCCCAGCCGCCGATGCGGACGGCCCAGAACTAGTCTCAGGTCCAGCACCGGACACCGCCGAGGAGTCCCGGGAGGAGGAGTAGGGGCCTGACCTTAGGCTCCGGGCCGCGGCAGCTCACCAGCCCTTCTATAATGCGGGCCAGCCGTGAGCCCAGCAATCCGGTGCCCCGCACGGAAGGAGCGTTCTGACGCCGTCCTTGGTGTGAGGCCAGCGGCCGGTCGGAGAGGCCTGGCCCGGGTTCCCATCGAGGTAGGACCTCCTGGGCTCCCATGGGTGGCACGGTGGTCGGAGCGGCCCCGCGGCACCGCCGAATCTGCAAAAGCCCCAGGCCGTCATCCCGGGACTTGGAGCTCGCCAGCAAAGGTGCTGGCCCGCTCCCTTTGTGCCCGTTGCTCTCCTCGATCCCGCCCAAGAGTCAGCGGCTACTGTGGGAGGTCGGCCTGATGATGCCCTTCGAGAGATTTTCGCCGACGGCGAAGAAGGTCCTGACTCTGGCCCAGGACGAGGCCGAGAAGTCACATCACTCCTACATCGGCACAGAGCATCTGCTGCTTGGGTTGCTGCGGGAGGGTGACGGGCTGGCGGCCAAGGTCTTGGGCAACCTGGGGGTTGAGATCGACAAGGTCCGCACCACGATCGATTCGATTCTCGGCCGCAATGAACGCCTCATCGTGCACCAGATCATCCCGACCTCACGGGTGAAGAAGGTGATCGAGATCGCCTTCGAAGAGGCCAAGCGGATGAACAGCCAGGAGGTCGGGACCGAGCATCTTCTGTTGGGCTTGTTGCTGGAGGGCGAGGGGATCGCCGCTCACGTGCTGGAGGACCTGGGCGCGAACCTGGAGAGGGTCCGCGTGGAGATAGCTCGTATGCGAGGGGACGCGCCGGCCGCTCCAACGGATCCGCAGTTCGAGGGGCTGGCGAGGCTCCACGAAGAGCTCCATCGAGGCGGTGGGACGCTTGCGCGGCCTGCCGCGTACTGGAGTGGCTACACGCCCCTCCAGCCCTTCTCGCAGCTGGGCCATGGAGTGGGCTGGCCGATGGACCCTGCGGTCCGCAGCTCCATCTGCCTGGCCGCGGAGGAGGGAGCCGCGGGTGCCGCCAGTGAGATTGGCCTCGAGCATCTCCTAGTCGGCCTGTTGAGGCAAGGGGAAGGAGTGGCGGCGAGAGCCATGACCTCCCTCGGAGTCGAGCTGGCAGCGGTACGCCAGCCGGCCAGAGAGTCGGCGCCGTCGGCCGCCGCTGCAGTCCAGCCACAGCCCCTTCGCCTGGGCCAGGAGGCGACCAGGGCGCTCCGGGATGCGGTCCGGATCTCAATCCTCGAAGGCCGGCCGTCAGTGGACACCGGAGATGTTCTGCTGGCGGTTGCGGAGCAGCTCGTGGCCGCTGTCGGCCGCCCTGAGCTGGACACGGTGGCAGTTCATGCGGCGGTCGCCCGCTGCCGCCCGGACGGCGTTGAGCACTGATCCGTGAGGAGCAGCTTGGGCTGTCTCAATCAGAGCAGACGGAGTGCTTTGGAGCGTCCCCTCAAAGCAGGGTGCGGGCTGGATGGAACGTCGACGGGGTTTGTCCCGCCTTGATTGGGCATAATGCGGGAGTGATCAAAGTCGGAATCAGCCCGAGACCCGTTTCATTCCAGGTCCTCCAGCACCGGCTGCAGGCTGTTGCCCCCCTGGGGTCTAGGAGATGACGCTTGTATCCATTTGAGCGATTCACCGAGAAGGCGAAGAAGGTCCTGACTCTGGCCCAGGACGAGGCCGAGAAGTCACATCACTCCTATATCGGCACAGAGCATCTGCTGCTCGGGTTGCTGCGGGAGGGTGACGGGCTGGCGGCCAAGGTCTTGGGCAACCTGGGGGTTGAGATCGACAAGGTCCGCACCACGATCGAGTCGGTTCTCGGTCGCAACGAACGCATCATCGTGCAGCAGATCATCCCGACCTCACGGGTGAAGAAGGTGATCGAGATCGCCTTCGAAGAGGCCAAGCGGATGAACAACACCTATGTCGGCACCGAACACCTGCTGCTTGGTCTCCTGATCGAGGGAGAGGGAATAGCAGCACACGTCCTGGAGGATCTCGGAGCGACCCTTGAGAAGGTTCGCCAAGAACTCGATTCCCAGCTGCGCGACCAGGGGCTGGAGGACGAGCCCCGCGCCGAGCACAAGAAGGCGACCAAGACTCCGCTACTGGACCAGTTCTGCCGCGATCTGACCGAGCTTGCCGAGAAGAATCAGCTCGATCCCGTGATCGGCCGCGAGATGGAGATCGAGCGGGTGGTGCAGATACTCTCGCGCCGGACGAAGAACAATCCCGCCCTGATCGGGGAACCAGGCGTCGGCAAGACCGCCATCGCCGAGGGGCTCGCCCAGGCGATCGTGCACAAGGAGATCCCTGACTCTTTGGCCAACAAGAGGGTACTCACCCTCGACATGGGAGCCCTGGTGGCCGGGACCAAGTACCGTGGCGAGTTCGAGGAGAGGCTCAAGAAGATCTTGGACGAGATTCGTTCCTCCAAGGAGGTGGTCCTCTTCATCGATGAGCTTCACACCCTGGTGGGGGCTGGCGCGGCCGAAGGCGCGATCGATGCCGCCAACATCCTCAAGCCCGCCCTGGCCCGTGGCGAGATCCAGTGCATCGGGGCCACCACTCTCAATGAGTACCGCAAGTACATCGAGAAGGACGCGGCCTTGGAGCGCAGGTTCCAGCCTGTCTACGTCGACGAGCCGAAGCTGGAAGAGACGGTCGAGATCCTGTCCGGAGTGCGCTCGCTCTACGAGCAGCACCACCGGGTCACGATCACTAACGACGCCATCCAGGCGGCGGCCGAGCTCTCTGGGAGATATGTCAGCGACCGCTCCTGGCCCGACAAGGCGATCGACCTCATCGATGAGGCCAGCGCCCGCGTGCGGATGAAGCTGACCACCACTCCGCCCGAGCTGCGTGCCAAGCAGCGGCATATCCGGTCTCTCCAGACCAGAAGAGAAGAGGCGGTCGGTGGCCACGACCTGGACCAGGCGGGCAAGATCGACATTGAGCTGAAGCAGCTCAAGGATGAGTATGCCTCCGAGGAGGCCGCCTGGCGCGATGAGCTCGGTCAAACGGTGGCCACGGTGACGGAGCACAACATCGCGGACATCGTCTCGTCCTGGACCGGAGTTCCAGTCAGCCGGTTGGTCGAGGCGGAGACCAAACGGCTCCTGGGGATGGAACAAGAGATCCACAGCCGCCTCATCGGCCAGGATGAGGCCGTCAAGGTCATCTGCCAGGCGGTGCGACGCTCACGGGCCGGGCTCAAGGATCCCAAGCGTCCCATCGGGTCGTTCATATTCCTCGGCCCCACCGGGGTGGGCAAGACCGAACTGGCGCGCAGCCTGGCCGCCTTCCTGTTCGACAGCGAGGATGCCCTCATCCGGCTTGACATGTCGGAGTTTGCCGAGCGCCACAGCACGGCGCGACTGGTGGGGTCCCCGCCAGGGTATGTGGGTTATGACGAGGGCGGCCAGCTGACCGAGGCGGTGCGTCGGCGGCCCTACAGCGTCGTCCTCTTCGACGAGATCGAGAAGGCCCACCCCGACTTCTTCAACATCCTGCTTCAGATCCTGGAGGATGGCCGTCTCACCGATGCCAAGGGCAAGGTGGTGAACTTCGCCAACACGATGGTGATAATGACCAGCAACCTTGGCATTCAGGGGGTTGGCACCAACATCTCGATGGGCTTCCAGCCCAATGTGCCCGGCGCCAGCGGTGAAGATCAAGAGCACAGCAAGATGCGGGAGCGGATTACCGACGAGCTGAAGAAGTCGTTCCGACCGGAGTTCCTCAACAGGGTTGACTCGGTGATCGTGTTCCACCGTCTGCGGCCGCATGAGACGCGCCAGATAGTCGAGCTGATGCTGACCAAGACCCGCGATCACCTGAAGCGGCAGGGGTTGAGCCTGCTGGTCACCGACGAGGCCAAGGACAAGCTGGCTGAGCTTGGGTTCGACAAGGTTTATGGAGCCCGCCCGTTGCGGCGTACCATTCAGACGGAGATCGAGGATCCCCTCAGTGAGGCACTGCTGCAGACCCAGTACTCACTTGGGGACCTGGTCACGATCGACGTCGAGGACGGCAAGATCCGAACCCATGTGGTGCCCGGCCCGCCTCCAGCGGAAGAGCCTTCGGCCGCCGAGCATCTTTCATCCGCCGCAGAGCCCGCGGGAGCCGGCGCTACCGGTCCCGGTGGTGCCGATGGCGGCAAGCCCGCCTGAGGTCCCGGAGGAGCATCCCTCCGGCTTAGAGCAGGCCCGGCCCGCGCTGCGGCTCCCGCCCGATCCGCGCGCCCGCCCGGACCGGATAGCGAGCCTGGTCGGGATGTGCGTGGGGGCGTGCGCCGGTACGCTCTATGGCGCCATCCTGGTGCAGCGCATCGGCGGCGCTCTGTCCACGTGGCAGGGAGCGGTGATAAGCCTGGCGCTCGGGTTGGGCCTCGGTTGCGTCGTGGGCTACATACTGGGGCCCAACCTCACCGTCCGCCCGTATTTCTGGGCGGAGGAGCAGCTCGCGACCCTGCCCATGTCGGAGCTTCTCGGCGTTCTCGGCGGCGTGATCGTGGCCCTTGCCATCGCCGCCCTGGTGGCCCTGATCGCAAGCGGCCTGCCCTATGGACTTGGCTGGGTCGTCGCGGTTCTGGTGGCGGCGATACTGGTGCCGTTGGGCCTCAGCGTGGGCCGGCGCCGACGACGTGACTTCTCCATGATCGGTATCGGGTCGACGAATGCCGGCCCGCCGCTCGCCAAGGTCGTGGTCGACACCAGCGCAGTGATTGACGGAAGGCTGCTGGATCTTGCGCGGGCGGGCTTCTGTCTCTACCAGCTGATCGTCCCCCAATTCGTCTTGCAGGAGCTGCAATCGGTGGCGGATGCGGGGGATCCCATCCGTCGCTCCCGGGGCCGCCGAGGGATCGCGATGCTGGAGGAGTTGAGAGCGCTCAGCGGGCTTGAACTCAGATTCCCCAACGTCGAGTACCCCTCCATGTCGGAGGTGGATGCGCAGCTGGTTCGCTTGGCCAGGGAGGAGGGCGCCGCGCTGCTGACGGTCGACTTCAACCTCGACCGCTTGGCGCAGATCGCCGGTCTGCAGGTCCTCAACTTGAACCAGCTGGCGACCGCGTTGCGACCCTCGCTGGTGGCCGGGGAGCGGCTGGACGTTGAGGTCGTCAAAGAGGGCCGCGAGGCCGAGCAGGGCGTCGGCTATCTGGAGGATGGCACGATGCTGGTGGTTGAAGGTGGCCGGGGACACTTGGGGCAGCGGGTCTCGGTCGTGGTGAAGAGCGTGATCCAGACCGCGTCGGGGCGGATGGTGTTCGCCCAGGTCGATGGCGAGGAGCCCGCTGTCGAGGCGCGCCAGAGACGGGGCGGTCGTCCCCCGAGGACTTTCAGCGGGAGCGGGACTTGAGCTCTGGGGAGCACAACGTCGGGGTTGCCGCCGTGATCCCCGCCGCTGGCAGCGGCACTCGGTTCGGCGGCGCCAAGCTATGGGCTGAGCTCGGGGGCCAGCCGGTCCTCGCATGGTCCCTGCGGGCCATGGGCGACCCCGTTAGCGGGATATCGGAGTTGGTCGTGGTGGCGGATCCCAAGGATCATCGCAGGATCGTCGAGCTCAGCTCGGAGGTCGCCCCCAGGCTCGGTTGTCGCTGTGTGCCGGGCGGGCGGAGGCGACAGGAGTCCGTGGTCAACGGGGTCCAGGCCACGACCCAGGAGTGGGTGGTGGTACACGATGGAGCGCGCCCGGGGGTTGCCCCCGAGCTAATTTCCAAGGTGCTCGCCGCCGCCAGGCGCGTGGGTGCGTCGACCGCGTTCGTGCCGGTGGTCGACTCGACCGCCCGAGTCCGCGACGGAATGTTGGACAGCATGCTCGCCAGAGATGAGCTGGGTGCAGTGCAGACCCCGCAGGCGTTCCGCCGCGCCAGCCTTCTGCGCGCCCATCGCAGGGCCATCGAGATAGGGCTCACTGCGGACGACGACGCCGCTTTGATTCTCGCGCTTGGCGAGCCGGTGGCGGCCGTGGCTGGGGACCCGCGCAATCTCAAGGTCACAAGAACCGAGGACATTCTCGCTTTGCGTGCCTGGCTGGCTGCCCCGGAGGGCAGCCGCCGTTGACCACGGGCGCCATCCCGGGGACCGGGCTCGGGATAGACGTTCATCGCTTTGGGGGGTCGGGGCCCCTGTTGCTCGGCGGCGTCACGATCGATCACTCCCAGGGACTGGTTGGCCACTCTGATGGAGACGTGCTCTGCCATGCGGTGGCGGACGCCGTCCTGGGGGCTGCGGCGCTCGGCGACCTTGGGGAGCACTTCCCTTCCTCGGAAGCAAAATGGCGGGGCGCATCGTCGCTGGACCTGCTGCGACTGGTGACGGCGATGCTGGCACCGCTAGACCTTGTCGTGTGCGGGATCGATGCCACCGTGCTGGCGGAAGTCCCCAGATTGCAGCAGCAGCGATTGGCCATGGTTGAGTCCCTGGGAGGAGTGCTACAGCTGGCGCGCGGGGCGTGCTCCGTCAAGCTCAAGTCAACGGACGGACTGGGCCTTATCGGTCGCGGTGAGGGGATCGCCGCCATGGCGATTGCCAGAGTCGGCCCGGGCCGCCAGGGGCCGTCCCAATAACATAGGGTAGTGACCTTCAAGCTGTTCAACTCCATGAGCGAGCGGGTGGAGCCGTTCGAGCCCCTCAACCCCGGGCGGGTTGGGATGTACACCTGCGGGCCCACGGTCCACGACCAGGCTCACATCGGGAATCTGAGGACGTATCTGGCCGAGGATCTCTTGCGCCGCCACCTGGAGGCGCGGGGTCTAGCCGTCACCCAGGTCATGAACATCACCGATGTCGACGACAAGATCATCGCCAAAGCGCGGGCGAGCGGATCCGAGTTGAGGGCGTTCACAGACCCATTTGTGGCCACCTTCTTCTCCGACCTGACCAAGCTGAGGATAGAGCCGGCGTCGGCATACCCGCGAGCTACGGAATACATACCCCAGATGATTGCCCTGGTCCAGCGCCTCCTGGACACCGGTCACGCCTATCGCAGCGAGGGCTCTGTGTACTTCCGGATCTCCTCTTTCCCGCAGTATGGCCGACTCACCCATCTGGACACCCAGGGCCTAAAGGCGGGTGGCAGCGGCCGGATCGACAGCGACGAGTACGAGGCCAAGGAGACCGTGAGAGACTTCGTGCTCTGGAAGGGCGGAGAACCTGGGGATCTGGCCTCCTGGGAGTCGCCCTTCGGGTGGGGGCGCCCGGGTTGGCATCTCGAATGTTCGGCCATGGCGATGGACAAGCTGGGAGAGTCGTTCGATCTCCATTGCGGAGGGGTAGACAACAAGTTCCCCCACCATGAGAACGAGATCGCCCAATCCGAAGGGGCGACCGGCAAGACCTTTGTTCGATACTGGTTCCATCCTGAGCACCTCCTGATCGCGGGCGGCAAGATGGCCAAGTCGCAGGGCAACTTCGTGACCCTCGGAGCCCTGGAGGAGCGCGGCCACGACCCTCTGACACTCCGCTACCTGCTGCTTACCGGCGCGCATTACCGTCACAAGCTCCAGTTCAAGGAGGAGTTGCTGAGCGAAGCTCACAAGGACCTGGATCGGCTGGCGGCCTTTTGGAAGCGCTGCCGCCGGGAGGCCCCTGACCTCGCCAGCCTTCCTCAGCAGTCCGACCCCTTGGAGGGTGCCGCCATCAGAGCCGGCGACCTCTTCGAGCGGGCCCTCGATGACGACCTGAATCTGCCCGATGCCATCGCCGCCGTCTTCGACCTCCTGCGGGAGGGCAACCGTCTGCTGGACCAGGGGAGGGCGGGAAGGGAAGGCTGCTCGGCCGTTCTGGCCACGCTCCGACAGGTCGACTCAAGGCTGGGGGTCATCGAGGCTCGAGCAGCCATTGAAGACCACCTCACGGAGGTGGAGAGGGATCTGCTGGAGCGCCGTGAGGCAGCTCGCCGCGAGCGGGACTATGGGGCATCGGACCGGCTGCGCGACCAGCTCGCCGCGCTCGGGATCCAGGTTGAGGACACCAAGGACGGGGCCCGCTGGCATCGGGTCTGATGCCGGACATACTCTACGGCCGAAATTCCGTGAGGGAGGCGCTTCGGGCAGGTCGTCGCCTGCGGCGTCTTCTGGTCAGCCGAGGGCTCGGAGACGATCCTAGGGTAGCTGAGATCGCCTCCCTTGCCATAGCCCAGGGAGTGGCCCCGGAGCCAGCTGAGCGAGACCGGCTGGCCGACAGCTCCCACTCGCAGCATCACCAGGGAGTGGTGGCCTACTTCGACTCCCGGCAGTTTCCCGGGATGGAGTTCCTCCGCCGCTTGGTGCAGGAAGCCAACTCCGGGTGGCCCCCCCTGCTCCTCTGCATCGACGGGCTGCAGGACCCTCAGAACCTGGGAGCGCTGGCTCGGGCCGCCGAGTCGTTGGGCGTCGATGCCGTGGTTATGCCGAAGCACCGGACCGCTCCGGTCTCCCCGGCAGCGATCAAGGCCAGCGCCGGAGCGCTGGAGCATCTGCAGCTGGTCAAGGTGGTCAACCTGGCCCAGACCCTCAGCGAACTTGCGGAACTTGGCCTGCTTGTCGCCGGACTAGATCAGGCCGCGGAGGTGCATTGTGATCGGGCGGACTTGCGCCAGCCGCTGGCGCTTGTGGTGGGGTCGGAGGGGGAAGGGTTACGGCAGCTCACTAGAAGGCGTTGTGACCTGTTGATCTCGATTCCCATGGGAGGACGGGTCGACTCTCTCAACGCCGCGGTTGCCGGGTCGATCGTGCTGTACGAGGTCGCTCGGCAGAGGGGCTTCGCGTTTTCCGGACAGGGTGACGACTCTCCCAAGCATTCCTATACTCGGGCAGGTACGCCGACGTAGCTCAGTGGTAGAGCAGCGGTTTCGTAAACCGCTGGCCGGGAGTTCGAGTCTCCCCGTCGGCTCCGGATGTTGAGCGGGGGAGTGGGCCGACTACCGGGCCGGGTGCGGCCGACCGGACCTTGGCGCCCCTCGGACATGGCGCGGCCGTCCCGCCAACGCATCCCTGGATCCCGCTAACCGGCGCCGCCAGGTTCCGAAGTGCCGGCCTCACCGGCGTCGGCACCATGCTCGAGGTTGTGGATGACGGTTCGAAGGTGGGCGAGCATCTGCTGCTGGTGCGGACTGGTCATGCCGCTGAGCATGCGCTCCTCGACCGGCACGAGTGCCGTCCGGGCATGTTCGAGAAGGGTCCGGCCGGCAGCCGTCAGGTGAGTGGGGCGCGCGCGACCGATGGCGACGTCCTGCGGTCGCTCGACCAGGGATCGACTCTGTAGGCCACGGAGAACCTCGTTCATCGATTGGGGGGTGACGAACATTCCGCGGGCCAGCTCTGCATTGGATTGCTCGGGCCGTTGACTCAGCAGCTCGAGGCATGAGTACTGGGGCACGGTGAGCCCGTGGGGGCGGAGGGCGGCGGCCATGGCGGCGTTGAGCGCCGTGGTCGCCTGCTTGAGAACGTATCCGATCGACCGATCGAGCGGTCGAAGCGACGCCGCTTGACACATATCAGCATCTTGACATAGACTTCTTATGTCAGGACCCTGATACACAGGAGGAGACGTCGCATGGCCGTCATCGGGCCCGACTTCGTCGCGCTGCAGGTCGCAGATCTCAATCGCGCCGCCCACTTCTACGAGACCCAGCTCGGCCTTCGCCGGCTGCCGTCGGGGCCGCCGCACGCGGTCGTCTTCGACACCGCTCCGATCGCGTTCGCGGTACGCGAGCCGCTGCCCGGCTTCGATCCGGGCACCGTCACGCCGTCGGCGGGAGCCGGCGTCGTGCTGTGGCTCGCGGCCGACGACGTCGAGCGGATTCACGCCAGCCTTGAGGCCGCGGGCGTGCCCATAGTCGTGCCTCCGACTGAGAGCCCGTTCGGGCTCATGTTCACCTTCCGGGATCCGGATGGATATGCCGTCACGCTGCACAAGCGCGCACTGTCGGAGCCGGGCCGATGAGCAAGGCGGCAGCGCTCGTCACCGGCGCCACCAGCGGCATCGGCCGCGCGACCGCGGTCAAGCTTGCGGCTCAAGGGCTTCACGTCCTCGTCGGCGGCCGTGATCACGACCGCGGCGCCGCGGCGGTCGACCTCATCCGCTCCCGGGGCGGTCGGGCCGACTTCCTCGCGGTCGACCTGAGATCCGAGGCGGACGCTCGCGCCCTTGCCCGGCGAGCGGTGGAGCTGAGCGATGACAGAGTCGAGGTCCTCGTCAACAACGCGGCCGCCTTTGCGTTCGGCCCGACCGCGAGCACCACCGAGGATCAGTTCGACCAGGCCTACGCAATTGGGGTGAAGGTGCCGTACTTCCTAGTCGCTGAACTGGCACCGCGCATGGCCCGGCGTGGCTCTGGATCGATCGTCAACGTCACCACCATGGTCGCCACCATCGGCATGCGCAACATGGCTCTATACGGGTCCACCAAGGCCGCTCTTACCCTTCTCACCAAAGCGTGGGCAGCGGAATACGGCCCGGCCGGAGTCCGCGTCAACGCGGTCAGCCCGGGACCGACGCGCACCGAGGGCACCGACGCGATGGGCGGAAACCTCGACGGCTTGGTCGGACCGGCGCCTGCAGGCCGACCGGCGACCCCGGAGGAGATCGCCGACGGCATCGTCTACCTCGCGACCGGCCCATCCACCTTCGTGCAGGGCGTCGTCCTTCCCGTCGACGGAGGACGCCTCGCGGTCTGACCCGTCGCCTACCGATTGTCCTCACCCCACATACCCCACGACTGTCTCCCACGCGGATGGATATCCTCAACCGCCATGGGTTTGGTGGAGACTCGACACCTTGGAGAATGTGGAGCCGTGGAAGACACCAAGACGAGTCCATATGCGCGACGGTCCTCGCAGGACCTACGAGAGCGGGCGGTGCGGATGGTCCAGGAGACCATTGCGGAGAGGGGTGACAATCAGTGGGTGGTGAGCCGGATCGTCCGCCAACTGGGAGTGGGCCACGAAACGCTGCGGCGGTGGGTCAACCTCTTCTTTGGCTACTCCACCTGGGCGGATTGGCCATCACGGAAGCTGCTTCGTGATGAGGCCTTGGGGATGCAGCTATCCAGGAGTCCCCCCGTTCCTGGCGCAACCGGACCTGCAGGCAGGACGGAGCGATGGTGAGAGTCCCACCTACGGCGAAGGCGTCGGGGGTTCGGGCCGGAGCTCGATCCTGATCCTGCCGACCAGGTGGCCATGGCGGGTCGCTGTGATCGTGGCCAGACCCGGCCGAACCTGGGCCAGGACGACCATGGCCAAGCGCCTATCGGAAGTTCGAACCGACCTGACTACACGCAGGATTCCGGTGGGCCGAATTTGCACCTCGCTGCCACCGGAGCAACTCTTGGAGACCCGCAGGTACACAACATTTCCTGCGGTGGGGTAGCGGACGATTCCCTGAGCGTCCCGGCCCCAGATGGTGTAGACCACAATCCCCGCGGCTGAACGGCTAAGGACATTGCCGCAGATGACGGTTGGCGGAGCTGCGGTAGTGACGCATGCAAACCCGCACTCGGTGGCAAGCAGATCATGAGTAGTGCCCGGGCCAGCGTTCTGGCCCACAGCAGAAAGGCAAAGGCCAAGAACGACAAGGCCTAGCAGGCCCGTCACGGTGGCCCACCTTGGGAGCCCCACAATGCCCTCAGGGTAGCACTGGGACATTGGGGACGATGGCCCGGGCCGGGCGGTACCGGGCCCTGTGGTGTCGGCACGAGCAATTCCGGTGTCGCACGGCGCGGCGCTCCGGCCCCGCCGACACCCCAGGATGGCGACAACCTTGAGCCCAGTCCTGACCCAGTCAGCACGGTCAAGCATGAATGCATGCGGACGTGTGAGAGGCACCTCTGCTTGAGGCCGCAGGCCGGGAGGTCGAATTGTAGTGGCCCTGCCGAACTGGACCGGTACCTAAGCTTGACTCTTCGAGTTGATCCGAAGAGGACAGAGATGGCAGGCACGACCAGTTGGAAATTCACCGCCAGGAGATATGGACAGGCGGGTAGGCGTGGGATCGGCCGAGGGTCGGTCGCCACCGGGGATGGGTAGGGGCCGTTGCGTCCGCAATTAGGCGGCTTGGGGGTGTCCATTTTGCCAGAGCGCCTCGTCTCGGGTGACGGCTGACACCGCGTCGCGGGAGCGAGCTAGACTACGCGGAGCGTGGCTCGGCTGAGCCCAGCCACGCGGGGAGGCTGAATGAGGCTGTACGTCGGGTCCACGGTCATCAACACCCCGGATATCCCGATGGCCATCGCCTTCTGGACCGCTGCTTTGGGCTATGTGGTCCGCAACGTGGACGAGACGTTCGCGGTGCTCACCGACCCGGAACGGAGGTGGGCGAACGTCTCTCTGCAGCGCACGGACGAGCCCAAGAGGGGCTTCAACCGCGTCCATCTTGATCTCTACACCGCGGACCGAGAGGCCGAGGTGGCACGCCTGGAGGACTTGGGCGCGACTCAGGTGGCGCCGTGGGAGTACTCCGACGATCATGACCACATTGTGATGGCCGCCCCCGACGGCAACGAGTTCTGCGTCGTCCAGAGCCCGTACTTGCAGGACTGACCGAGAGCAGTGCGGAGTCGTTCCCGCGAAGAGAGGCGTCGCCTACACCTGCTCCCTCAAGACGGATAGCCCCACGGCTGCGAGTTCCCGCAGCCTCTCATCTCAGGACATTCGGTGAGGTGATCCGGCAGACGGAGGCTGCCGAAACTCGATGTCCGATGCGCGCCGCGCTGATCTTCGACGCACTAGCTCCGACGAGTGGCAGCCAAGCCGGATCAGACCAACGGCGGGACTGCGACAGGCCGCGGGCAGCCCTGCGCAACTTGCTGGTGATGGACGCCGCGGAGGACCTGGACGACCCCAGAGTGCCCCTGGGAATCATCTTGACAAGTTGCACGGAGATTTGGCGGGACGCCGCAGCATTCGCAAAGACGACCCATGGAGGATCTGCTTTCGCGGGACCAGTGGGGCCCAGAACAGGTGGAGATGGTCGACTATCACTGAATGAGATGCATGATGAGCACAGTCGCTGAGTCCCCCCCCACACCCCGGGGAGGTTCTGGTCGAGGAGTACCTATCGGCGTTGGCACTCAGCCAACGCCGGCTGGCCGTGGCCGACGGAGCGCCACCCCGTCGCATCAATGAGATCGTCCGTGGCAAGCCTAGGATCAGCGCCGACACCCCGCTCCGACTCCCGCGCCACTCCGGCGCCTCAGAGCGCTTCTTGATGAACCTGCAAAGGCCCTGCGACCTTGCAGGTCAAGCGCGATCGGCTGAGCCCAGCTCCTAGCCGAGATCACTCCGCTGGAACGGGCCCGACCCATCCAGGCGTTGCCGGGGTACCGGGCCCGCCAGCGGGGACGACGGCCGGCGGACTCCGACGGCCGTCAGCGCCCTCCGTGCTCGTCAATTGGACTTGAAGTAACCGGTCACGACTTCGCCAGCCACCATGTCGAGGGGCGCTCCGCTGGAGCTCTGGCGTGGCCGCCGTGCTGGTTAGAATTTGAAGGCACTGCGCCGCTCCTCGACCGCACACCACCGCCCGGAGCCGTGCTCTTGCTGCCAAGGAAGCCACGCCGCTTGGTCTGAGGTTCTGGCCTCGGACGGCAGTTAATCGGCGTCGCCGATCGTTCGGAGGTTGCCAGGTTGGAACGCGGTGACAACTCGGAAGTGGATGAGCCCACCTTGAAAGGAGTGAAGGCTCTCGCCCTGGAATTTTCGGCCAGGCACGAACTCCCTGGGCTGGCGTTCGGGGTGGTTAGGGGAGCGGATCTGGTGATGGCGGACTGCCACGGCTGGGCGGATCAGCGTTCCCATCTCACGGTGGTGCCTGAAACGGTCTTTCGGATCGCGTCCATGACCAAGAGTCTGACCGCTACCTGCGTGCTCATGCTGCGCGACGAGGACCTCATCGCTCTCGACCGACCGATCAAAGACTACCTGGACGGCGTCGAGCTCGCCGACCGGACTCGAGATGCGCCGGAGATCACGGTCAGGAGCTTGCTCACCATGTCAGCGGGCCTCATGGAAGACGATCCCTGGGCGGATAGGCTGCTGGACATGCCCAGGGATGCCTTCCGGCGGATGTTGGCGGCGGGCCTTCCTGTGGACACACCTCCCGGGGAGTGCTTCGAATACTCCAATTTGGGGTTCGCCGTTCTGGGCCAGGTGGTCGAGGCGGTGTCGGGATCCACCCTGGCGGCTCTTTCCATGGCCAGGTTGCTGCGGCCTCTCGGCATGCAGTCCACCTACTGGGAGATCGCCGACGTTCCCGACAGCGTGCGGGCCCGCGGTCATCGCGGGAAGTCGTGGGAGGCTGATCCCGAACCCCCGCTCCACGACGGGGCCTTCGGGGCGATGGGCGGCTTGGCGACCACGGTGGCCGACTTTGCGCGCTACGTCTCCTTTCAGCTGGATGCCTGGCCGGCGCGGGATGAGCCTGACCCAGGTCCGCTGCGGAGGAGTTCGCGGCGCGAGATGCAGCAACCCCAGCGCCTCTTGGGCGAAGGCAGGCAGGGTGTTTCAGGACTATCTTCGGTGGGATACGGCTTCGGATTTTTCGGCGGCTGGAGCCCGCAATACGGCAGGGTCGTGTTCCACAGCGGGGGCTTACCGGGCTTTGGGAGCCACGTCGAGTTCCTCCCGGATTGCGACATCGGAGTCTTCGCATTCGCCAACCGGACCTATGCTCCGATGCGGCTCTTGGTCAGAGAGATCATTGACGAGCTCGGGGCACAGGGCTTGCTGGTGCCGAGAGCCATCCCGGTCTCCGCCGCCCTGCTGGCGGCTCAGACGGCCGTGGTCCGGGCCTATGAGACCCGTGATCCCGCCGACCTGGAATCGCTGGCGGCACCGAACCTGTTTCTTGACCGCAGCCTGGCATCTCGTCTGGCCGAGTTAGAGGATCTGCACTCAAGGCTTGGGCGGTGTGTGGCTGTGGAGCCCCTTCGGCCGCAGGGCCGTCGCCGCGGCAGGTGGCGGATGAGCTGCAGCGCAGGCGCTATGGAGGTCTCGGTCTGGCTGGCACCGACCGCCGGAGATAAGATTCAGGTTCTGGCGGTGGAGCCC
>DAHWNZ010000049.1:0-19494 GCA_027339635.1 Candidatus Dormiibacterota bacterium
CTGACCCTGCTGGGCATCTGAGCGCCCCTTCTCCCGCTTGAGCGGCCCCGACAAGGGCCGTTGGCGAAGCATGCCCTGAGATGGGGACCACCTGGTCCTCCAGCGCCTTGTCGGCCTCCCCCTGCCTTCACCTCAGCACCGGAACTTCCTCACGCCTCACCTCCCACCTCCAAGACCTGCCCTCAGCAGCGGACTTTGACGTGGACCTGGGGAACACGCCCAGATCCGTTGACACGCACGTCCTTGAGTGCTAACATCCGGCCGTGTTCTCACGGCCGCACCTCTATTTCCAGCTACGGGGCTGGGTAAGGAGTACCCCGGCCAGGGGCTCAGTCCTCGGCGTGCTGGCTACAGCCCTGGCCGTCGGCAGTACCTTCGCGCTGCCGGTTGCGACCGGTGGCGCGCTCGGCTCACTCCTAGCATCCGCCTCCTGTAACCCCGGTCGCAATCCCAGCAACGGCGTGCAGAACGAAGCATATGCTTACCACAATGTAGGCTACACAGTGGGCGGTATCTACGGCAACATCGTTGTGTACCACCCTTTCCTTTACCCTACGGGCGCGGATACCACCACTGAAGCCCAAGAACTGAGAGGCTTTGAATCTGGCGGTCCATACTTCGCTCAGAGCGGCTGGATCGAGAGCTATGCCACGGGCTCCGTCGCTCGCCCATACTTCAACTGGCAGAGCCCTGACGGCTCATACCTTGGTGTCTACGACACGACTCTGAGCTGGGGGGGTACGTACCCGTTCAAGATCTATTACAACAATCCCTCGTCGGGCGACTGGCGCTTCTATGCCGATGGTTACTGGTATCCGGCTAACGGAGAAGGCGTTAATCTGGGGTTCTCGCCCAGCGACGGTCGCGTAGAGGGAATCACCGAGGACACGGACTCCCAGATGCCGGGCGGCTACCTTTCCCCAGCGTACTTCACTGGGACCCACTTGTACTACAGCGGCGGCTGGAATGACATGGGAGGATCAGGGGGCACCACGAACGGCAACTGGTATACAGGTGGCGTAAGCAACTCCACGCAAGAGTACACCTATGACAACTACTGTCCGTACTAGGCTAGTCGTTGGTATATTGAGTGCGCTTGGTCTGGCCGTAGCTGGGCTTGCCGGGCATGTGCTGCTGACTGGCAAGACTGCGACAGCGGCAACTCCACCGAGCTTCGGGGGCGTGGGGCCGGTTTGGGCAGGGGGACAAGTGACGTTGGCAGGGATGACCATTGGTGCCCCGCCTGTTGGTATGCACCTTGCGGCGACTGCCGCTGCTGCAACCGACTCGGCTGCTAGCGCCGCAGCGCAGAAGGCATGGCCCGTTCCCGGTTCACACATACAGAACGTGAAGTTGGCACTCGTGTCCGGTGGCCCATATGCTACCCCTCAGCTGGCGTGGGTCGTGATGTATGCTCCAGGGGAAGCGCCCTACCAGGTCAACCCGATCTCTGGCACGCCAGTCGTCACAGCATGGGTCTTCGTTGATGCAGCGGACGGATCTGTCTTTACCATGTTCGCGAGCACCGAACCGCAGCCCGTGGCGACAGGCAGCTCCCCTGCCCCCAGCGGCAACCCGACTTCCACCGCTCCGGTCTCACCGCCGCCTGAGGCTGCGTCCCCGAGCCCGTCGCCGTCGGCTCCATAAGGGCGACGTATCCTGGGCCGACCGGGCCGTCCGACCAGCCTTGCGCGGTCCCCGTCTTCTTCTCCTTTGGCTACTGGCCCATCTGGGGTGATAGTGGAGATCGAGAAGCGCCACCCCCAATTTGATCTCAACCGCCAGCGCATGCGCTATGCCCACTTCCGGGAGTTGCGGGTGTTCGTTGAGTTCGGTACCGTGGAGGCTGGCTGCAAGAGCGTGCTCGCCCACCCCCTCAAGCAGTCCGGGATGCGCTGGACCGTCCGTGGCTCTGGCGGCATCCTCGGCCTCCGCTGCCGGCAGGCCAGCGGTCCCACCCGTTAGGAACAGGTCTGGCAACGGAGCGGCGCATCCGGACCCACATCTTCCTCTGCGTTCTGGGCTACCTGATGGAAAATCACCTGGGCCAGCGGTTGCTCCGGGCCGGCGCCCCCTACAGCGCCCGGGCAGCGCGTGAGGCGCTGGAGCCACTTCGGGTGGTCTCGTGCAACCTCCCCAGAGTGCAGGTCCCGATCCGGACCTGCACCTGGCACACCCCCAAAGCGCTGGCTGTGGCCTCGGCCCTGGGCTACACCGTCCCCGCCAGGCTACCCCTCCCCACCACCGCCTGATATGGCCCCGCCACTTCCGAAGTCGCTGTTATGACACGACCCGCCCCCTTCGATCTCATTTTGCTCGGCTCCCGTCAAAGTCGGGCTCAGCGGCTCTCTCTGCCGGATGAGCGAGAGGCTGGCGAGCGCCGATGCTCAGGCGCTGGCCTCAGTGCGAGCGGGAGGACTGGAGCAAGGCGCGTTCAGCCATGAGGTCGAGCGCCGCGTCACCGAGGGCGAGCTGACGGATCAGGAGGCCCTGGCGGAGTTGGACCGGCATTTCGGGCACCCCCGGCTGAAGGGGTGACCCGATCGGGGATGGGGCATGCTACCATCTCGGTAGGGTCTTCCCCACGCGCGTGGGGGTTACATAGGATACGCAATCGGCCCCCGGCGGTGACGGTCGAAGTCTTCCCCACGCGCGTGGGGGTTACAGGAGTCACCTGCACCAGCTCCCGCCCGAGCACCACGTCTTCCCCACGTGCGTGGGGGTTGCAGGGCAGGCCATGCCCGCCGGGGGGCTGGGACTGTGGCTGTGCTCTTCCTGTGACCGTTGATCAGGACGCCCAGCCAGGGCTCAGTCACGAGCCCGCCGCTCAGAGGCTCGGAATCTGGTGCCGCCGCGGCGGCACCCGTACGTGCGCCACTCGTCGCCGGCGAATCGACTCAGCGGCATCCGTTGCCACCTGATCGCTCACAACCACGGCGCGGGTCGCGACTCCGGTGACCCGCTCCAGGTCTGCGGCCCGGGCCACGGCCCGCTCCACGTCCGTATGGTCGGCAGTCAGCGATGCCTCCACGACGACATAGCCGGAGACCTGCCCAGGCGCCGGCCCCCAGGCAAAGAGCCCGTTCACCTTCGTGATCGCGTCGGCGGCCTGGGGCGTGAGCGCCTTCGCGGCCACTGCGGCTGCCAGCTGGGGCCGGAGCTCGTCGATGGTGATCGGCCGGAGCGCGCCAGGTGCAACACCGACTGCGGCCTCAATGCTCCACACGGCCCGCACCGCTTCCTGGCGCTCGTACTCGGCACCAACCAGATTGCTCACCCGGCCGTTGGCCCGCTTGGCAATCGTCTGCACTTCCGCGAGCCGCTCTTCGGTTCGCGTCTGGGCGGCGGCCAGCTGCTCCAGCCGCTCCTCGGTCCTCACTTGGGCGGCGGCCAGCTGCTCCACACGTCCCGCCAGCTGCTCCAGCCGCTCTGCCACCTCCGCGAAGCGGGCATCGGTACGCGCCGCCAGCCTCTCCACCTGTCCTGGCAGTGCCAGCAGGTCCTCGGTGAGGAGTTCACGCCGGAGGGTGTCGCGAGCCTCCGGGTTCGACCGAACTGCCCGGATCAGGGCGTCGAGATCAACCGCCATGCCCGAAGTCTACGCCGTCGTCAGGCTGCCACCCCGTTCGTCGCAGATCGGGATTGCCACGGCGGCTAGCGCTCGTCGTTGGCTCCGCAGTCGCAGTCAGGGCCGCAGCCCCCGGCTCCGAGCAACGGGCCCACCACTTGGCTGAGGGCGTCGAGCGGCAGTGCCACGTGGGCGAACACGTGGTCAGCCAGGCGATCCATGCCGATCTCCCCGACCGCCTCACTGAGCGGGAACGAGCCCAGGATGGTGTCGCACCAGACGCAGCCGTTCGACAGGTAGCCCTCGGGCCGCTGCCGCGAGCGCCGGACCTTCAGGGGCCCTACCTGCCGCTCCTTCAGCCAGGCGGGATCGAGCGCATCCCGCAGAGCCTCGGCCACGGAGTCGAAGTCAAGGAAAACATCGTCGTCGAGTCCCAGGTACGCCATCGCATCGGACTTCTCGACGATGACGCCCGCGATGGCCCGGTTGGGCTTTCCACAGCGATAGCAGCGATCGGCGATCCCCACCAGCCCGACCAGGACCGGGTGGTGCTCAAGGCAGTACTCGGCAGACATGATCGGCGTGACTTCCAATCCCACTTCGCGATCCTCCAAAGGTTCCGCTTGGCCCACAGCTACCACAAGTCCACGCCGCCGGAAACGTCGGGGGAACCAGTCGCCGGCCCGGCCACTTCCTCGGCTGCAGCCGCCTGCCGCTCCGCCAGCCCTCGCGCCACCTCCCAGGGCTCCATGGGCAGGGGCAGCTCGGGCGGCACCGCGGCCCAAGCGCCCTCGGCGGCCTGGTCGGTCGCCGCTGCCGCCTGAGGTCCGGCCAGCTCGGCGTACGACGCCGGCTGACTTCGGAAGCAAGTCGGGTCGCACCGCTTGAAGCTCAGGACCCAGCGTTCGTGGGCCCGCTCCAGGTCGGTGTCCCAGTCGGTGATCCGATACACGGGCGCGGCCCCGATCTCGCCGTCCTTGACGGCTGGGGTGTAGGCCGCGTCCAGCCGGGCCTTGAGCGCCCGGAGCGTCGCCACGGCGTCCGCGTGCCAGGGCCAGCAGGGCTTGACCGCCTCGGAGGGCTCAGGCCAGCCGGACCGGAACACGTGGTCCACCCAGCTCATGAGGGCGCGCTGGGCGTAGGGACGTGACTCGGGCGGGAGGTCGCACCACGGCGACCAGGGGGGCGCGGCGGGAGGCGCGGCCCCCTCAGGGGCCTCTCCCTCTTGCGGGCCCGGCTCTTCCTCATCCATGGCTCAGATCCTCCTTGGACGGCGGGCGGCAGGGTCGTCGGGATCTGCCTGCCAGATTTGCACCAGTGGTGGCTGATCTCCCGCCAACGGCCATCACAGCCCCGGCAGCCGGGGGGTCACCTGCCGCCGGCTCCCGCGGCGATTGGGCCACCGCCGGCGGCAGGCAGCCCGGTACCGGCGCTCCGCCTCCGCGGCTGCCTTCTCGATCTCCCGGCCGCGGGGGTCTGCAGCCACCTCGCGCGGGTCCTTGCCCAGGCTTCCACACTGAGCTGCCCACCAGGCTTCGCGGAGAGCATGGGCAATGTCTCGCTCCTCCTGTAGGGCGGCCAGCTCGCCATCGCTCGGTGGTACCGCGGTCATGGTCACGAGGCCCTGTCCGTCAGCAGCTCCGCCAGGGGGCGGCGGCCACGCGGGCGGACTCGCGGCGTGGACTCCGGCAGGCCCCGGTCACGCCGCCGCTGAGCGGCCTTCCGGCAGGAGTTCGAGCAGGTCCGCCGGGGCCGACCGGGCCCTCTCGCCGGCCCAACTGGCGCCCCACAGACGGCACAGCGCCCCGGGCGCATTTCGTCCCGCACTACGCGGGCCCTACGGACGCGAGAGAGAGTGGGGGCGGGCCCCTGAGCCTCGGCTCCGGCGATCACGCCACTTCCTCTTCCTGCCCGGCCGGGGCGGACACCCCGCTGGCCGCCGCCAGCCCAGCGAGCGCGGCCCGGAGGTCCGCGATTTCGGCCTCCACCTGGTCAAGGCGCGCGGCGGGCTGGGTCACAGCGCGTCCCTCAGGCGCGCCCACCACGAGGGGACGGCGCGTGGAGCGGCGAGCGCAGCCCGAACATCGGCATTGGCGCGCTGGACTTCCCGATCCTCGGCCCGCGCCATCGCCTCCAACAGCGACGGGAGCGCTGGCAGCTGGACCGGGCGCGCTCCTTCGCGGCCCATGAGCATCGCCTTTCCCTCCGGGAGGGCGGCCAGCGCCGACGCCTTGTAGTTGGGCGTCTCCACCAGCGTGTGGGACTCGCTCTTGCCCCTGTGGGAGGCTCCGGAGGAGCCGGAGCCTCCGCTCTGCGACCCCACGCTGGGCCGCCAGACCTGGCGCTCCCCGAGGGACTTCGACACGTCGGTCAGGAAGTCCATGTCCTGCAGCCCCGCCCCCACGAGCCGGTAGGCGGCGGTGTCCCAGATCGCCGTGGCCCCGGGCTGGCCCCAGCGCTCCGTCAGCTGGCTCCAGGACTGTGCGGCCACGGCAACGGCAATCCCGTGGCCCCGGGCCTGAGAGAAGACCTGCACCAGGTTGGGCAGAGGACTCACATTCGCCACCTCGTCGATCACCACCAGAAGCGGGGGGGATAGCCGGCCCGGCAGGCGGCCCGGCCCGGCCTCGGTCGCCGCGGCATTCAGCTCCGCTTTCTCCAGGAGCGCGTTCACCAGGGCCACGGTGAGGGTGGCAAGCGGGCTCGCCGCACTCTTGCCGCCCTTGTCGGTGATGAATAGGGTGTCCGACGAGGTGAGGAAGGAGTCGATGTCGAAGGCGGGTTCGATCAAATCTGGGGTGCACCCATCAAGCACTGCCGGGTCTGCCAGGGCTGCTAGCACTGGCCTGGCGCTGTGGAGGATGGACTGCTTGGTGTCCTCAGCCTTGCCGGCGAGGGCTGCCAGGTCTTCGCCAAACCCGGCCCGCGACCTGTGAGCTTTGAAGATTTTCTGCGGCTCCGTGAGCTCATCCTTGCGAAGCCACCCAAGGACGCGCTTGATGCCGGCGCCCTCTAGGGCCGCGGCATGGGCCCAGGCCGTGAGCGCCTGGACGGCGAGGACAGACCAGATGGCCTCCGCAGGTGGCCGGCCCAGCTCAACGGTTTCCAGCATCACTGTCATTCGGTCCTTCGCAACTCCCGGCACCTCACATCCGTCGAGCGGATTCCACCGCACTCGCTGGTAGGGCAGCGTCTTGGCCAACTCGCCGCGCCAGTCGAGGACTTGGACCTTCCCCAGACGTGCCCGTCGGGGCCCGGCGAACCTCGCCAGGTCCGTCCGGGTCGAGAGGCACAACACCGGGCCGGGCCAATCCTGCAATCCCAACAGGCCCAAGAGCCAGCCGAGCGACTTGTGCCCGCCAGGCCCGGCCAACATCAGCGCCGTGGCCTCGGTCACGGGCACTCCATTCACCACGCGCCCGCCGGCCAGGATCGCGTCTCGATACCAGTCCTCACCGCGTTCGGGCAGCCCACCCGTGAACCACCTGCCAGCGCCGTCCCCGGCGGCCATCCCGAGATAGATCCCGGTCCTGCCCCACCCTGCAGGGGGGAGTGCCACCATGCCCTCGGGCATCGCGTGGCGCACCAGTCCCATCACTCGTTCCCCCGCCCGGCGGCTTGGTCCGCGAGCCAGTCGTCCATCGACATGTCCAGCCGCTTGCCCCCTTCGCCGGTGGCGGGCGGGGCCTGGCGGCCCTTGCCACCGCCGCCGCGCGGGCGCTTGGACGGGCGCTCGCGGCGGGGCCCCAGCGTCGGCAGGCCGCGCTCGTGCCACAGCCCGAGCACATACGCCGCCACCGCGAGGCCGACGACCACGAGCACAACGGGCACCCAGGCCACGGCCCCAACCCCCCAGGTGGCCCACAGCAGGCCTCCAGTGGGGCGGTGCTCCACCTCCAGCGTGACCATTGACGCCCAGCGGCCCGGCACCGACCAGATCTGGCCTTGCGGGCCATTACCAGACAGCAACAGCACGAGCCAGACGAGTTCCCAGAGGCCGCTTACCACCAAGGGCAGCTCGCAGCCAATCTGGAACGCTTCGGACCGCCCGCCGCCCAGGCTGCTCTTCGGCAGCTCTGGCCGGCTCATCGGCCCACCCCCACAAGCTTGCGCAGCCAACCCCTACCGCCGCGCGACGCGCTCGCAGACGGGAACCGGATGCCAAACTCTCGCCCAAGGAGAGAGAGATCGAGCGTCCACTTCCGGCGGGATCGCTCGGCGCAGACGGCCAGCTCATGCTGCGCGTACTGCGCCGCGTCGGGGATCGACCAGCTGTTCACGGAGGCCAGGTGTTCCAGCGCCTCTCGCGCGACGCGATCCGACCCCGACACGCTCCGCGTCCGGCCCAGGTGGGTTGAGGCATGGCAAAGGTCGCAGAGGCAGGCGATGTGCGCGAGCACCTGCCTGTTGCCCTCGTATCCCCAATACTCATGCGCATGCAGGGGCCGGCCGCCACCACTGCTCCCGCAGGCTTCGCAGCGGTGTGAGGCTCGTCTGTACACCTCGCGCCGGATCTCATCCCAGCGCTCGGGTAGCGCAGTGCGTACATTCCGCTCCCAGCAGGATTTGGGAATCAACGTCAGCGGGAGGCGGGGCGAGTTGGCCATGTTCACACCATATCGCTCTACCAGGTCACCACCACAGTGTTTGACACGTTGGAGCGCTCCTGCAAGGTGAACTTTGTAGTGCCAGTCACGCCCTGCACGACAATCGTGCAACTCGTAGAGCCGCCAACGACTAGGCCGTCCTTCACGCATGCATTTGCCAACAGTTGCCATGGGCTGGTGCCGCCATTCAGCCCATAGGTGCCACCCTTCACCAGGCCCTTTACGGTCAGCACCACCGCGTACTCAGAGCCGCCAATCTCCGCAGCAGGCGGCCCCGCGCTCAGGTGCAGCGACACGGCCGCCGGAGCCGCAGTGGCCTTCGGAGCCACCGGCGCGGACGCCTGCCCGCAGCCCGCGAGCAGCAGCGCAGCGACCAAGACAGCCGGGGCCAAGCGCAGAACCTGTCGCATGCCATCACCTCCCGCTCGAACTGAACCTACCACCACAATACACCGCGCGCGCACGTAAATAAGCCCATGTGCAACCGCACGGGAACCGTCATCCAACCGTTTCATGGTTGCCCTTCCGTTTTCTTCGGCTCGCTGGGCGGTTTCTGCGGCACCCCGAACTTCTGCGCGTGCGCCCGAAGCTGCGCCTCCAGGTGCGCGGACTGCGTTTGGGTGAACTTCGCCGCCGCGCCCACCCGTGCGGGATGGCTTCGGCTCTGCACGTTGAACGCGCCTGTCGCTACCGCCTGCTGGCGCATCCCCTCGAACTCCGCCTTGGCCTGGGCCCGCTGAGTGTCAGTTGCCAGCTGCGCGTCGGTGATGACGGTCTGCGCCTTCAGCCTCGTGGCGGCTGCCGCCTCGTCGCGCTCGGACTGGCCCAGTGGCGCGCCAGCCTTGTACTGTGGGTTGAGACCCCCAGTCGTCATATACTCCCTCACGCTTTCATCGTCACGGCCTGCCGCCATCGCATCAGCCCGGCCCATCAGGCCATCGTGGCTGGCTTGCGCTTGGGCCATGCGCGCTCCCGCCTGGTCGGTCAAGGCTTTGTCAACCTGGTCCCAATGGGCGGTCAATTTCGCCTCGCCCAGCCGCCCGGCCTTGGTCGGGGTGATGGCCCTCGAAGCGTCTGCCGCGGTGGCCGTGCCCATCGCCATCCGATACCCGGCCATCGATCCAAACACGAGGCTCTGGCCGCGGGGCTCGGTCGGACGCAGGATTCCTCCAGGCGGATGCAACAGCCCCTTCGCGGCCCCCCCAACGGTCAGCGTGCCGACGCCCACCGCGTCCGCAAATGCGTTGTGACGAGGGAAGAACATGCCCAGCATTCCATGAGGCCCAGCTCCAAAGCCACCTCCACCGCCTCCACCACCGCCTCCGGCGGCGCGACCACCACCACCTGCGCCGTCGCCCTCATCCAGGCGACCCCGGCCGAGCCTTGTGAGGCCGCTGCTGAGGTGCCCAGCCGCAGCGGTCCCAAACACATTTCGGAACGCGCGCGGGGCCAGAGCGGCCACGTCGATAAGCCCAGCCGCGCCCATGCCGGCCCCACCCACGGTTCCACTCTCGGCGGCACGGACTAGTTTGTCGGTCAGAGCCAGGCCGACGGTCATTAGCAAGAGGGTGATCGCCACCTGCAGCGGGCCCACACCGGGCGCTCCCAACGCGAGCGTCAAGGTGATCGCGAAGCCGACACAGCCGATGATCTGGGCAGCGAGAGCGCCCGTGGCCGAACCCAGCCACCACTTGTAAAACCCGTTCTGAGGGTCATACAGAGCGATCGGAAGGGCGAGGGGCATTAAGGTCAGGCAGAAGATCAGGATGACGCTCCGCATGAACATCAGCCAGACCAGGTAGGCGAGGAAGAACGCCATGAGCAGGCCAAACAACACCAGGACTGGCGTCATCTCCGGCCCGGCCGCCATCGCCGAGACAGCGGCCGTCACCACGTCCTGCATGAACAGCTTTGCAATCCCGCCTATCATCACGTGCGAGGTAACAGCCAGAAGGTTCCCCATCAGCGCATAGCCGACCTTGCTAAACGTCGTGGCGACGAACCCAAACAAGTTGTATGCGATGTTTGCAGGCGGGGACAGGAGGATCATCAGGAAGCCCCATTTGGGCACCACGTCCATCAGCACCATCGTGGGCGTCAAGTTCTCGTTTGTGGCCCAGAGCTTCATGATCCTGGCTCCCGCGATTAAGGTCAAGATCGCCATCGCAGATGGTGTCAGCACGGCGTACAGCGAATGGACTTGGGACACTTGCGCGGGATTGATCTGCCCCGTCAGGGTCTCAAAAAGGAACCCTAACGGCGTCTTCGGATTGGCTGGGTTGCCAAGCAAATTGTTGAAGACGACGGACCAGAGCGCACCCAGGGGGTCGGCCACATCGTGGGCAATCGTGCCAATCAAGTGCGGCAGCAGGCCGAGCCAGCTCATCAGCGCTTACCCCCATCTTTGGCTGCGGTTTCTCGCGCCCACGCCTCGGGCTCGGGCCAGCCAAGCACCACCGCCCCGATCTCGACCAGGGTCGGGGTCAGCACGATCGCGAATGCCAGCACGGCGGCGATCACCGCCGCGTCTGCCACGAAGGAGAGAAAGTGCTGGATCATGCGAGTTTCGCCGCTCCGATCAGTTCGTTCATCTCGTGGGGCCCCCTCTTTGGCGAAGCGTTGTCAATGAATCAACTTTCCGCGCGAGCCGCCCGAGACAGAAACCGGCGCGCCTTTTGCAGCTCTTTGCGGGCGTCGGCGAGGTCCAACAACACGTCCGGGTCGCCATCGCGCTGCTCGGCGGCGGCCGCGTGGAGGTACCGGGTCGCCCGGATGGTCGCCAGCTCGGCCGCGTCGAGACTGGTCAGCTTGCTCATCGCCGGTCCCGTCGCGCGAGGTGGGCGAGGTGGGCGATGGCCAGACGGGCCAGCTCATCGTCGCGCGCGTCGCCGCGCGGTGACGGCGGACGGGCGACCAGCTCACGGGCCCACTCCCAGGCGTCCTCCATGAGGTTTAGCGCCTCTTCCCACCACGGCTGATAGCCACTGCGTCCGATCAGATAATTCAGAACTCGCATGTTTTGCGCTCCTTTTATGAGCAGTTCGTTTTCGTCGGGCAGACCGGGATGCTCTCGATTTGGCCGACCACAATCCAGTGTGGGGCGACGGGCAGGTGCAGCCAGTACGACCCCAGCGACTTCTCATGGCGGCCCTGGGCGTCCCGCCAGATGGCAACCGCGCTCACCCACAGATCCTGAGTGGCCGTCACCGGGATCTGGTCTTTGGGGGTGATGACCGGGTACGGCGTCGGATGCTCGCCATGAACCGAGACGTCGTAGTAGGTGAACTGCACGGTGCTGTTCGGGCCAGGTGTCCCCATCGCGCCGGGCGAGGCGTCGAATTGGCTTCGGCCATCGCCAAAATCCCACGTAACGCCGACCCTTTGGATGGCCACCGCGACCGTCAGCACGAGCGACCGTCCTCCCGCCGAGGCGATAGGGCCACTCGTCACTGTCGTCGATTTGAGGAGGAGTTCGGGCACGTTCGAATTAGCCACGACGTAGTTTGTGGCGAGGTCCACCAGGGCGTCCCGAGCAGGTAAGCTGGCGACCGTACCGCCGCGCAGCTTTTGCGTGACCAGCGCCTCGAGACCGTTCACTGCGGGGGTGAGCTGAGACCACACGACAGACCACTTGGTGACCGGCACGAACGAGAATCCATCCGGGACCCATGGGGAGTAGTCGCATGTCGCCGGCGTGGTGGTGGTGGCCGGGGTGACCTGGCCAGTCCGCGAGTAGTTCGCCAGGATGTAGTACTCGGCGATGGGCGGCACACCGAACCCGAGGCCGCCACCATGTAGGCCGACCAGGTGCTCGTGGCCGAACGGGTCCGTCCACGCCAGCTGGCCGCCTGCGCCTACTCCCACAGCTTCACCCACGAAAAAAGGGCCGGCGCAGATCGCCTTGGAGATCGTGCCAATGGTGCCGCCGCCGCCTGAGCCCGCGCCCGCCTTGGGGGTAGGGCCGGGGATCGCGTCGAACGCCGTCACGGTCGCGGTGTTCGAGGAGCAGGCCGTGATTGATGTACATGCCGGCGGATCTGCGGCCAGCACTGGGGATGCCAGCAGGCCCACGGCGCTGAGCGCGATCCCAGCAGCCAGCACCGCCGCCACGGCGCGACGGCTCAGCATCCGGGAACCGAGCCCGAGGGCTGCTGCTTGCCGGCGTACTCGACCCACGCAGCCGAACAGGTCACATGGGCGACCGGGGTCCACACCTCGGTCCGGAGGCCGGGGAGGCCAGGAACGGGCGGGAGAGCCACGAGGCTCCCCTGGAGGACCCAGGTCACGGCTGGGGCCGTGGCGGGGATGGCCATGAACACTCGGCCTCCCGACGCAGCAGTGGTGCAGGCACCGCTGCCATGCACCACGACGGCGATCGGGCCCGCTCCCGCAGCGCTTGGCGCGTTTGGGGGTGTGGCAAACGCACCAACCACGTGCCACATACTCGCGAGACAGCCCGGCGGGGTCTCGACCAAAGTTTGCCCCTCGCCAAGGGTGGTTCTCCACCCAGGCATCGCCAGCGCCCTACCCAGCACGTCAATCACATCCAACTCGGCCTGCTGGCGAGCGGTTGGGGGCATGCCATCGGGGCCGCCACCGGTCAGGATCACGGTTGCGGCTGCCCACCCCTTAAATCCAGCCTCATCCGCCGCGACCGCTGAGGTGGGCTTGGCCGTGGGGCTCGGGGTCACCGTGAGTGTGGACGAGGCCGTGGCCGACGGGCTCGGCGTCGAGCCGGAGGGCGCGTGGTGAGTGACCGAGGTCGCGCCGCACGCCGCAAGAAGTAGCCCGGCCGCGAGGCCCGACGCCATCAGGGGGTACCTACTCATCTCAGTTCCTCGGCCTCAAGGGGTCTCAATGGGCGGCGGACCTGAGACCGAGCCCGCCGCCATTCAGCAGTGTAGCACATTGCTATCGCGATACACAAACAGTCCCATGTCTCTCTTTTGTCGCCGACCAATGTTAGGATGCCCCCATGGCGAGAATCAGCCACCCCAGGCCCCGTCCGGACGAGCGTCGTATGAGCGTGGTGGTGGCGGCAGACGACGCGAAGTGGCTCGACGGAGTACTGGCAGACGCCCGCCGCAAAGGGGCGCTCGGGGTCGGCAACTCGGCCCTCATCCGCCTTGCGTTCAGCCGCCTTCGGGCTGAGCCCTCGGACAAGGTGGTAGCCGAGCTCATCCGGCTGCGCGGGCGGGGCCAGGACCAGTAGGGAGCCGGCGGAGGGCCCAACGCCAGCCCTCCGGCACGAGAGACAAGAGGACTGGGCGCTCCTCCTCGTACGCCGCCAGGGCGAGAACGACCCAGCCTGCCTCCCACACGGCTGCTAGGCCGACCATGAAGATAGCGGCGCGCTCTTCCAGTGAGTGGGTACGGGCGTTCATGCTGCGCGGGGGGTTGTGCGTCATGGGCACGCCAGCAAATGCTTCCCCGTGGGGGCAGTCACGATGGTGAAAGTGGGGACCCGCTGATTGCCCTTTACCACGACCTTCATGAGGTGCCCGTACAAGGTTCTTGTGTAAGTGCTGCCGCCCGCACCGGGGCCGCCGCACATGACGCCCAGGGGAGGCGAAAAGATCTGCGCCTTGCCCGTGACCGCGAAGGTCCACCCATCTGCGGTCTGCACGGGCATGGACATTTTGGAATACCCGGAAAAGTCCTGTTCCACCCACTGGGCGTCCGTTTGATCCTCCTCAGCGATGAGCGAGTTGCCACTGATCACAGGAAGTGGACTTGGATGACTCACCACTACAGAGTTGCTGGTGGCGGCAGGATGAGTCAAGTACTGAGAGCCGAGGTACAGTGCCCCTCCGAATGCGACAAACAGCAGCAAAGTAACGGTCGCTTTGGCTAGGCGGATCGCAAAACTCATAAGAACACCCTAACACGAGAGCTAACACAAAAAAGGCCGTCTGCGCGAGCCAACTCGACCAACGCCTGCCCGTGATGTCTTGTTGCTGCAGCTCGCATCATCACTCAGCCAGCAACCGACTGAACCTGCTTCACCAAGATGGTGCCACCCACCGTAGCTGTCGCCCCGTCGGCCCAAGTGATCTGGGCGGAGTACGGGGTAAGCCCAGTGACGGGGAAGGAGTACCAAACGCTGCTCCCTTGGAACGGATAGTTGGCACTGCCAAACGTCCAGTCCACTGCGACAATGGAACTGGTGTCCCCGGTGATCCAGAAGTGCTCAGCGAGGCCGGTGATCGCAACGGGAGCGCTTGGGTCCGGGGCGTACGGACCAACCGCCATGCAAACCGATTCGGGCGGAGCAGACGTGGTGACCGAGTGAGCCGGGTGCTGTGTGACCACCGTGTGTCCCGGCACCCATACGGAGGAAGTTGTGTACCCCGGGGGAACCCAGACAGTCGAATACGTGTAGCCAGGGGGAACCCACACAGTGGAAGTCGTGTAGCCAGGGGGCACCCACACAGTGGAAGTCGTGTAGCCAGGGGGAACCCAGACAGTGGAATAAGTGTAATGGCCCGGGTACCAGGTCGAGGTGTACCAGCTTGGGTGCCAGGCCCTCGCGAGACACCTCCACCAGTCCCCCGTGTACACGAACTGCCACTTTACGCACAAGTAGTACCCGCTGTGCCAGTGGCGGGGATAGCCCCAGTGCCCACTGACCCATGTCTTGACCGTCTTGTTGTAGCCGGCGTGGTAGGTCTTGACCGTCTTGTTGTAGCCGGCGTGGTAGGTCTTGACAATCTTGTTGTGCCCCGGGTGGTAGGTCTTGACCGTCTTGTTGTGCCCCGGGTGGTAGGTCTTGACCGTCTTGTTGTAGCCGGCGTGGTAGGTCTTGACCGTCTTGTTGTAGCCGGCGTGGTAGATTCTGGCAGTCGTATAGTAGCCGGCCTCGTACGTTGTGACGGTCTTGTAGTAGCCCGGATAGTACTTCGACGTGGTATACGCTGGGGAAGTTGTCGTCACGCTCCCGCCAGCTGATGTGGCGCACTTCGGGGTGCTGGCAGCTGCGGCGGAACTCAGGAACAGGATACCGAAGAGCGCGGCCAACGCAAGGACTAGGGTGCCAGCGCGGACCGTATGAGAACTCATGATGTCACCCCCAGTAGGCGGCGCAGCAGGCCGTCGCTTGGTCCCCCCAGCTCCTTCGGCACTCGGATGCCGAACTCGCGGGCCAGCAGGGGAAGGTCGAGGCGCCACTCGCGCTTGGAGCGCTCGGCGGTCGGCGCCAACTCCCGACGTGCGTACTCCGCGGCTTGTTGCACGGTCCAATGGTTCAGGTCGGCGAGATGTTGCAACGCTTCCCTGGTCGCCTGATCGGAGCCCGAGACGGTGTGAGTGCGTCCAAGATGCGTCGCTGCATGGCACACGTCGCACAGGTTGGCGATGCGTGTGAGCACCTGCCGGCCGCCCGACCAGGACCAATATTCGTGGGCCTGCCAGGGCCTTCCGGCGTTTCCACCTCCACATGCCTCGCACACGTGTGGCTTGTACACCTCGTGCCTGATCTCATCCCAGCGCTCCGGCATTGCGGAACGCACATTGACGTGCCACATTCCGTGCGGGATCAGCGTCAGCGGGAGGCAGGACACACTTGGAGGGACGCCGCCGGGGCCTGACTCGTAGGCCGCGAGCGCCTCGGTCCGGCCGCAGCGGCAGGCGCCCGCCGACGGGTCCGATGCCGGGCACCACGACGCATGGCCCGCGGTGACCAGCGCGTGGTAAAGGTGGTAGGCCACCCCAGGCTCATCCATTGCCTCAATCGTCACTCGGAATCCACGACAAATCCGCGACATTTCGGGGGGCTACCGAGGTGCCCGCGCGGGCCGCGCGCCCGGGAAGGCCCTCTTGACGCTGGGCGGAACGTCATCCTCTCCGCGCCACCTGCCGGTCGGCAGGTCCACGTGAGCATTCAGGATTCCCTGTGGACCGCTGCGATTCTTCGCCACGACCACTTCGACGAACTCTGGGTCCTGCTCCTTGGTGTAAAGACCCGGCCGATGCACAAAAATGACAACGTCAGCGTCCTGCTCGATGCTGCCGGAGTCACGCAGATCGCTGAGCTGCGGGCGGCGCTCCGTGCGCCGCTCCGACTCCCTGTTGAGCTGCGACAGGGCGAGAACCGGGATGTTCATCTCGCGGGCCAGGCTCTTCAGCGCGCCTGAGATTTCCGTCACTTGCTCCGTCCGGGAGCGGCCCTTGGACTCGACGTTCACCAGCTGCAGGTAGTCCACGACCACCAGCCGAATGCTGTGGGCGGCCGCCATGCGACGTGCAGATGCACGAATCTGCATGATCGTCTGGCTAGGGGCGGCATCCACGATGAGTGGCATCGTGTCAAGGCTCTCGGCGCACTCTGCCAGGGCGCCGATGTCCCGTTCCGCCACAGCGCGGAGCTTCAGGTGTTGCGAGTTGACGCCGGTCATGGAGGACATGGACCGCTCCGTCCAGGAGGACCGGCCCATCTCCAGGGAGATCACCCCCACCGGGACCCCGAGCTGCACGCAGAGCAGCGCGGACCACCCCGCCAGGGAACTCTTCCCCATGCCGGGCCGGCCGGCGAGCACCGTGAGCTCACCAGGCGACATCCCCCCAGTCAGCTGATCCACTCCGGCGATACCCAGAGGCAGGCCGGCCAGCCGAGCCCCTCCACCAGAGGCCAGCGCCTCCCGCAGCTCGGCGACCAGGGTCAGGGCATCACCACCGAGGGAACGGGGCCCGCCCCCCGCTGGCGACCCGTCGGCCACCTCGAACACGGCTCTCTGAGCTTGATCGACGGCGCTGCCGGCGTCAACCTCAGGATCCTGTCCCAGCTGGGCCAGCAGCCCCCCCGCATGGATCAGCCGCCGCTTCACGGCGGCGTCGCGGACGATCCGGGCGTAGTACTGGAGGTTCGCGGCGGTGGGGACCGCCGCCCCCAACGAGGTGAGGCCCTCCAGCCCCCCCACGCGCTCCAGAGTCCCAGCGCGCTCCAGCTCGTCGGCCAGGGTGAGTGTATCGAGCGGCGTCCCCCGGGAGAACAGGCTGAGCATCGCCCGAAAGATGTCGCCGTGGGCGTCCAGGTAGAAGTCGGCTGGGCCCACGAGCCCGACCACCTCCGCGACCAGGGCAGGCTCCAGGAGGAGCGAGCCCAACACTGCCCGCTCGGCGCCCTGGTTGTGCGGCGGGACCGGGGCCAGGGGGCTCATGCATTGGCCTCCGGGACGCTTGAGGGAGCCTCGCCTGGCGAGTCTCCGACGGTAGGTACGACGGTACATACGACGGTAGAGGCCGATGTTGATCTTGGGCCAGTCCCGCAAAGTCCAGTCTTGGAGTCCCGCAAGGTCCAGTCTTCAGTCCCGCCAGGTCCAGTCCCGGAAACTGGACCTGGCGGGACTGGTGGCCCCCCCAGAGGCTCGCCCGTGGCCCACCGAGGCAAGGTCACCCCCAGCGCCGCCAGAGTGTCCACGTAGCTCTGTCCCTCCCCTGCTTCGACGCGTCGCGCTACCGCCACCTCATGCTTGGCTTGGCCGGCAGCCGCCAGCCGCTCGACGGACCGCGCGCGGTCCGCGGCCATAACCTCCGCCAGCGCGTCACCCTCGCCGCCGGCCAGGAGCATGGCCGCGATCTCCGCCGGCTCCCAGCGGGTCAAGAGCTCACCGACTACCTCTATCTGAGATGCCGACGGCCGGCGGCCCTCGTAGGCCCGCCGCCAAGCCCGCAGCACCGGGACCGGCAGGGGGCCGCCACCCTGCCGGGCGGCGCGGTCGCGGGCTGCCGTGAGGTGCCATTGGCCGGGGGCGAGCCCCTCGGTGAGGGTGAGCCGGTAGCGGCGGTCCGCGTCGCAGATGGCCTCCGCGGCCATCGCGATCCGGCGGGCGACGCGCCAGCGCCGTGCCCACCGGAGCCCCAGCATGTCGGCCAGTCCGCCCGCGCCGAACACCGGATACCGCCACGCCGCTGGGAGGGACTCCGCCTCTAGCCACACCCAGAGGCGGGCAGCGATCTCATCCCGTGCTCTGATGCCGTCCCAGGTTGGGGCGTGGAGGTAGGTGACCGCCCCGCCAGCAACCAAGTCGGCCATCACCTGTGAGATGGTGACGTGCCCGTCCTGGTGCCCCCGAAGCACGAAGCGGGCATCGTCGATCAGGCCCCATATCCAGATCGCCTCGGCGCCGCCGGCCTGACGCAAGACGGACTCATACGTGGCTCCGCGCAGCCGCACGAGCGAGGCTCGCGCTAGACGCCACTCCTTCCCGCCGGCCGCACCGCCAAGGGCGCGCGCCGCATCTCCCAGCGAGTAGAGCACGCGCCGGTCGGGCGGACACCCGGCCCGTACCCAGCGGGTCGCCACGTCCGCGAAGATCCGCTGGTCTCCCACCGTGAGGGCCGACCCGCTCAGCCGTCGCAGCGGCAGACCGTACAGCACCAGCTGCGGGACCGCCAGGTCGTCCGCCGACTGCGGGCGTGGATGCCAGATCGGCGCCCGGCACATATCACGCTCCACTGCCAGGGTGTCCCGCCCCTTGGGGCGGAGGGCCAGCGTCACTGGCGGAAGGCTGCCAGGCCCCAGCTCATCCGCCCCCATCACCGGCCCCTCCGGCCGCTGCCCAGCCGATGGGGCCGGGCACCGCTGCGGTCAGCTTCGGGGGTAGGCCGACTGGTCGGCTCAGTGTCGGCCGACGGTATGGCCTGCTCGCCGGCCATACCAGCGGGCCATGCCGCCGGTCGCGGGCCCGCCAACCCCCGAATGTCCTCTACCCGGTAGCGGGCCACCCGCGAGAGCAGGGTGACCTTGGGCAGGTCGCCCCGAGCGACCAGCGCTCGAAATGTGCGGTCGGCCAGGCCCAACATCCGTGCCGCCTGGCGGGCATCGACCAGCAGTTGGTCGGATCGTAGTGCCGAGATCCTCATGGCAAGCTCCATCCGCGTGATGGAGCCTGTCCTGGTCCCTCGGCGCCCCGAGGGGGGACATGCGGCGACCTACTCCATCAGGGTAGCACGTCCTTCGGCCCCGTGCCTTCCCTGGCCTACCTCAGCCTTTTCTGGTCCCGTGGGCTTGCTGGTCGCTGCCGGTTTGTGGAGCAGTAGTGGAGCAACGCGCTGCCGCTCCTTGCCGTTCCTTGCCGTCCTCAGCAGGCCCCAATGAGATCGCAAACCACTTCCACATACCGCCTAGACCGGGTACTCAGCGGTCTTAAAAACCGTAGGACGAAAGTCCGTATGGGTTCGAATCCCATCCCCGGTACCCCCAGTTTGATCTCGATTCGAGCCCCGATGCCAAGCGGATTGGACGCCACCCAAATGCGCTTGACGGCAACCGTGACGGCAACCGTGACGGCAACCCACCGCGCCATTCACCCTGGCCTCCAC
>DAHWNZ010000004.1:0-82161 GCA_027339635.1 Candidatus Dormiibacterota bacterium
ATGCCCCAATGTCAAGCCGCGAAGTGAGGGGCACGGCAGCTCCGGTCAGCTCGAGAAGAAATCTCAACGCCTCAGTCGGATGGCCGGCCATGAATCCGAAGTCGGCCCCCGTCCCGGTCGTCGTGAAGTCGAACAGGTATACCGCGGTCGCGATCACCCCGGCCCCGAACCAGACGGCGACACGACGTGGGCTCTGGCCGGTCACAACCAGCAAGACCAGGCCGGCCGGCCACAGGGCGAGTCCCTGCACGGCACAGTAGGTACCAACCAAGCCCACCCCAATCGCCAGGAAAAAGCGGGCCGAGGTGTGGTTCACGGTCAGGAGCCAGGCGATCGCGGCCAGGCAGAGGAGCACGAGGAAGATGGAGAGGTCGAAGCCGTGCAAGATCGGACGGTACTGCAGCAGACTGAAGAGCAGAGCGGAAGGTGGCAGGAGCCATGCCCACCCCAACCCGGTGGTGCGCCGCCAGACAATGGCCAGGACCGCGAAGGACAAGGTCAGCACCGCCCAGCTGGCGTACATCGCCACCTTCGTGTCAAAGTGGGTGGCGCGGGCGATCGCGATCATCGCCAAGTTGGAGAAGAACATCCTGTTCTCCAGATGCTGAGCCCAGAGCGCCCCGAAGGTCAGCCTTCCGCGAGCCAGCGCCTGGAGCAGCCCAGCCAGGTGCCAGTCATCTGCGTAGGGCACGTTGACTCCGTCGAGCCAGATCAGGTAGAGCAGGATCGCCGGTGGCACCGCCAGAAGCCCCAGGGAGACGATGTCCCAGGGCCGTATCCGACTAGCCTGGCGCGCTGTGTCGCTACCGGTCATGGCTCATCCCCTCGCCCCTTGAGAGCAGCGGCCACGGTGCCCGGATATCTGCTCTGGGGTCCCGTGCCGCTCGGGATGATACCGTCTCCCCCAGGATTCGCAGGGCGACCGGCCGCAGGGGAGGTGTGCCGCTGAACGCACCTGAGCGTCATGCCCGGGCCCGGCGCCGGTGACAGGGGAGAGTCATTGAACCTAGGTCAGGTGGCGATGCTGCCACTGCGCAACCCCGCGGCCGGCCGAGCACCATGCGGGCAGGATGATTCTGGGGCCCACCGTGAGGCGGCCATCCGCATGATCCCTGGTCACCCATCGCAGGGCCGGCATGCCTCCCTCTCAGGCGCCTCACCGGGTGCCCGGGGGATGCTGCGGGTTACCACATTTACCGCTTCGCTGAGAACGTCTGAGGTGGTCCTGAGAGACACCTACAACCACCGTTTGCGAGGGCCCCTGTGACCTGGGTGCGAGCGATCGGGTGGCGCTGGCTGGTGCTGGTTCCAGCAGCCGCGTATCTGGCATTCATCCTCCGCTACGGCGTAAACGCTGTGGTACTGGACCAATGGGCGGTGGTGTCGCTCCTGCACCTGACCAGCCACGGAAGCTTGACCCTGGCCGCGCTGTGGGCCCCTCACAACGAGAACCGAATGCTGTTCTCGAACCTCCTCATGATCGCCCTGAACCTTGCCGATCACGTTGAGGTGCGAATCGATCTGGTCGCCTCCGCCTGCCTTCTGCTCCTGGCACTCACGGTCCTCATGTGGACCCATGGCCGCACCACGAAGGCGTCCAAGTGGGTGGTGGTGCCCGCCGCGTTCGCTGTCCTCTCCTTGAACCAATTCGCCACCACCCTTTCCGGGTTCGCGGTTGCGCTGTATCTGGTGCTCCTGTGCCTGACGGTGGTGTTGGCGCTGCTGTCAGTCTGCGAGCGAAGGCCGCCCGCGTTCTGGGGCGCGGTGGCCATAGCGGTCGTGGCCTCCTACTCGTCCGCCCAGGGACTGGGAATCTGGGCTGCGGGGCTCATCTTCATCCTGGTCAGCTTCAAAGACTGGCGGCGACTGGCCCAGTGGACGTCGGCGGCGATCGTGGTGGTGATCGTATATCTGATCAACCTTGGGGCCGTCGGCCTGCACGGCCAGGGGACCAGCGTGCTCCACCACCCCGCCCAGTCTGTGGCCTTCTTCGCCCTGCTGGTGGGGGCGGCGATTCCCACGGCCTCTCGGATAGGGCTGACGCCCGAGGCGCTGGCGGGGATCGGCGCCGTCCTCCTGCTGGTCGCGGCGGTGACCGCAGGCTGGTGGCTTGGGCACAGAGAGGACGGGGCCCAGCTGGCGCTGCCACTGGCTCTGGTCGGCTTTGGGGTTGCGGTCGACGCCCTGGTGACAATTGGACGCGCTGGGCACGGATTCCTCTATGCGGAGAGCCCTCGGTACATCTGGGTCAACCTGTGGCTCGTGGCTGGGGTGTGGCTGGGGGCAGCTGAGCTGGCGAGCCGGAGGCCGCGGGCGCCCGGTTGGATTGGCCTGGCGCTGGCGGCTGGGGCGCTGACCTTGGTCCTGGTGGGATTGGGATACCCAGCCGGCATCAAGGGCGGAGCCCAGGCCAGGACTCGGGACCTGGCGGCGGCCGCCCTGACCGCACGTTACAGGTCAGCGCCGGCGGAGCAGGTGGTGAAGGTTGTAGGAATTCCGCCGGGAGAGTTCCGGCGTCTGGCCGGCTACCTGCGGGCCGCCCGTCTGAACGGCTTCAGGTCGTAGGCCGATTAGGGGCGCCTTTCCGCGACCCGCTCCGGCGGACTGTGAGCGGTTTGGATGTGGGCCGGGCGGGCGGTGCCCCGCCTCCCTGGAGAGGTGGATACCCGCGCTGCCCACCTCCAGCAGCAGGGGTGGGGCAGTGGCTTAGACCGGATGCGGGGCCTCCAATTGGCACCTCCGGGGTGTTGCCCCCAGCACCACCGCCCCGCACCGTGGCGGCCCCCATCTGATCTGCACTGCGCCCCATGGTGGTGTACCCGGTCGTGCGGGGCTGGTCCTCGCTCCGCACCGGCGAGGCGCATCGGTGGGCGAGCATCGTCCCCATCATGAAGCGCTCGTCGACAGTGATCAGGGGCTGTGGCGGCGGAGTTCGAGTGATCGCCCCCACCCTGAGCGCCGACCCGCCGTTACTGGCATGCGGATGTGACCAGCACGCCCGGCGACCTCCCAATCTGCGGGAGTTCGTTGCAGCCGAAAGCGCGGAGGTCGCGAGCGGCGTTGGGTTCCAGGGTCCCTCCCGTGGCTCGCCACAGGCGGCTCGCGATCCAGGCCCGAAGGTGAACCGATGGGCCGCCACCACGGTTTCCTTTGATTGGGGGCTTGGGACGACCCACTGTTCACGGAGGTTACTGCCTTGAGCGAGAAGGTCCGGTCGGTCACTACGATGGCGCGACGCAGGGTCGTGGGACTGCTTGGCGGCGGTGGGCAGAGGCGGCTCATGCTGGCCGCTCCCCCGCTGGCTCTGGCGCTGCTACTGGCGGGCTGCGGAGGGTCATCGACTCCCGCTCCGAGCAAGACCCCCACTCCGACCGCAACGCCGAAGGCCACCTCGGTCTCGGTGGAGACAGCCAGTGTCAGCGTGGATGGCAAGACGGAAACGGTCCTGACCAATTCCGCCGGCAGAACCCTGTACTACTTCACCAAGGACTCTCCGACGAAGATCGCCTGCTCGGGAACCTGCGCAGGCATCTGGCCGCCGTTCACGACCTCTGCTTCGACGGTGTCGGCGCCATCCGGCGTCAGTGGCACCTTCACGATCTATGACGGGGCCAATGGTCGACAGGTGGAGTACAACGGCCATCCGCTCTACATCTACTCCGAGGACACCGGCCCGGATCAGAGCCATGGTGAAGGTGTGCTGGGCGAATGGTTCGTGGCCACCCCGAGCCTGGCCCCGGCGGCCGCCGCCTCGCCCACCCCAACCTCTTCGCCCAGCAGCAGCTCCGGAGGCTACTGAGCGAAGGTTTTGGCGCACGCCGCCCCGAGTCGAGCCGAGGGGCTACGACTTGGGGCGGCCTCGATCTGGTACCTCAAAGACCGGTCTTCCGCCGGCGTGGCACCACCGCGGCGGGCTGGCCGCCTCTCGTTGGCACCGGGACGGATGTCCCCTTTGGGGGAGTCGCCGTGACCTAGCCCTGGGGCAGCAGGCGCAGCAGGACTCCCCTCCCCACCTCGATCAGGAAGACCGCGACTCCCAGCCACACGGCAACCCTCCCCACCTCGGTCAGCCAGGCGTGGTCCCCAGCCCTGCCCAACACCTGGGAGGCAAGCCCGTACATGGCGGCCGGGAAGACCGCCACCCACAGCTCCTTGCGGGCCCCCTGGAGACGGTCGCGACGAAGGGTGCGGACCACAGAGAGGCCCATCACGAGCGGCAGCAGAGAGGTTGCCAGAAACCAGAGCGCGAGGCCCAGGATCAGGGCCAGACCGGCCAAATCCGCGGGGCTCCCGATCAGGCCAAGCCCGGTATCCCCGGCGATCAGCGCGGCCGCCAGGGCCGACAGCGCGGCCGCTCCCATCGTCACCCAGTAGGAGGGGCCGACATCGAACAGTCCGACGTCGGTGAACAGGAGCAGCCCACCAAGGGCGGCGAGAAGGGGCAGGTAGAGCAGGACGGCCAGCGTCCAAGTGGCAACCGCCAAAACGGTGAGCGGGCCAGCCTCGAAATGGGCGGAGGCCGCTATGGTCGACGAGGCTACGCTCAAGGCGTCGAGACACACGGGCCAGAGCAGCCACAGTCCTCCCCCGGTTTTGAGGCGGCTGGAACTTAACGGCCCCCGGACCACGGCGGCCGGTACCAGGTAGGCGCCACCTAGCGACAGCATTCCACCCGCCACGAACAGCAGAACCGCGAGCGGGGCAAGCCCGAGGGAGCTGAAGCGGCCAGCCAGGACCAGGGTCGCCACCGGCAGGGTCAGTGATCCGAGGGCATAGCGGAGATCAGAAGAGGCGGTCAGCACTGAGCGCGGCCGCCACAGGAGCTTGTATCCCTCGGTCAGCCAGAGTTCAAAGTAGCCGGCGGCTGCGATGACGAGAAGGATGTCAGAGAGCTGGGCCCAACCGTCCGCCGAGAGCCCGAGGGAGATGACCCCGGCTCCCATCACGAAGACGAATCTGCTCAGAGCCGGTGCCCGGGATTGCTGCTCCATCCCAGCGGTTGCTGGCTGCGAGCCGCTCTCGTCCGCCATCGAGGTCACTGGCCCACCATAGCGTCCAGGACAACCCAGTTGGAGCCGACCTGAGATGCTTCGGCACCCGCCTGTGGAAGTCGGGAGTTGCGAGGAGGGCGGCGGAGGGGTCAGACTCAGCCGACAACCGAGTTCGAGCCACCCGAGCGAGGCATTCCAAAACTTGAGCAGCCCAGACTCCGGGGATCAACCGGAGACAAGGTCCCCGGGAGCGCGGCCCAGCCCGCCCACGGGACCAGCTTCTGACCTGGAACAGCGCATACCCCAGGCTGGCAGCCTCCCCGGAAATCGCTATGTCGTGATCCGCAGGGAGGACCTGGGCTCGTTCCGGCGCGGGTCACACGGGGTTCTGGTGGCTACCGAGCGCGCGGACGAGCCCGTGGCCGGTCCCGCGCGCTGGTCCTTTCTGCTGAAGCGTGCGGTGGTGGGGCGCCGTCTGCCAACGACGGCGGCTGACAGCGAGCGCCTCCCGGTCTGGAAGGCCCTTCCCACCCTGGCATCCGACGCGCTCTCCTCGGTTGCCTACGGGCCCGAGGCCGGCCTCACCGTCCTGGCCCTGGCCGGTGTCGGGGCCTTCTCATTCGAGCTACCGATCGCCATCGCGATCGCTGTGCTGATGGTGCTGGTGGTGCTCTCCTACCGGCAGCTGGTCCTGGCGAGACAGGCTGATGGGGGCTCCTACGCAGTGGCCCGAGACTACCTTGGCCGGTGGCCCGCCATGGTTGCGGCGGCGGCCCTGCTCATCGACTATGTGCTGACGGTGTCCGTGAGCGTCTCCTCCGGGGCGGACGCCCTGGCTTCGGCATTTCCGGTCATCACCGATCTGCGAATGCCCCTGGCGGTCGCCCTGGCCCTTCTGCTCTGTGCCGGCAACCTGCGCGGGGTCAGGGAGGCGGGCGCCCTATTCTCGTTCCCAACCTACGCCTTTGTCTTCGCGATGCTGGCCCTGATCGTGATCGGCATCGTGCGTGGTCTGACCGGAGCTGTCCACCACGCCTTCGGGGTCTACCCGACCTACATCCACCCGACCGAGGTGATCACCCCCATCCTGGTGCTGACCGCGTTTGCGTCCGGCTGCTCCTCCATGACCGGCATCGAGGCGGTGTCCAACAGCGTTAGGACCTTCCGTCAACCCCAGGGGGTCAACGCCGCCCGCACCCTGGTGCTCCTGGGGGGCTCCCTGGTGTTCCTCTTTCTGGGGGTGACGGTCCTGGACATCATCTACGGAGTGTCCCCGCACGCGTCAGGAAGTCCCACGGTCCTGGCCCAGATCGCCGCCGACGTCTTCTCGGGGCCGGGCCGCTTCTTCTTCTACATCATCCAGTTCGCCACCATGCTGGTCCTGATCCTCGCCGCCAACGCCAGCTTCAACGGCTTCCCCAGGCTGTGCGCCTTCCTGGCCAGGGATGACCGCCTGCCCCACCGGTTCGGCGCGTTCGGGGACCGCCTGGTCTACTCCGCCGCCATCTTCGTGCTGACCGCGGTCTCGGTCGGGGTCATCATCTTGTTCAACGCGAACACCGACCACCTGATCAACCTCTACGCGATCGGGGTCTTCACGGCCTTCACGCTGGCTCAGACGGCGCTGGTCCGGCATGGGCTCAAGACCAGAGGGCCCAACTGGCGGCGCAACGCGTTCATAAATGGCCTGGGGGCGGCCGCCACCCTACTGGTGGACATCATCGTGTTGGTGGTGAAGTTCCCACTGGGAGCGTGGGCGGTGGTGATCATCGTCCCGCTCCTCGTCTGGTACTTCTGGTCCGTCAGCCGCCACTACCAGAAGGTGCGCACCAAGCTGCGGCGCGCCCCCGACAGCACCACCGGCCTCTCCGCCTCCCGGACAGTGGTGCCAGTCCGGGTCCTCGACTCAGCCACCGAACGAGCCCTCCTCTATGCCGCGACCATGGGACAGGAGGTCCTGGTCCTGAATCTGAGCCCCGACCCTGGTATGGAGGAGGCGGTCCGGCGGTCGCTGGCCGACGCCTACCCAAATTCCGACCCACGGCCGCCGCTGAAGCTCGAGATCAGGAAAGCATCCAGCGGCCGGGGACTGCGCGCCCTGCTCAGCCTGCTCGACGAGGTACAACTGCCGCCGCATCTCACCGTCACCACCGTCATGGTGCCGGAATTTGTGACCAGTGCCGGCCTCCTGGACCTGATGCGCCGACCAGGGGCGCTGCGGCTGAAGCTGGCCCTTCTGCGGCGCCGGGGGGTGGTCGTGGCCAGCTTCCCCACCGCCTTCGAGGGAAACACGAGGACGCAGGACATCACCGGGGCCCGGCGGCGGGTGGCGCTGGTCCCGATCGCCGGTCTCGACATCCTTGCCCAGCGGGCGCTGAGCTATGCCCGGTCGATCTCAGACGAGGTGATCGCCATCCACGTGGCGACGGGCCAGCCCCAGGACCATCCCGGCGGGCTGCCTGGAGAGACCGGCAAGGGAGCCGCCGAGGACCTCGGCATGGAGCCCAGCGCGGAAGCTCAGCTGCTGGCGGCAAACTGGCAGTCGTGGGTGGAACACAACCTGGGCCAGCAAGGGGCAGCGCCTCTCCCGGAGCTGGCAACGGTTCTCTCGCCCTACAGGACCGTGGTGCAGCCTGTCCTGCGTTACCTTCAGGTCTACCGTGAGAGCCACCCGGGGCAGCTGTTCACAGTTGTCCTGCCTGAGCTGGTCACCCGCCACTGGTGGAACCAGCTCCTCCACAACCATCGCGCCTTCCACATCAAGTCGGCGCTCCTGGGCCGGTCCGACTTCGCGGTCGCGGATGTGACCTATGACCTCGGACAGGACGCCGCGTCCGGCAACTAGCCGAAAGCCGGACCCCGCGCCGCCCCCTTAGACTCGGGGGCGTGCCCGAAGCAAATGTCTCGCTGACCCAATCCGAGGCCAGGTCCAGAGCCTCCCTGATCCGTGACTGCTCTTACCTGCTGGAACTGGATTGCGTAGGGGATCCCGACTCGTACCGGTTTCGAGTGGTGATCGAGTTCCGGGCGCAGCCGGGGAGCTCGACCTTCCTGGATGCGCAGGTGGACCGAATCGAGGAGTTGCTCTGGCAGGGGAAGCCGCTCGGGCTGGAGGCCCTTGGCGGCCAGCGGATTCACCTGAGCGACCTGGCCCCCCACAACGTCCTGGAGGTGAGGGGACGTTCCGCATATCACCGAGCGGGCCTGGGGCTGCACCTGGCCGTGGACCAGGCCGACGGCGAGCGGTACCTGTACTCGGACTTCGAGCCCGCGGAAGCCCATCGCGTGTTTCCCTGCTTCGATCAACCCGATATCAAGGCGCCGATCACCCTCAGGATGAGGGTGCCCCAGGACTGGACCGTGATCTCGGCCGAGCCCGGAGTGGCGGGCAAGGCGGCGGACGCCGAGGGCGCCCGCTGGTGGGACTTTCCCCCAACCCCACCGCTGTCGCCGTATGTGCTCGGTATCGCGGCGGGGCGGCTGCACGCGGTACGAAAGCAGCATCACGGCATCGACCTCGCCCTCTACTCGCCCCTCTCCCTGGGGCAGGACCTGGAGAAGGCGGCTCCCGAGGTCTTTGAGATCACGGGCCAGGGACTGGACTTTTACCGAGAGCTCTACCGGATGCCCTATCCGTTCTCCAAGTACGATCAGGTCTTCTGCTTGGAAAAGGTCAACGGGGCGATGGAGTCACCCGGCTGCGTCACCATCACCGACCGCATGATCTATCGGGGCCGACCGTCCGCTCGCGAGAGCTCCCTGCGAGCCGAGGTGATCCTCCACGAGATGGCCCACATGTGGTTCGGTGACCTGGTCACCCTGCGCTGGTGGGACGACCTCTGGCTCAACGAGAGCTTCGCCACCTTCATGGCGGCTGTCGCCCAGGACAGGGCGACCGGATTCACCGACGCCTGGACCTACTGGGCTACCGCCTTCAAGCAGGTCGCGGTGGAGGAGGACCAGCACACAACCTCGCATCCGGTGGTGACCGCGGTGCCGGACGTGGAGGCGGTGCACCTGAACTTCGATCGCATCACCTACCAGAAGGGTGCCGCGGTTCTTCGCCAGCTGGCGGCCTGGGTCGGCGAGGAGGCATTCTTCGACGCCATCCACGCACATCTGGAGCGACATCGCTTCGGCAACGCCGAATTCAAAGACCTCCTGGAGGCTCTGGAGGAAACCTCGGGCCGCGACGTGTTCGCCTGGAGCCGCTCCTGGCTGGAGACGGTCGGGATCAACACCCTGAGGATCGAGATTGGTGACGGCGCGGAGCGGGTCGGAGAGACTATCACCTCGGCGACGGTCAATCAGACCGCCAGCTCGGCTCAGCCCACCCTGAGATCTCATCGCATCGGTGTCGGCCTGTACGACTGGCTGGAGGGAAGGCTAGGGAGAAGGCGTGGCTTCGAAGTCGACGTTGCGGGACCCACCACGCCGGTGCCGGAGCTGCTTGGCGAGGGTCGCCCCCCTCTCCTGCTACCCAACGATGGGGCCCTCAGTTACGCGAAGGTTCGCCTCGATCCGGTGTCGCTGGCGACGGTCGAGGACCATCTCGGCTCCGTCCAGGACCCCCTGGCCAGAGCCGTGGTCTGGGACTGCATGTGGGACATGGTGCGAGATGCCGAGCTGCCGGCGAGCCGCTACGTGCGGATGGTGGCCCGCCACCTGACTTCGGAGACTGATGGCTCCCTGGTTCCGACCGTCCTTGGTGGAGCCCGCAGCGCCCTGTCCCGCTACGCGGCGTCAGGCGTGGGGGATCGTCTGGAGGCAGAGCTCGCGGATGCGTGCTCGCTGGCTCTAAGCCATTCAGAGGCCGGCAGTCCCGAGCAGCTCACCTGGCTGCGAGCGTTCATTGCGGCGGCGGTCACGGACACGCAGCTTCGACACTGCCAGGAGATGCTGGACGGACGCCGCGTCCTGGACGGGGTCGCTCTGGACCTGGAGCTGCGCTGGCGCTTGGTCACGGCGCTCGCCGCCCGGGGGAGGATGGATCAAGCCGCGGTCCAGCGGATGCGCCGGGCAGACCCCACATCCACCGGGGTCGTGCGCGGCTTGGCGGCTCAGGGGGCGATGCCTTCGGCGACAGCCAAGGAGGAGGTTTTCTCCTACCTGTTCACGGATGACTCGGCGACGGTGGAGGCGGCGATCTGGATCGGCCGGGCATTCTCCGGGATCCGGCGAGACGATCTGCTGCTCCCATTCATACCACGCTTCTTCACGGCCCTCGATGCCAGCAGAGCCCACCGGGGGCCAGACTTCGCGCGCGACCTCGCCTACTGGTTCCTGCCGGCTCTCCCTCCCAGCCCGGAGCTGGTTGCCGCCCTGCACGGCCAGCTTGGCCGCAGCGACCTTCCCGCCGACCTGAGGCGGATCTTTCAGGATGGCATGGAGGAGGCGGAGAGAGCCGTTCGGGCCCGGGCGGTCGACGAGGCGGCGGTCGCCGCCCTGTAGCGCGCCAGCCCGGCCACTCCCTCAGCAGCGTCTATCCTCGCCCAATGGGTTACCCCACATTCCCCGGCAAGCACGCTCTGGCGCCCTTCATCAGCCCGTCGGAATACCGGGAGTACCTTCGCAGCAACTTCGGGTGGGAGGGCCTGCCGGAGCTGGCCGGAACCATCCTCACCTTCCAGCCCTCGTTCTTTCGCGAGGTGGTACGGACTCGGCGCTGGGAGCGGCTCAAGGTGCCGACCTCCGCGCTCGGTGAGTACTACACCCTGGACACACCTGGCGGCGCCGTCGGGCTCAGCGGCGGCTTCGGAGTTGGGGCCCCGGCGGCGACCAACCGCCTGGAGGACATCGGTGCCTCCGGCTGCGCCCGCTTCGTGGCCATCGGTTTCGCGGGCGGGCTCCAGCCGGGGATGCATGCCGGTGACCTTGTCCTCTGTGACCGGGCGATCCGAGATGAGGGTGTCTCCCATCACTACGCACCGTGGGCAAAGTACGCAACGCCGTCCAGGCTTCTCACGGCGCGACTTCACGAGGTGATGGTCGCAGCCGGTCTGGACCATCGGACCGGACCGACGTGGACGATCGACACCCCCTACCGGGAGACCGTCGACGAGCTGCGGCGATATCAGCAAGAGGGAGTGTTGACGGTCGAGATGGAGGCGGCGGCACTGGCCACGGTGTGCAAGGTCCGCGACTTCGAGTTCGCCACCGCCTTCACGATCAGTGACAGCCTGGCGGATCCCGAGTGGCGCCCGCAGTTTCACCACGATGCGGCGGCCATCGGGCTGGGCCACCTGCTGGATGCCGCGATAGCTGCTCTCACCACCACAGAGCCTGATTGACCCGCTGCCCAATCCCCGGGCCGGCATCGCGGCCCGGATCCGAAAGCGGCCTCTGACTCTGGGTCTCAACGCTAGGGCTGAGCCGGGCCCAGGCCGACCTCTGAACTGGCCGATCCATGACCAACTGCTACCTGTAGCGAACAGGGGAAGGGCGTCAGACGGCGGGTGGCGGCGGCGGGGAAGGGCGGCCGCACTTCCCCGTCAGAGTCGCCATCGGGACTGTAACAGTTAGGAAAAGGTGCACCTGAACCGACGTCCCGGACCTAAGCTCGGTCGGTCCAACATGCGAACCCAGGCCCTCCCCACCCAGCGTCGGACCGGGACCCCAAGCTGCTCGGAGGAGCTTGATGGGGTCCTCGGCGACCTCTTCCGGCAAGTACGTGTCCCCCTCGCCGTCCTGGGGCTGGACCAGCGGATCAGGAGGGCCAACGAAGCATTCTGCGCCCTGGTCGGCCGGGCGGAAGAGGAGCTGGTGGGCCGCCGGACCCTCGAGCTGACCCATCCCGAGGACCGCGCCGCCATCCGGGCTCTGATTCGCAGGCTCCGGAGAGGGCGGCAGGTGTCTGGGCTGGTGAAGCGCTACGTCCACTCGGATGGGCATGCCGTTTTTGTGCTGGTGACCACGTCCAACCTCCAAGGTGGGGACGGCGCCGGCCTCGGGACCCTTGTCCAGGCCCAGGACATCTCCGCCCAGGTGCAGCTGCGCCAGCAACTGACCCACCTGGACCGATTCCAGGCAGCCCGGAACGAGATCAGTCGGGCGGTGCTCAGAGCTCAATCCGAAGAGGAGCTTTGGGAAACGACCTGCCGAGTCGCGGTGGAGGCGGGAGGGGTGAACCTGGCTTGGATAGGAGTTCTGGGAGCGGATGGCCGGGTCGTGCCCAAGGCAAGCTTTGGCAATGGTGGCGGACACCTCGAGGGTGCGGAAGCCGCCGCCAACCCTGGTCGACTCGGGGGCGGTGGACCCCTTGGGCGTGTGCTCGACGGGGGTCACACCATCTTTCAGGACCTTTCCTTGGATCCGGGTCTCGAGCCATCGGGGGACCTCTCCCAGGGACTTTCGCTGCGCAGTGCTGCGTGGTTCCCGCTCAAGCACGGCGCCCGGGTCATCGGCGTGCTCGCCGTCTATTCGGACGCCATCAACTTCTTCGGGGAGGAGTCGGTCACGCTGCTCAACCGCATCACGTCCGATTTCGAAGTCGCAACTCTCGCGCTCGAGGCCCGGGACACTGAGGAGACGTCGGCGGCGCTGCTCCAGAACCAACTCAGGCGCCTCAACTACGTGGTGGAGCGAACTGGGGTAGCCACCGCCACCCTGACCGAGGACCTCCGGTTCACCCAGGTCAACCCGGCACTGGGGGATCTCCTGGGCACCGATCCCGGGCACCTCGTGGGCCGAACGCTGCTGGACTTTGTACCTTCCAGCCAGCGCAGACGGGTACGCCGTGGTTACCTCGGCCTGGTGAACGGCCCCCGGGGAGCTCTGGCCAAGCTCGAACACGAGCTGGTGAGCACCGCTGGCGACACGCGCTGGGTGGTGGCTTCCGGAACCAAGGTGCCCGAGATGAACCCAGACTTCGGAGTCGTCCTGTGGCAGGCTCAGGACGTCACCCGGCAGCATCTGGCTGAGGCGACCGCGAACAGAAAGTCTGCCCAGCAGGCCGCGGTGGCCGAGCTGGGCCAGAGGGCGCTGGCGTCTGACGACATCAACTGCCTGATGCAGGTGGCCAGCCAAATGCTGCGGGACCAGCTGGGAGTCGACAAGGCCTCGGTGCTGTGCTGGAACCGAGCTCACGACTCCTTTCGGTTCGTGGCCGGCGTGGGCTGGGACGCTAGCGTCATCGGGGGTGCCCTGATCCCGGGCGGACGGCACTCCCTGGCGGGTTACACGGTCAGATCCACAGCGGCCGTCGTGTCGGACTTCGACTCGGAGACCCGCTTCGACGAGGGACCCCTGCAGGAGATCTACGGCGTTCGTTCCGGAATGGCCGTGCCCATCATCGCCGGGGATCAGCCGTACGGCGTTCTCGAGGCGTTCACCATCGAGCATCATGAGTTCCCCGGCGATGACATCCATTACGCGCTCGGGCTGGCGCATGTCCTGGGAGCGGCCCTGGCGCGACGGCGCACGGAGGTGGCTCTGCAGCAGCAAGCCCTCCACGACCCCTTGACCGGGTTGCCCAACCGGACCCTGCTCCTGGACCGCATCCCCGCGGCGATCAGCCGGGCCCGGCGCAGCGGGCAGGCCATGGCCGTGATGTTTCTCGACCTCGACCGCCTGAAGGTCGTCAACGACAGCCTGGGCCACAGCGCCGGCGACCTGGTGCTCCAGACCGTGGCCCAGAGGCTGGAGCTGGTGGTGCGGCCCAGTGACACGGTGGCCAGGGTCGGTGGAGACGAGTTTGTTGTCCTGGCTGAGGAGCTCGGGTCGGCGCAGATGGGGATGCTGATGGCCAGACGGCTCGTGCAGACCGTTGAGAACCCAATCAAGGTTGGGGGCCAGGACGTCGTGGTGACCCTCTGCGCGGGAGTCAGGGTTGCGGATGGTACGGACCTCGCCGCGGACGACCTCCTTAGGGATGCTGACATCGCCATGTACCACGCGAAGCAGGGCGGCGGCCGGCGCGCGGTCGCTTTCACTCCTGAGATGGGCAACCTCTTCGGGGACCGGGTCAAGCTGGAGGCGGACCTCCACCGCGCGACGTCAAAGGACGAGCTGGTGGTTCAATACCAGCCGCTGGTGGAGCTCGAAGGCGGGACCGTGGTCGGCGCGGAGGCGCTCGTGCGCTGGAACCACCCGGAGCGTGGCCTCCTCTCCCCCGCCGAGTTCATACCACTGGCGGAAGAAACCGGCCTCATCCTGGAGATTGGGGCCTTCGTGTTGCGGCAAGCCTGTGCCGCCTGCAAGCGCTGGAGCGCGCTCCTATCCGACCGCCAGCCCCTGGTCGCTGTGAACCTCTCCACCAGGCAGCTCCTGGATCCGGGAATTGTGGACATGGTCGCGGCCACTCTGGAGGACACGGGACTGCCGGCGGCTTTGCTCAGCATGGAGATCACCGAGACCGCCTTGCTGGCCAACTCCATGGCTGCTGTCTCCGCCCTGGACGCCCTGCACGGACTGGGCGTCCAGCTGGCACTCGACGACTTCGGGACCGGCTACTCCTCAGTGGTCCACCTGAAGCGGTTCAATCTGGACCACCTGAAACTCGACAAGGCGTTCGTCGACGAGGTGGACACCAACCCCAGGGACGCCGCCATCGTCGGCGGGCTGATCCAGCTGGCCCATGCGATCGGGTTGACCGCCGTCGCGGAGGGAGTCGAGACTCAAGGACAGTTGCAAGCCCTTCGCCGCCTGGGCTGCGACGTCGCCCAGGGATACCTGATGGCTCGGCCACTCCCCGAGGCCGAGTTTGAGCAGCTCTGGGTGAGCGGAAGATCCTTCTGACTCGAACGGGCTGCGATGCATGGGGCACCAGCAACCAACCGCGCCCTCGCCGTCGATTAGAACTCGCCGGCCGCCCAATCCTCAGGAATGACACCGCACCGGGGCCTCAGCGCGGCAGCCGACTGGCTGCGCTCAGGCCCCGGCAGGCGGAGCCATCGAAGTCGGCCTCAACCGCCCCACGTCAGGCGGATCCGATATCCCAAAGCTGTGACGCAGCGCTGACAGGGCGGCCAGTTCCCCACACCGCCCATGTACCCCGGGGCCCGGGGGGGTGGCCGAGGAGCAGAGGTAGATCCCACGAAGGGGCGTGCGGTACGGGTCCCATCGCATGGCGGGTCTGGCCAGGGTCTGACCCAGATCCTGCCTGCCGGAGCCGATGTCCCCGCCAACATAGTTGGGATTGTGGTGCTCCTGCTCGGCGGCGGAGCGACGAGTCTTGGCCAGGATCAGGTCCCTGAACCCGGGGGCATACCGCTCCACCTGGGCTTCGATCCGGTCCGACATGTCGACATTCGACCCCGCGGGCACATGGCAGTAGGTCCACAGGGTGTGCCCTCCGGCAGGTGCCCGGGTCGGATCGGCGGAACCGGCCTGCACCGCCAGAACATATGGCCGATCTGGATGCCGGCCGCCGACGACCGCGGCCTCCGATCTGGCGACCTCTTCGAACGTGCCTCCGAGATGGAGGGTGCCAGCTTCCCGGCAGGCGCTATTGCTCCACGGCACCGGTCCCGCCAGGGCGAAGTCGACCTTGCAGACGCCGACGCCGTAGCGAAAGCCTTCCAGCGACCGGCGGTACCGCCCGTTAAGCCTCGGCCCTGCGATCTCCAGGAATCTGCGCGGGGTGACGTCGAGCAAGACGGCCCGAGCCGGCGGCAGTTCATCCAGGGAGCTCAACCACCACCCCGTCTCGATACGGCCGCCAGCGGCCTGGAGGGCGTCAACCATGGCGGTGATCAGCCGAGCGCTACCCCCCTCGACAAACGGCCAACCGACAGCATGGGCCAGAATTGTGAGGAAGAGCCCCACCCCGGCAGTCGGAGATGTCTCCAGTGGTCGCATGGAGTGGGCCGACACGCCCGCCATCAGCGCCCGCACATCCTCGGTCCTGAACCTGCGAGCCAGCGCGCTGGCGGGACCGATCGCCCGGATCCCGTAACCGGCGACCGCGAACGGACTGCGCGGGAGACTGCGCCAGTCCGAGAGCACCCAGTCGGCAACCTCAGACCAGTGGGCCACGAGGGGGCCGAGGAGGTCACGGTACATCGTGCCGTCGGCGCCTAGGTCGGCTGCTGTCTCATCAACGGACCGTCGGACCACGGCCGCGCGGCCGCGCTCCAGGGGGTGGGCGAACACGGCTCCCGGATGCGCCAATCTAACCCCCCTCGCGCGCAGATCGAACCTTGTGAAGAAGGAGGACGCCAGGGCCAGGGGATGCGCCGTCGCGCATACGTCGTGGCGGTAGCCAGGCAGCGTCAGTTCCTCGGTCCTACAGCCTCCACCAGGGCTGGATGCCCCCTCTATCACCAGCACCACCAACCCGGCGGCGGCCAGCGTTAGGGCCGCGGCCAGGCCGTTGGGGCCGCTGCCCACCACCACCGCGTCAGGGGACCCGCTCATCGGTGGCCAGAGCCGCCGTGCCGGTGCGGCCGACCCGGCTCCCCACTCCCCTTTCGACCCGTGCGTGTGGTTGCCCGCACACGGCTCACGGATGGTCTTCCAACCATGGTTACGGTGCCTCCGGATCGGGGACGGTGCCACGCAAACGGTAGCGACCTTGGTCATGAAACCAGTCGCTGGTCCATCGGGTGGGACGCCCAGCCGTGAGACTCAGCCGTGATCGCCTCACCAGGAAGCGTAGCGCCTGGTGCCCCACGGGTTCGGGATCAGCACTTGTGTAGGGTTCCGGTCCCGAATAGCGCAGGGTTCCCCGGCGGCGAAAGTTATCTAACCACAGCAGGCCCTCCGTTGCGAGTGGGGGGTTCCTGGTGAGCTCGCATCCGGTAGCTGTGGCCCCGGATATCGAGCACGGTGGCGTCGTGCAGGAGACGGTCGACAATGGCGCCGGCTACAGCCTGGTCGGCGAAGACCTGGCCCCAGTCTGAGAAGCCGCGGTTGGAAGTCAGGATCACCACGCCCCGGTCGTAGCGACGGCTGACCACATGGAAGATCCAGTTGGGCGAAGCCTGGTCCAGCGGTAGGTAGCCCAGCTCGTCAATGACCAGCAGCGAGGGCTTGGTTTAGGTGCGCAGCTTGAGCTGGGCTAGGTCAGAGGCAGAGGTGAAGTAGGTACGGTAGCCGGCCTCCGTGGCGGCCACGCCCAAGGCAATCGCCAAGTGAGTCTTGCCGACCCCAGGTGGTCCGAGCAGGATCACGTTGCGGCGGGCCTCGACGAAGCGCAGGGTGGAGAGCTCAGCCACCACCTTGCGGTCCAGGTTGGGCTGGAAGTCGAAGTCAAAGTCGGCCAGGGTCTTGTGCACTGGGTAGCGCGCCCAGCGCTACGGCCCCCGCTGCCTACGAGCCTGGGTGGCCTCCACCTCGAGCTCCAGCACCTGGGTGGCGGAGAGCTTCTCCTTGGTAGCCCAGTCCAGTTCGGGGCTGAGATTCTCGGCGGCGGTGTCGAGCTTGAGGTAGTTCAGGTGCTCCCGCAGCCGCTGGTAACTGCTGGCCCCGTTCACCCCAAGCCTCCTCGTACGCAGCCAGGTCACGCACCTCAACCAGCTCTCCCAGTCGGCGCTGCTCAGAGACCGGGCCATGGCCTGTGACTACGGTCAGCGGCGGCACCTCCAGCCGGCAGCCCGGTAGTAGGTGCCCGCGAAGTCGGGATCTACGAAGGTCTCCTCCAGCACCATCGGACGGCCGAAGGTCCCCTGCCAGTCCCGCAAGAGCCGGTGCCGGTTGGCCGCCGGCACCTGGGCGGCGAGGTTCGGCCGCCTTTGTCCCAGCAAGATCAAGAAGGGCATGTTGTTGGCGACGTAGTGCAGCCGTCGCCACTGCAAGGATGGGACCGAGTACGGGCCCCGCACTTGAAAGCTGCGGCGCCCGGGGCCAGTAGCGCAAGCCAGCTCCCATCGTGCTCGGCCACTTACTTCAGCGAGTGACCAATCAGAGTCCTGAAACCGAGATAGTGGTGAGCCGCCATTCGCCCATCCCACCGGCCCCCCTCACCCGCCTCGATCACCGTCACTTGGACCGGCTCGCTGCCACCAGCCCCCCTGCGCCGCCCCCACCCCTACGTCCCCGATGGTATGGCGCACTCCGTCCGAAATAACCGGCCCCCCATCCATGTCAGTTCAACCTACTGACTTTGACGGTGCCCGGTCCAATTATCAAGATCTCTTCTCTCTTGGACTTGGGTCATGGCAGAGCCGGGCTCTGCCACTTCAATTCTCACTTCAGCCCACATCAAGATTTGGGCTGGAGCGGGAGACGGGATTCGAACCCGCGACCTTCTCCTTGGCAAGGAGACGCGCTACCACTGCGCCACTCCCGCATGTGCCGCCTGATCTCAACGCGAGATCAAATTCGTATCTGGATATCGACCGCCGCAGACTGGTTCCTCCGCAGGAGATTTCCGCGGGGGCGGCCCCAGCCTACTAGCCGACAGTATACGAATGTCACCGAGAGGCCATGGCGGGGCCAGCGTGCCTGTACCCGTAGTGGGCCGAGGCGGGCCGCCTCGACCGAGCTCTTCCCAGATCCAGCGCCTTCAGGACCGTCGAGCGAAGGGCAGGCCACCGCGACACACCGGAGATTGGGGCGACGCCGAAATCTGTCTTGCGGAAATGCTTCGGCTGCGACCGGCCCCCACCCTGCGACCCACCTTACGACCGGAACCAACCCAACTGGCACGCTGGCCCGCATGGGCCGCGTCCCAGCGGGAACGGCAGAAGCCAACCACACGACAACCCTCCGACCAAGACGGTGAGCGGTCCCGCGTGGCCACCGCCTTGGCCTAATGCTGGGACCCTTGAATGCCTGTCGATAGCAAACTTGTCACCGGTTTGTGATCGGTAGCTGGCTCATGGATTTCTAAGCTTTCTCTGGCTGGCATGCGGGCGCAGCATCGACGTATGAGTTAAGGAAACACAGTGGACGATCCAATGTCGCCGAGCACCTCCTCGACACCGGATGAATCCGTGGCCACTGGGTCGCCATCAAATTGGATATCGGGTCATCGCCGCGGCTTCATGGTAGGCGGCGCGATTTCGGCTGCCCTCGGATTCCTCGGCATCCTGCTGGTGGGGAATGATGCGAGCATCTGCGGATCGGGAGTCGGGCAATTCGCGCAGGCGGTTAGCAGCCAGGCGGCTAACACCTGCGGCGTTGATGGAGCCATCAACTTTCTCTCCTGGGTCCTGCTGGTCGGCGGCCTCTCCGCTCTGGCGCTGGGCTACTTCGTTAAATCCCATGCGTCCGCCTGAGGCGGCATGAGCAGCGTTTCTTCCGGACTGCGCCGCACCACTCTGTGGCCTGTGGGTCTACTAGTTTGTGTTGCGTTCGTGGTAACTGGATGCGGTTCGCTTTCGACCGGGTCTGAAAGCCGGGTAAATTCTCAGACTATTGTCGCGCCAACGACCTCAACCGCTACGCCGACGCCCAATCCGCTGATCCTGGCGCCGGCCACCACCCCTTCTGCAGTGGGTGTGTGCACGCAACAAATGCAGTTCGGAGCAGATGGGAACGCGAGCCCGATCCTGTGCTCTGATGGTGCCGTGAACAGCCTGGCGTGGACTTACTTTGACCAACAGTACCCTGGCATATTCGCCGTCGGAGCATATGCCACTCTGAGCCAGGTCCAGCAGGCTGTCATGGCCATGGAATCGGACGGGACGATACCAACCGAGGAGAGTGCATACTGCCTAGCCAAAGCCTACTTTGGCTGGGAGTTCGGGGTGTCGCTCGATCCGGTGAACCAAACCGGCTTAACCTCCACCTGTGCACAGGATATCCCGTACTTCCCGTGACGAGCACGGAGGCCAAATCGGCGTGTGACTGCGTCATGGCTACCGCCTGGCCGCGGGATGCAGGTGAGATGGCGTCCATCCAAGGGAGTACCCTGGGTCGGAGGAACTGGTCCTGGCTATCCTGTCTGGCGCCGGTCAATCTGGGCTCCTGCGTCGATGAGATCAGAGCTCAGCCCGCCAAGCGACCACGGAGCTAGTGCGCGGCCCCGAGAATTTGGGTTGTCCATCTCCCCCTCTCACTTCGCCCCAGCGCAGGGGGGAGATGGAATCCTCAGCGGCAGTAGGGCAACACCTTTGGCCAACGGTTAATCCCCTTTCCCATCCGTCCGGACTGGGGGAGGGCCGGTGCCGTGAGCTCCCAAACGGTTCTGTCCAGATGAGTGGAGCCGGCCAAGTCCGATTGGGGCGATCCGCCGCCCAGCCAGTCGGACCTGGCAAGGTCGTCGGTGCTGTCACCAACCGTCCATGCGGGCGGAGAACTGCATATCACCCATGCCCTGCAGCCTGAGTCAGTCATCGCCGTAGACTGCCGCCGCACCGCATCCTCGCCGGGCCAGCGCCGCTCGGTAGGTCCCGTCAGCCCTCCCACTCCCCTGGCTTAGTGGCCCTTCGGGCTCCCAAGGGGTCGTGACCAATTGGCGCCCGAGTGATTCGCGCAAGCAATTCCGGGCGGATCCACTGGTGACGGACAGCGCCGCCGCGAACATGATGAGACTAGGGCAAGCGGCTGGCGTATTGCCCTGGGCTTGGGTTTTTCGATCGCAAGGAGGAGGACATGATCCAGCAGGAGACACGCCTCGGCACCGGCGCAGCTCCGGCCAAGGACAAGATCTCGATGATCCTGTTCAGCGGCACGGCCGACAAGTTCATCGCATTGGGTGTATTGGCCCAGGTGGCAGCAGCCCTCGGTACGGAGGTGGACATCTTCGTCAGCGGTTTGGCGCTTCTTGGGTTCACCAAGGAGCACCACGAACTCCCCTTCCCTGCGGAGTTCGTGTCCATGGCTCCGGCCATGTTGCAAGGCATGGCAGCGGGCAATGTCGCTTCCTGGGACGCCATGCTCCGCCAAGCGAAGGAGTTGGGAGCGAAAGTCCACGCCTGCTCGATGATGAGTGGGGTGATGGGGTTGCAAATGGCAGACTTCAATGATCTGGTCGATGACATCGTGGGAGCGGCGAGCTTCCTGGCCGCATCTTCTGTCGGCCAGACGCTGTTCATCTGATGGTAATGCCCACAGGCGTCCCGAACCGCACCGTCGTCGACTCCCGAGGCTCGGCTTGTCCGGGGCCAATCACCGATCTCTCCATGGCCTACCGGCGATCCAGGGCCGGCGATGTGATCGAGGTGTGGGCGACCGATCCCGGTTTTAGGGAAGATGTCAAGGCTTGGGCGACCAAAACAGGCAACCAACTGGTTTCAGTTGAGGAAGGGCCCGAGAAGATAGTTGCGGTCCTGCGCATCCTGAGGCGGTGACTCGATGACCAGAGTTCTCCTCATCGGAGGCGGTAGCGGCGCGACAATGCTGTCCCACAAGCTCCAAAGACGCCACCTCAAGGTAACCATGCTGACTGCCTCGATGGAGCACCTGTTCCAACCAGCATTGCTGTACGTCGCGTTCGCGCAGTCCAGCGCTGATGTCACCCGTGACGAGCGCCAGCTGGTCGCGAGAGGGATCAACCTTATCGAGGAGACCGTGACCGGTGTGAACCTCATTGATCGAGAGGTTACCGGCGGCAGCGGTAAGACCTACCCATACGACTCACTGGTGGTGGCCACCGGCGTGGGTACCGACCCCGCCCAGATCCCTGGTTTACTGGAGACCACCGCCCGCTACGGCGACTATCACTCGACGATCGCCCAAGCCCGCAAACTGGGCAATGCCTTAAGCAATTTCAGGGGTGGAACGATCGCCTTGGGGCAGAGTACCCCGATCTGCAAATGCCCGCCCTCACCAGTCGAAGGCGTGCTGTTGGCGGATCGCCTACTGCGCCGTCGCGGGTTGCGGGACAAGACTCGGATCATTTTCTTTACCCCGTACCCGCGTGCCTATCCGGCGGCACCCATGAACGACATCATTGAGCCGATCCTCAAAGACCGCGGAATCGAAGTGGTGACCATGTTTGACGTCGACAGGGTCGACCCTCAAGGTCAGACCATATTCTCCATCGAAGGAGAGCGCATCGATTATGACCTTCCGATCATCATCCCCCCCTTCATGGGAGCGGCTATCGACTACCGGCCCAGTGAAGTTCTGGACCAGAGTCGATTTGTAAAGGCTGACAAGGCCAGTCTTAAAATTATCGGATTCGAGGACGCCTTCGCAATCGGGGACGCCAACAACCTGCCCACATCCAAGGCTGGAGTTGGAGCCCATCTCGAAGCGAACGTGGTGGCGCGGCAGCTGCGGGGAAAGTCGGCGTCCTTCAACGGTCGCACCAACTGCCCGGTGGACCTTGGCGACGGACGCGGGACGTTCGTAATCGGGAGCTACACCTCGCCTGTTAGGCGCTACCCCCCGAGTCGAATAAATTTACTCATGAAGATGATCATGGAACGCATCTACTGGGTCAGCCTACGAGGTGCCTTGGAACCAGTATTCTCCATCTACTTCATGCTGACCGATCCCGACCGGATCTCACGACGACGGCCCCCCAAGCGATCCTGAGGTGGCTCACATCCATCGGTTACAGGCGTCGCCGGGGCTGAATCTCGGCCCAATCACCCATAGCCATCCGCACGGCCCGAGCATGGCGCAGGACCGTGTGACCACCTCTGACGCCCGTGTCAGCGTGAGGCTTTAGGAACCCGCAGCCGCCGGTGGCTTCGGGACCCTCTGAGCCGAACCAGGCGACCCGTAGCGAGGCGCTAGGATGAAATCGCACGGGACCACGGGGCGCGAGCCGCTCGCTTCTCCACCCGTGGATGCGGGCGGCCATACGGCCTCCCAAGTCGGCCGCGCCGGGGACCGCGCTCACCGGTGGACCACCTGCCAGGCGCCGGCCTGGGGAACGCCACACCCAGCGCTTGGGGCGATTCGAGCCGTTCCGTCATCTTGCGCGCCTGCGACGGCGGACGTTCACCCCTATGGTTAGCAGCAAAGCCCCGCCCGCCAAAGCTCCTGCCCCGATCACCGCCGACGGAAGCCCTGCGGTGCCGGGCCCGAAGGATCCGGTAGCCGGGACCGCAATCGTCGTTGGCGTCGACGTCCCTGGCCCTTTGGGCGTTGCCACCGGTGCTGGCGCGAAGGTGCAGCCACCAGAAGGCGGGGTGATGATGTTGCTATCCAGCGTGACCGCTCCACCTGTCTGGGCTAGCGCTCGGCCACCGTTTGCCCCCCCTCCAACGCCTAAGGTGGCGCCGGTGTTCATGGTGATGCTGCCGAGCGTCATCAAGTTTCCCTGAAACGAGGTCGTAGTACCCAGTGTTGCCGAGCTTCCTACTTGCCAAAAAAGGGAGCATGCGCCGGCCCCATTTTCCAGCACCACTCGCGCTGCGCTGGCAGTGGTCAGGGTGCTGCCGATTTGGAATATGAACGTCGGATTGGTCTCCCCTTCACCATTGAGAGTGAGTTGTCCCGTCAACTCCGCTGACGAACTGAAGCTATAAATCCCTGGAGTCAAGATCAGTCCCCCCAGGTTTTGTCCAGTGAGATTGGCCGTTACAGGAGTGCTGGCTGCCGCCTGGGTGTAGGCGGTCGATAGGTCAGTCTGAGCCGTGACCGCGGCGGGATCGTTGATGTCCCTGCTCCCGGTCACCACCGGACCCCCGGTGACGGAACTCCCGGGGCTCAGCGCGAGTCCGCCGTTGATCACTGTGGCGCCGGTGTTCGTGATCGTGGAACCCCCAATGACTGCATAGTTGACCACCGTGCCGAGCACGGGAGGCGACACTGCGGCGACTGCTCCCGCAGAACAAAGCAGGGTGGCAGCAGCTGCCCCGACCCCGCCTGCCAAGGCGACTTGAAAGCGACGAGGGCGGGTCGCCTTGCGTGGAGATTTCCGGAGCCCCTGTGGGACATCCCGTCTGAGCCAGCGAACCATCATGGGCTTCTCCTAGGGTAGTGGCACCGATTCGGGACCACAACTGCGTGGAGACTGACCCGACGGGCTCGTTCAACGAGATGATTGGAAGCATTCCATCCACCTGTCGGTACGGGACCGCCAGCAGCCTACCACACTTCTCGGCAATATCGGCGTTTTCGAGCTTTTCTTCCTGGCTCTGCTCCAATGAGTGGCATTGGCGGTGTTCGATCGGAAGCCCGTGGAAACCTCCACGCCAATGCCTTAGAAGGCTCGCCAGCGATTCCGCAGGCTGGCAGCCCTCCCAGTGCTGATGTGCCAAGCACGTTCGGATCCATTGATTTCGCTTCCCAACACCTGTGAGCCCCGTTGCCAAGGAACGAAAGCGTCCCTGGCGTCCGTCTGAGCTGAGCCCGGCCCACCCCAGGGGTCAGAAGTAGTGACGGCGTCCACCAACCGGGTGCCCAGTACGGCCCAACACCCAAAATGCCACACCGATTACAAGAACGACGATCCCGATCGTTTTGACGAGCGCAACCGCCAAGAGGAATCCCACTACTAAGAGGACCACACCTAACACGATCATCGAATTTCCTCCTGCTGCGATTGGCTTGCCTGCTTGATGCACTTGGCTCGTCACCTGCGGTGTGAGATGACCGGCTGTAGACAGGATGCTCTCTGCTAGGGAGACTGTCGGTACGGTAGCGCGCAGAATGTCGGGCTCAGGTGGCCCTATGTCCGAACCCAGACTTGCTCCGTCCGGAGGTTCGACGGCTAGACCGGTTCACGTCGGACGTTTCCCCCTGGCGAGAGGCCGCCCCCGCCTGTCGGGCGAGACACCATGGTCCGGGGGGAAGCTTTACAGGTTAGCGGTGTGCAGTCGGCAGCGGCGTCGGGCCGCGCCGGGTCTGGGTTCAGGTTGGTTCGTCCAGGCCGACCGTTTCCCGCTGGCCACCAGTCGAAGAGGTGAAGCTGCGCCGTGACATGCCGGCGGCAAACGCTGCCGATACCCCATGGCCCAGCACCTGGGCGGCTCCCTCTGCCCGGAGCACCGCGTCCTCCACGCTGCTGACACCACCTGCCAACATCGCGGGTTCGCGGTTGTGCCTTGTGACTGACAACATGTTGTCTCAGCGCTGCGGCAAGAGCCCAGTGGCGCTCGATTGAAGTCTCCACGCCCACGCCCCTGGCCAGGATTGGGGGAGCAGCAGACGCTGTCGGCGACTCGTGGCCGTCATCGAACGAGAGCAAAAGCCAGTTCAGAGAAACACCATCTGCCAACGGAAAGGACGATCGTCTGCGGACGCCAAGTGCCCTGTTGACGGCGGTTACGATGCCGGCCGCCCGCGCCTCGCCCCCAAGTCAGCAGCTGCCCTGGTCCTCGCGTCGAACCTGGCTGGTACAATGCCTTTAAACTTGGTCGGCTGGCTCCTTGGGGCACCTGGAGGCTGCTCTGCAGCGGTCAGAACTTGACACGGAGCGACGCGTTGACGATTGGCGATTTTGACGTCGGGACAGCCGGTGAGAACCGGCTTCTGGCCCTGCTACCGGCTTCCGACCGCGAGCGCATCGCATCGAAATTGGTCCCGCGGTTTCTCAATTTGAAGACCGTTCTCTTCGAGCCGGGCCAGGTGGTAGACGCCGTTTACTTTCCCCTCGACGGAGTGGTTTCCCTGGTCACACCGCTGGAAGACGGCGCGATCGTGGAGGTGGCGACCATTGGGAATGAGGGCTTGGTCGGAGTTCCCTCGGTGCTGGGTGGCAGTCTCGCAGTGCGGGCCATCTCCCAGGTGCCAGGGCGGAGCCTGATGATGGGGACCGAGGCATTCCTGGCCGAGGTAAAGTTGCGGGGCGGCTTGGCCAGGATCATCGAGGCCTACGTCCAGGCCCTGTTCGGGCAAATCTCCCAAGCCGCCGCTTGTAACCGTCTCCACTCGAATGAGGAGAGGCTCAGTCGATGGCTGCTGATGAGTCAGGATCGGGTCGGATCCGACAGCTTCATCATCACCCAGGAATTTCTTGCCCAGATGCTCGGCTCCCGACGAGCCACCGTCACTCTCTCCGCGGGCATCCTGCAGAAGGCCGGGCTGATTAGGTACCACCGGGGGCACGTTGAGATACTTGACCGTGCGGGCCTGGAGGAGACGTCCTGCGAGTGCTATGGGGTGATTCGAGACGAATTGGATCGGGTTTCCCTGGCGCCCCAACGCTGATCCCTGGCGCCCCTATCCGCTGGGACTTGCCGCGCTGAACCCCGACGCAACCCAAAGCAACGGCCCATGCCGAGCCACCCCCCGGTCGCTGACCTTGGGCGGTTAAGGGAAGGAAAATTGACCTTGTCCGCACGTCCTCTTCGGATTCGGAAGGGACCGGCGCCAGCCTGGGAGCGGCACCGACCCCCTGAGCGCACGATGGACTCAGGTCGTCGGCCCACCGAATCACCGCATGGGGACGGGGCATTCCGCGTTCGAGCTGGGAGCGATCCAGGTGATGGTGCGGAGGCGGAATGCCGTCACCACTCACCTGGTGAACCAAGTTCGGCCACTGCAGGTTAGGTGTCTACCCCAGGCACCACGGCTCGTGATTGGCGGGCACGCGAGGGGGGTCAGCTGCTCGCCCTCGAGCTCGTGATGGGCCTCCGGGCCAGGGGCGGACCTGGTGGAAGACGGGCTGAACCGCTCCTCAGGGATGGGACGCCGCCAGGCGGCCGATCGTCACGGGGTCTCGTGCCATGGGCCACTCGAGGCGCTCGGAATGTCGAGGGAAATTGGCAGGGCTGCCGTGGTGGACACCGCCAGGCAGGCGATCGCGGCGGCCATCACCTCCTGCCTGGACTGGCTCATCGGCAGCAACAACGACCCAAGAAGAGCCAACTGAGCCTGGCGCCTCAGCCGCAGGTAGGCCAGGCCCTCACGGGTTATCACGAGTCCCCCGGTTGCCGCTGCCGACGGATCGGGAGCACCAACCAGCCCCAGCGCGACTAGTCGCTGCAATCCGGATTTACGAGGTTCATAGTCCCAGGCCCACCTGCCCGAACCCGCACCAGGGTGCGGCGAACCCCAGCGCAGGCGCCCGAGCGCGCGCAGTTCCTGCCGATCGAGGGTGGCAACTCCGGCAAGGTGGCGTTCCGGCCCCAAACCCTGGGCTTGCTGGACCAGATTGACCATCAAGTTCAGGAACTCGTCGGACGCCTTATCAGCGGTGACCCGGATGGCTGCGAGCGCCCCATGGGAATCGCCCGGTCCGGAGAGGTGCACCTCAGGCCCCCAGGGGGACCGGCCCATCACAACGCCACTCGCGCGCCCGAAAGGGCATCCCGGACCGCTCGTCTGCAATTGGATAACTCCCTACCTCCCCCCGGTCGGTCGGACCGGAGCGCCATAACCCAACATCCACCTACCAGGCTGGGCGCCTCAGCCCTCGGCGTCGGTCCGCCACCGTACCGACATCCCGTATCAAGTCGGCAGCGTCGAACCCGCGACGGCTGTACCCATACCGCGTTGCCGGCAGGCGATCGGCGGCGGCACCATGCGGAGCCCGTCGTCTCGTTCCCGTCTGCCACCCAGACACCGGTCGGTGATGACGGTCCAGCGAGGGCTCATCTCACAAGCCCGGCCACGACCAGTGTCGCGAGCATTCCGACCGGCCCCGCGATCCAGCCCACCTTGAAGAAGGAACGGAGCGACGGCCTCTCACGGGGGCGGTCGCCAGCTGAGAATGCCAAGATGGTGGAGAGGGAACCCGCCGGGGCCAGGTTGGGACCGAGGTCGGCACCCACTATGACTGGAATCGTGAACGCGTGGAGATGGTGGGCGGCCGTGAGGCCCGCCCCGAACAGGAAGGCCGTGGGCAGGTTGTTGATCGCGGCCGAAAGCACGGCGGCGGAGGCTCCAACCCGGGCCTGGGCCATTGGCCCCGATGGCGCACCGGCAATCGGGGCGAGAAGCTCTCCCAGCAGGTGGGCCTGTTGCAGGCCAGAGGCGAGGACCGCAAGCCCGACAACCAAGGGCAGGAGGGTCCAGCGAGCGCGCTTCAGAGCTTCCCTGGCGGCGCCGGGCTGACGCCTTCCGAGCAGCACCAGAGCTAAGAGTGCCGCCAGAGCCGTCGGGGGCCCCAGGGGCTGCCCGAGGACGACCAGGACCACATCGGCCGCAGCCAGTACGGCCACCAGGGCGGCGAGGGCCACGAGGAGACCGTTCGACAGGTCACGGCCCGGCGTGGCCGGGGCGCTCCGAGTAGGTAGGCGCCACAGCAAGGCAACGACCGCCGCCGCACTGAGCAGAAGACCAGCCAGTGCGCCGGGCGTCACGATGACGAGGTAGTGGGCAAACTGGAGATGGTCTCGATCCAGCAGGAGGAGGTTCACGGGATTGCTCACGGGAAGCAGGAGCGATGCCGAATTGGTAACAACGGCCAACCCCAGCAAGAAGAGCGCCGGCGGCAGGCCCCGGGCACGTACCCGGGAGACGACCGCGGGCGCCAGCAGGAGGGCAGCCGCGTCGTTGGACAGCACGGCCGTCACAAGTGCGGTCAGCGCCAGGATCCCGACCAGCAGTCTCCTGGTGCTGAAGCCCGCCCATATCTCCAACCGATCCATGAGCAAATCCACCGCGCCCGCCCGCTGCAGCACGGCGGCCATCACCAGCAGGCCCCCGAAGAACGTCAGCACATCGGCCGTCTGTCCCACAGCCGCTCCGGCACCGTCTGGCGTCACCAGCCCAGACGCCAGCGAGCCGACGGCGGCGAACAATGCCCACCACGCTCCGTCGATCCCCAGCGGCCTCTTCAGAATCGCCCAGCAGGTGACGGCGAAGAGCAGCAACAGGACGGCTGTACTTATCATGTTTATGTTAAGTCTAGTTCATTGTCGTAGTCCTATAGGAGTTAATACATGCCACACAAGAGTAAAGCCAAGGCCGAAGGCACCGAGCCCGACCTGAGTGATCGGAGAATCGCGGAGGCTAGCGAGCAGGTCGGGGTGAGCCCCAGGGTGCTCCGTTACTGGGAACAACTCGGCGTGGTCCGTCCCTCCAGGGGCCCGGGAGGGACCCGCCATTTCAACCGCCATGACCTCCTGGCCATGTCGCTGGTTAGAGAGCTGCTGGCGGCCTCGGACACATCCATCTCGGACCTGCGCTTGATCAGAGTCGTGGCTGAGAAGGAGGTCGCAGCGGCCATGGCGGATCCACTGACCCGCCTAAAGCTCCTGTTTCAACGCCAGGCCGCAGAAGAGGCTTTCCACCCCCTCCTAGACGAGCTGGTGCCCGGGCCCAGGGGTCCCAGACCACCCTCAGCTGGCCCTGCTGACCCCCTTCTCCCTGGGAGTCGCCCCCGCGCGGCGATCCACCCTCCCCCGGTGCAGCGCTAGCCACGCCTCGTACGACTCTCCCCCGGGGAGCCAGGTTGCCCAGGGCCGATCCGGCTCAATCAGGGTCCTCAGTGCCCGCTCTTTGCTCTCCGGACCGGCACTCTCTCCGAGCCTGCTCGAAAGCCGCCAAATGCGGCGGGCGAAGCGCTGGTCCCAGCCCGTGGAGGCCTGTTGCAGAGCCTCCCTAGCGAGCTTCAGCGCCCCGGATTGGTCTTGGAGGCGGTGCTCCAGATCGATGCACAGAGCCTCTGCCGCCTCGGGATCACGCCAGCGTTCCCACGCTGACCGCCAGGCCGTGATGGCCTCATCGATTCTGCCCTCGCGCTTCAACATCCTGGCCCGGCGCAGGACGGCCGCGCGATCCTGGGGAGGCGGTGCCAGAGTCTCGGCTCGCTCGTACGCCGAGCGCGCGGCCGCCAGGTCACCCCGGGACTCGACGAAGCGGCCCAGGCTGAGCCAGTCGGACGGGGCCAGCCCCTCACACTCGAGGTGCCGGCCGAGCCTCTGCAAGACCGCCAGTAAGGAGACCACATCCTGCTGGTTGTGCCGGACTACCTCCAGGAGGGGGCCGCAGTCTCGGGTCTCCAAGAAATGCCAGTACCGCTCCGGAGCCTCCCGGCCGGGAAGGTCATGAGCTCTGTGCTCGTCAAGGAGCTCCTCCTCCACCGCTCGCAGGGTGCACCGCTCCAGGCGATGGCGGAAGAGCCTTCTCACGACCGGAAGCAGGTCCAGGTGGGGGACCGCGGGCCATGCCCGGTCGACGCCCGCCATGACCATCCTGGTGCGCAGGAGCGGCAGGTCGTAACTGGAACCGTTGTAGGTGACGAGCAGCGACGCTGCCCCCAGTTCCTTGAGGGCAGCCAGCACCAGAGGCGCCTCCTCACCCAGCTCCGGCAGGAGCCACTGCTCCACCAGCACCTCGCTCGCCCCTTCGTGGTAGGAGGCCCAGCCATAGAGGAAGGGCACGGTCCCTGCGCCCCGCTGCAAACCGGTGGTCTCAAGGTCAAAGCACAGCAGCGACAGAGGTCCCGTGCGCGGCACGGATGCTGCAATCGGCGAAAGTGCCCGCCACCGGAGCCGCTCTGGTGATAGGCCGATCACGGCCAGCGGTATCCTCACCCTTCTCAGGAGAATCCCACGCTCCTCATCCCAACCAAACCCGAGGTCCGCCAGACCTCCGAGCAACCCTGAGGGAGAGCTGGGTCCCGGCTGCGGCACCGCCGCTGCCTTGCGCCGCGGACCCAGCCTGAACCCGGGGTCCCCCTGCAGCGCTGAGAGCCTGAGCCGCAAATCCGCGCTCATCAGCAGCCCTGCTCCAGAAGACGCAGAGCCGCCGACTTGGCGCCATCCTCCAGACCCGCCACCGGGCCCACGCACGCCGGGCATCCCCACTCGCAATCACACTCGCGCAGCAGGGCTTCAGCTCCCTCAAGCAGGCTCGCATGGAGGTCGAAGAGGCGGGCGCTGAGGCCCACCCCGCCGGGGTGCACGTCATAGATGAAGACGCAGGGCGAATCCGCCCCACCATCCCTGCCGCCAGGGGTGCCGAGCGGCGGCCGCTCTCCCGGAGCGAACTCGTCCTGCTGAGGCGCGCCGAGCCGCACAGGAGGCAAGGCGGCCAGGGGCGACCGCACCTGGGTCACGACACCCAGATCCCGTCTGTCGCACATGGAGACCAGACAGGCTATCTGGCCCATGGCATGCCCCACACCCTCAAGACCCGCCTCCATCCCTGGCGCCGAGCCCCGAGCGTTGGAAGGGAAGGAGCACCAGTAGGCGGTGGTCTGGAGGTCGCGCTCCGGAACCCTGATGGGGCCAGCTCCGACGGTCTCATGGGTGAGGAGCCGGATCTTCCGGTACATCGCCGCGAGGACGCTGACTCGGACCTCGCCGTGAGATCGAGCCGCCACCGAATTGGGCTCCAGGAGCGGGCCGGCGAACCGCTCCAGAACCTGCAGCCCGACCCGAAGATCCGCGTCGGTGTAGTAGTCGACGGACACCGGATGCACGTAGGCCTTGTGCTCCTCCCAGTCCAGTCGCTCCACGTGGTACTGGCGCCCCTGATGCATGTAGATGGCATCGTCATGGACCAGCAGCGGTGCCGACCACTCGTCCAATTCCCCGACCACCCTGGCCGCACCGCCGGCTCGCCCGCCGCCACTTCCCGACGACGGACCCTGGGGACCTTGGGATGGCGACCCGCTCTGCGTCGAGGTGTCCATGATCACAACGTTGCTGGCCGCCGCCGTGCGCAGGCTGATGGCATCGGCAGGGAACGCGTCCGCCGCCCAGTGCCAGCTTCCATGGGCATGGTGGATCAGTCCATCTTCCTCCAACACCTCCAGAAGTCCCCCCAGGTCGGTCGGCCCGAAGGCCTCACCATCATGAAGAGGGAGTTCGAAGATGGCCGCCTGAAGGTGCCCCGCCAGGATGAGGAGGTTGTCGGGGTCGACGAAGGCACGCTCCGGCGAGCGGTCCAGGAGATACTCGGGGTGCCGGGCTAGGAATTGGTCAAGAGGGCCACCGCCGGTGATCAACAGCTGCAGCGCCGAGCCTCCGCGCCTACCGGCCCGGCCCATCCTCTGCCAGAGGCTGGCAATGGTGCCTGGATATCCGACCAGGACCGCGGCATCCAGCCTGCCGATGTCAATGCCAAGTTCCAAGGCGCTGGTGGAGACGACGCAGCGCACCGCTCCGGAGCGCAGGCCCGACTCGATGGCGCGCCGCTCAAGGGGCAGGTACCCGCCCCGGTAGGCACGGACCGCCGCGCCCCTTTGCCCCCCAGTTCCCCGGCCATCACGCTCCAACTCGTGCTCCAGATAGTTGAGCAGCAGTTCCACCTGGAGCCGAGTCTGGCCGAAGGCAATCGTCTGAGCGCCGGCTCTCACAAGGTCGGGCACGATGCGACGCGCCTCCAGGTTGGCGCTGCGGCGGATGCCGAGCCTGGGCTCGACCACCGGCGGGTTGAGGACCAGGAATCTTCGAGTCGGAGACGGGGCGCCGTTGCGATCGACAACTCTGACCGGCCGGCCCAGAAGCCGCTCCGCCAATTGCCCAGGATTCGCGATCGTCGCTGAGGAACAGATGTAGGTTGGGTTGCTGCCGTAGAAAGCGCAGATCCGGTCCAATCGGCGCACCACATTGGCCACGTGGCTGCCGAAGACGCCCCGATAGGTGTGCAGCTCGTCAAGGACGACGAAGCGAAGCCCTGAGAAGAGGCGAACCCAAGATGTGTGGTGGGGCAGGATTCCGGTATGCAGCATGTCCGGGTTTGTAAGCACCACCTGGCCGCTCTGTCTCAACGCGGTCCGAGCACCCGGCGGCGTATCCCCGTCATAGGTGAAGGTCTTGAGGTCGACATCCACCGCGTCGCTCAGCTGGCGCAACTCATGAAGTTGGTCTTGGGCCAGTGCCTTGGTGGGGAAGAGCATCAGGGCGGTGGCGTCGGGATCGCGCAGCACCGAGTCAAGGATGGGCAGCAGGTAGCACAGAGACTTACCGGATGCCGTGGGGGTGACGACCGCCACATGCTCGCCCTTGAGAGCGGCATCCACGGCCTCCACTTGGTGGGTGAACAGGCCCTTCATGCCGCGGTTGGCCAGGCCCCGCTGCAACTGCTCATGCAGCGCCGTGGGATAGGCCCCGTATTGGGCTCTACGGGCCGGAAGCTCTCGATCCAGGACCACCAGCTCCTGAACACCGGGGCGCTCGACGACCTCTTCCCAACTCTGAGGCATCCTGTCCCGTTCGAAGGTTCGACGCTCCATCCCAGAACAAATGTACCAAACTTCTGTTCCCCATGCAATCACGCCCCGGTGCTCTGTTGGCAACGGCCGCGACTGGTCCAGAGGTGACCGCACCTCCTCACGTGAACCTCTTGGCCAGGTGTTGGCTCAGCAACCAGAGCTGGTGTCGGGGGTCCAGCCGGCTCGGCCTCCGCCGTCGTCGCCCTCCCCGGCCCGAAAGGAGCCTCCGAACAGTGAGCAGCCCCGGTGAGATTGGATCTCCCGTCCGCTACGCGATCTCATCCTGCTGGGATCTGGCCGGGGCCCGGCCCGGCTTCCAGGGACCGAAGAGGAGACCATAGAGGATGGCGTTGGCGCATTGAAATACCGCGGCGAGCTCGAACGGCGCCGCTAGGCTCACCTCTTCAAACAGGTACCCGGCGAGAACTTGACTTCCAGCCATCGTTCCCTGAGCGGGGAGGTTGGACAGGGCGGCCAGGCTGGCGCGCTCCTCGGGATCCGCGACATCCTGGGTGAACGACTGTCGCAGAGGCAGCCCGACCCTCTGGGCCAGCATGCGCACGAAGTAGATGCCACCGGCCAACCAGAAGGTCGGTGCCAACACCATGGGGACGAGCAGGACCCCGGTGATCGCCCGAACCGCAACGATGGCGGTCACGGTTCCAAGCTTTCTCCCGATCGTGGCGGCGGTCAGGGTGGAGACCAGGGAGCCGAGGTTGACGAGCGCAAAGAGCAGCCCAATCTCGCCCGGGCTGGCACCGTATCTCAGGTAGAGCCAGTAGCTCACGAAGGGCCCGAACATACCGATGGCGAACCCGTTGACCCCGTTGGTGACCCAGAAGCGCCACAGCATCGGCCACGATCGCCGCGGCCAGCGCACGTGGCGCCTGGCCTGGCCTCCTGCCGGAGGCTGCCGCCGCTCCTTGATGCCCAAGGCCATGAGACCGGCCACGGCTGCCAGAATGGCCGCCGCCAGAAACGCAGGGCGATAGGCTGCGGTCGCGGCTGAGGCGGTCAGGTGAGGATGGGTACGGGCCAGGGCGGCCAGCAACCCGCCGAGCAGCGCCCCCAGCGCGGAGACGAACGCGACTCTGCCGAATGCCGCCGCCCGCGCCTGCGCGGGCGCGCTCTCGGCGACCAGGGCCGACTCGGCGGGCTGATACGGGCCGACACTCCCGCCTCCGGCCCCCGCTCCACGGCCGAAGGTGCCGAGCGCCGCGAATATGAACAGAATCGCCGGAGCGCTGGATAGCGAGTAGACGGCCGCCGCGCCCGCTGCCAGCAGAGGAATCGCGATCAGAAACGGCTTGCGGCCGAAGCGATCTGAGAAGACTCCGATCACGGACGCCATGATCGCTGAGGTCGCTGTCACACAGAGGAATAAGGCCCCCAGCTCGATGGCCGAGAACCCCTCGGCTGCAAGGTAGAGGGCCGTGACCACGCCGGCGATCCCGCGGGCGGCGCTCATCGCCAGCCGTGCTCCCAGCACGATCCTGAGGTTGGAGTCGATCCACTTCGGCCAGAGCCACCGCATCCAGCCCTCGACGCGCTGGTAGACCCGCTCAGGCACGATCCGGCCTTGGTGATCCGGCCGCTGGGATGGCGCCCCCGGCCTCGATCACTGGGGCGCCGAGACCAACAACTGAGCCAGCTCCTCCAGCGCCGGCAGGGAGTCCACGATGGCGGCGCGCTCATGGGCTGGAAGATCCGCTAGGGCCGACGCGAGCCGGAGCGCCCGCTCCGATCGGAGGCGCCGGTGCAACTCCCTGCCGACCTCAGTCGCTTCCAGAACGGCGGTTCTTTTGTCTCCCGTCTGGGAGTGACGTTGGAGCACCCCGGCGTGGCACATTCGGGCGACCATTCTCGAGAGCATGGTGGGATTGACCATCTCCACCCGGGCCAGTTCGGTGGGCCGGATCGGGCCGAGGTGGATCACCGTGGCCAGGGCTGAAAACTCCGCTGGCGTCAGGTCGGCTCCTATCTCGACCGCCCGCAGCCGGCGGCCGAGCCTGAGCAGAGCGGCCCGCAGTCGGGATGCCTCGGCCAACTCCTCGCCCCTCTCGCTTGGGCCCACGTTGCTCGGCAAAGACCGCGGCTGGTCGCTCATCGCCTGATTATTGCTTATCAAACGGCAACTTTCGCCTCGTGAACTCGCTCGCGACTGGGCCAGAGGCCATGACCTGGCCGCCCGACAGTACGGCTATCGGGACGGCGCCACTCCTTTGCCGCGAGCGTCCAGAGCCTCCGCCACCCGGTCTGTGACCACCCCCGAGATTGCGGGGTCACTGAAGAACCGGGCCAGGTCCTGGGAGTCGTTGACGGTCCACACAAAGACCGCCAAGCCCGATTTGCGCGCCTTCGCGAGAGCCCTCGGCCCTGCGCGCCGGCGGTGCAGGACAAGGTGTGTCGCGCCGGCCTCGACCGCCATCCTGATCGAGGTGGCCCCCGCCGTGCGAGGTGAGCAGATGAGTCCCGCCGGTAGGTGCTGTGCCAGTTGGCGGGCCCGCCTCACGACCTCCGCTCGAAACGAGCTGAGCACCAAGAGGTCCGGCGAGAGAGCACCGACCGCGGCGATCACCTCCCGCTCACACCCGCTCTCCTTTATCTCAACGTCAAGAGCGATGCGGCCCCCCAGCCGGGCCACGACCTCGGCCAGGAACGGCGGAGCACAATGTGCAGTTGCGGTGATCTCCTCGGCAGTGAGGCTCGAGATCGGACGTCCTCGCAACTCTGGGTCGTGCGCCACGACCGGGCGGCCGTCCCTGGTCGGGCGCACGTCCAATTCGATCATGTCGGCGCCCAGAGCCAATGCGTTCTCAAACGCCGCTATGGAATTCTCAGGATCGGGGCCGAAGCCACCCCTGTGGGCTATGACCAGGGGGCGGCCGCTCCCGGCCGTCAACTTGGACACGGCAGCCGCCTGGGCCTCAGGATGGCCTCAACCCGGGCCGGGGCGCCGGACCGGCAAAGCAGCGGCACAAATAAGGAGCCAAGCCATGGATCTCATCCATCTTGCCATACCACCTTGGGATCTGGTGTTGCGATCAGTCGCCATCTACGCCGCCCTGATGATCGCCCTCAGGGTGTTTGGAAAGCGAGAACTGGGCCAGATGACAATCTTCGACCTGGTCCTGGTGCTGCTGGTGGCCAACGCCGTTCAACCCGCCATGACCGGACCTGACAGCTCGCTGCTCGGTGGCTTCCTCATCATCGTGACGCTCTTCGTGCTGAACCGGATCGTGAGTTTTGCGCAGGTGCGAAGTCCACGATTTGGGAGGCTTCTCGAGTCTCCCCCCAGGGCCCTGGCTTCGGGCGGGGCCTGGATACCGGGCGCCCTGGCAAAGGAGGGGGTCGACCCGGCCGAGGCGGAGATGGCGCTGCGCGAGCACGGGGTGGCCGGCGTCGGTGACTGCGAACTGGTGGAGATGGAGAGTGACGGCTCGATCAGCGTGGTGCCGCGGCAGAGCGCGGGCCGGGTCAGGCCGCGGCGCAGAGTCCGCCTGCTGGAAAAGCGCTGAGCCCCATCAGTCCGGCAGGGTGCCGGTGAGAGATGCCACCCGCAGAATGTCCCTGACGTCCTGGCGCCTCGGGGTCAGGTTGAGCAGCTGACGGTAGATCACGACGGCGTCCTCATCGGCCCCACGGACCCGAAGCAGCCGCGCCAAAAACTCGATCCAGATGGGTGCCAAACGTGGCTCCCGCTGTTCCAGGGCCATCCCGGCCAGCTGCCAGCAGGCTGCCTCGCAGGGTGGCGCGGTGAGCACGGCGGTGGTGAAGCAGAGGACGGCCAGGTCCTCGTCCTTGGACTCACGACATGCCTCGCCAGCCCTGCAGGCGAGCTCCGCCGCCACCTGCCCGGGGAAGGCTTCCGCGGCGCGCATGGCGAGGGCGGCGGCATCCACCAGACGCCCGGCTCCCAGCAGGTCCGTCATGAGATTGCTGGCGGTCGGAAGGTCGGCAGGGGCGGACTGCTCGGACGAGGAGCGCACCGCGGCTCGCGCCTGCCCCTTCTCGGCCACCGCCCGGCGCTGCTCGTGGACCTGGGCCGCGATCTCCTCCAGCAGCGGCGGAAGTTCGCCAAGGCGCTTCTCAAGCCGGCTGTCCCGCTCGGCCTGGGCCTTTGGTGACAGGCGCACCGACCAGCGCCTGGCTCCGGACCCGATCGGCTCGGCCCCGACGGGAGCCGCCATCACTGGCGTCCTCGGCTGCTCCGCTACCTTGGCCTCCACCGCCAGAGCGGGTTCCGACGCTGCGGCGGTCGGCGGGGCCGCCTCCGGACTCGGCGTAACCCCTGCCTTGTCGGTCTCGCGCGCAGCAGGGTCGAACCCCCAGAGCACGGCCCCCTCCGACGGTTCACCGGGGGGCGGCACCGCGGGCTGGTTCACCATCGAAACAGGGGGCGCTGGAGGCACCGTGTTGACCACCGGCAAGGGCCTCTGGCCGTCGGCTCGCGGAGGCGCCGACGGCGGGCCCGCGACTGGAGAGACGGGCCCTCCCACAGGGGAGACACGAGTGCCGGGAGGTGGCGGGAGTGTAGCCGGGTGAGATGCGGAACGGGGCGTTGGCAGGGCCCCAGCTGGATCCCTCGATCCTAGATCTGGTAGGGCCGGGGAGCTCTTGACCACTGCTGCCGGGTTGGACGACCGGCCCGGCCCGGGGGAGACCGGCGGCAGGCTGCCGACCCCGGGAGGCTGGGCGCGGCTGCCGGCTCCTGGCGGTGCGGGCCGACCGGTGGTGGAGAGTTGAGGACCGGCGGCGGCCACTGTGGTGGCCGGGGTCCGCCGGGCAGCCGGCTCAGGGCCACGAGCGGACGGGAGTGACGCCACCGGACTTGGTGTGGCAGGAGACGGCCGGTTGGGCGCGGGCGCCGCAGATGGGGTTGCCCCCACACCCGGGGCGGGGACGGCGTTGGACGCCGGGGGGCCGGGAGCCTTGGTGGCCTGCATCAGCATCCCCATCGCTCGCAGCTCCTCCTCCGTCGCCAACAGCAGGAGCAGTTCATACATCGCCCGGCCCATCCGGCGCAGCAGGGCTGCGGCCAGATCCGGATGGCCAGCCTCCTCCACACGGCGAGTGATCAGGCGAGCCACCTGGTTGACACTGTCCTCAGTGATCGGGATCCCCCGCAGAGAGGCAACCTCCTGCTGGATGACCGCGGGGAGTTCTGGGACCTGGGGCGCGATGTCGCGCGCCAGGTGAGCCCACGACTGGGCCATGTCGGCGATCCCCTGGGCCACTGAGCTGCTGATCCCCGTGGCCCTGCTGTCGACTGACATTTGCTGGGAAGTGTGACAGCCGCAGTACGCGTCCTGGTTGCGAGGAGTCAACGAATTGGTGACGGTGTGGAAGGTGAGTTGGGGCGGCCCCGATACCATGGGCCTGTGCCCCAGCCATCAGCGCCGACGCAACTCACGCCTCCCACGCCTTGGCTGGCCAGAGTGCAGGAGTGGCTGTGGGCCAAGCGGGAGTTTCGCATGGTCCCAGACCTGCGCATCCCCTTCTCCGTGGACGGGCAGGCAGAGATGGCAGCGGGCGACCTGCCCCGAGTGGCCTTCGCCGGGTTCCCGTCCGATTACAGCCTGGCCCTCCTGCTGGCCCTCCTGAGCTGCCCCGTGCGAGTGGTGGGGCTCGCCACCAGCCTTGGCGCCAATCCGGCGATCTCCGGCGAGAACGCCCTGGGGCAGGTGGCGGAGCACGTGGGCATCCCCCTGCTCCGGTTGGCGAGGGTCAACGACTATGACTCCCTGGTCGCCTTGGAGCGCCTTGGGGCCGATCTCTTCATGGTCGCGAGCTTCGACCAGATCCTGAAGCGCCAGGCACTTCAGATTCCGGCCCGGGGTTGGATCAACGCCCATCCCTCCCTGTTGCCGAACTACCGCGGACCGGAGCCGATCTACTGGGCCATAGTGAACGGGGAGTCGGAGGCTGGAATCAGCTTTCAGCGGGTGGCCGAGAAGATCGACGCCGGTCCGCTGCTGGCCCAGGAGAGAGTCGCCGTCCACCCGAGGGACACCGCCGGCTCACTGACCCGGCGGGCGACCGAGGCTGGGGCCCTTCTGGTGGCCCAGGTGATCCGCGACGCTCTGGAGGGTGTGCCCGGCCAACCGATGGATCTCGCCCAGGGGTCCTACTACACCTCCGTTGGACACCGGCGCATCGATCGGGTGGGCTCGGTGGAGATGGCCGACCGGCTGGTGCGGGCCGGTAATCCCAACATGCTGGCGGCGACCCTCTGCGGCGGTCGCCTCTGCTACGTCCTGCGCGCGCGCCCAATCGCGAGGGACGATCCCAGCCTGGGGCCAAGATTGCAATTCCAAGACGGGGACCTGCTCCTGGAGGAGACCGTGGACCGCTGCGGCTGCCATCACGGCGAGCCCGTGGGAACCTGCCCTCACGACGAGTGATCGGTCGCCCGGGGCTACCATTTCCGGGGTGACTACTGCGGGGCCCCAAATGGGCCGAGCGCAACACAGCCTGATCCTCACCAAGGTCGACGTCCGGCGCAGTTGGCGAGCTGCTGATTCCGTGGCCCGGGAGGAGGCGCTCCAGCTAATGGTCGACGGCACTCCCCTGGGCATTGTCATGCGCACCCCGGGCGCTGACATCGACCTCGCCCTCGGGCTGCTGCACGCGGAGGGGGTGCTGCGGTCACTCGCCGACGTGACGTTTGTGACGTTCGCCCCGAGCGGCCAGGAGAAATGGCCCTCCGCGAGGCTCGAGCTACGGCCCGACCCCAAGCTGGAGAACCTGGTGGATGTGCACCTGCAGCAGCCGCTCTCCCCACTGGCACTGGGTTGGCAGCGCAACCTCCCCTCGAGCAGCGCCTGCGGCATCTGCGGCGCGGCCACCCTGGATGCCGTGCTGCGCTTCCAGCCTCCGGTGGTGGGTGACCGCCACTGGACCCGCGGCCGCATAGTCGGGCTGCCCGAGATCCTCCGCTCGTCCCAGGCGGTGTTCAGCAGAACCGGGGGGCTGCACGCGGCGGGGCTGCTGCCGTTCGGGAAGGAGGACATGGCGGTGGCCGAGGACGTGGGCCGGCACAACGCCGTCGACAAGCTCGTAGGGCAGGCGCTGCTCGAAGATCGGCTGCCTCTGACCGACTCCTGCCTGGTGGTCAGCGGCCGGGCCGGCTTCGAGATCGTACAGAAGGCGGCGGCCGCCCAGGTCGCCGTGGTCGCCTCGGTCTCGGCCCCGTCCTCGATGGCGGTCCAAACCGCGGACGCCCTGGGCGTCACTCTGATCGGCTTCCTGCGAGGACAGTCGTTCAACATCTACACCCACCCGGAGCGGATCTCGGGGGTGGACGAACCCGGCGGACCCGGCGCAGACGGGGCTTCCCTCTGAGCCGGGACAACCCCTGTGCCCTGCTCCTGCTGGCGGGTGGCCGGAGCCGTCGGATGGGCCAGGACAAACCGTCGATCCCCTTTCCCGCCCCCACCGACCCTCCGCTGATCGCTCGAGTGCACTCCATCCTCTGCCCGATCACCGGTCCCTGCCTCATCGCCGGGCCATCGTCCTTCGGCCTGGGGTGCCGGGTGGTCGCCGACTGCCCCGACATCCCTGGTCCTCTGGGCGGCCTGATCGCGGGGCTTGAAGCTTCCCCGGCGGAACTGGTCCTGGCCTGCGCCGCGGACACGCCCTTCCCCGTGTCGCGACTGGCCGAGGAACTGATCCGTCTGGCCCGAGCCAGAGAAGGTGCCCCAGCGGTCGCGTGCCTGCGGGACGGGTGGCTGGAGCCCCTCTTCGCCGTATACCGCAGGAGTGCTGCCGCCGGGCTTCGGAAGGCCGCCGAGCAGACCAACCCCCATCGCGGCCCGGCGCTCCGCTCTGCCCTCGCCAACCTGGAACCGCTGACAGTGGCAGAGGGCAGATGGCGCCTTTTCGACCCCGAAGCGTCATCATTCCAGAGCTGCAACACCCCAGAGGAGCTAACCCAGGCAGCCGCCCGGGCAGCTGGGGAACAAACATCAGGAGGAATCCCTTGAACGCCTGGTTCGATCGCTACCTGAAGGCCCTCGGCGCCGGTGACACAGTGCTGCGGCCGGAGGAGGCAAAGCTGGTGCTGGACCTCGCCGGCGACGTCGCCCACACGTCCGGCGCTCGCCAGTTCGCACCGCTCGCGGCCTACCTGGCGGGCAGAGCGGCTGCCGGGTTGGCCCGCGAGGGGCGCCTGAAGGTGCTCCGGGAGGCGCGCTCAGCGGTGGTCAGCGCGGGATCGGCGGGAGAGGACCTGGAGCTGGATTAGCGCCCGAGCGGGATCACCTCGACCACGGCGCCCCGAGGCATACTCACGCCCTTGGCGGGCAAGACGAGCAGGCAATCGGCGTGGGCCAAGGAGATGGTGGCCCCACTGCTCTGATTGCCGGCGACCCTGACCCCGGGGATCTTTCCGGGCCGAGCTTTCAGCGTGCCCCGGTGGAACGTCTCCAGCCCCTCCGGCTTTTCCACCTCCTCCAGCAACTCGGCCGGGTGGGTGGGCGGTTCCGGATGGGCTGATCCCTGCATCGCCAGCAGGGCTGGAACCCCGAAGAGGGTGAAGGTGACACAGGCCGACACGGGATTGCCCGGCAGCCCCACGAAGACCTTGTCGGCCAGGGTGCCGAACGCTATCGGGCGGCCCGGCCGCATCGCCACCCTCCAGAACTGCAGGCTCCCGAGCTGCTCCACGGTGGCGCGAACGTGGTCGTGGTCTCCCACGCTCATCCCCCCCACCCCGACCAGGACATCGGCCTCCGCGGCTGCGCTGAGCAGGGTGTCTGTGACCTGCCCAGGGTCGTCCGTCGCCGTGCGCCGGGAGACCAATTCCCCCCCGGCGGCGGCTATCAGGCCCTCCAACGCCGGGCCCGCGGTGTCGTAGATCTCCCCCGGGCCGAGCTCGCTGCCCGGCGGGCGGATCTCGTCTCCCGTCGTGATAAGAGCCACCCGGGGTCTCGTCCCGACCACCAGAAATGGTGCGCCCGAAGCCGCCAGGGGCGCCAGGTCCGTGGGCCGGACCCTGTGCCCCGCCGGCAGCACCGCCTGCCCCGGGGACAGGTCCTCGCCGGCCCGGCGCACCGCGTTGCCTCGGCGCGGCCGCTCGTGGATCAGGACCTCCACGGTACCCCGATCGGTCCACTCGTAGGGAACCACCGAGTCGGCACCCTCCGGCAGGGGGGCTCCCGTCATCACCTTGGCACAGGTGCCAGGGCTTATGCGCACCGCTCCCGGGGCCATCCCGGCCCTCATCTCGCCCTGGACGGGCAGGCGGCAGGGAACTTGAGGCACATCCGCGGCCCGCACCGCGTAGCCGTCCATCGCGCTGTTGGGGAATGGCGGCAGGAGCACCCGGGCCACGACCGCGGTCGCGAGCACCCTTCCCGAAGCCCGGCCGTCAATCGGTACCTGCTCTGCGGGAAGGCGGGGCACCGCCTCTAGCATCTCCCGCCGGGCGGTGGCGACGGAGAGCGGTCCGCGCACGACCGCCTGCTGGTCGGCCGAAGCCGTCATCCCTTCTCCCTGACCGGCTGGCTGAGCCGCCGGCTCAGAGGTTGCCCCTGGCGTCCTGCTCCTGCTCGATCGCCTGGAACAGGGCTTGGAAGTTGCCCTTACCAAAGCCACGGCAGCCCTTCCGCTGGATCACCTCGAAGAACAAGGTCGGCCTGTCCTCGACGGGCCTGGTGAAGATCTGCAACAGGTAACCGTGCTCATCCCTGTCGACCAGAATGTTCAGCTGGCGCAGCCGCTCAAGGTCCTCATCGATGTCCCCCACCCTGTCGCCCAAGCTGTCGTAGTAGGCCTTGGGGGCGGCCAGGAACTCGGCCCCCTGCTGCCGCAGCCAGCCTACCGTCTCCACGATGTCCGTGGTGTGAAGGGCTATGTGCTGCACCCCGGGGCCGTGGTAATAGTCCAGGTATTCGTCTATCTGGGACCGCTTCAGCCCCTTGGCGGGCTCGTTGATTGGAAAGGTGATGCTGCCACCCCGGCCCCCCCTGACGACCTTGCTCCGCAGGGCCGAGTACTGGGTTGCGATGTCACTCTCATCGAACTCCTGGAACACGTCGAAACCGAAGATTCGGTTGTACCAGTCGACCCACTCGTCCATGCGATGGAGCTCGACGTTGCAGACGCAGTGATCCACCACCTCAAGCCCAGCCCCGGACCCTCCTTTGAACTCGGCGCGATACCCGGGCAGGAACGCCCCCTGATATTCGGCGCGCTCCACGAAGGTGTGCACCGTGTCGCCGAAGGTCTTGACCGTCGCCAGCCGCACGGCGCCGCTGCCGTCCTCCACCACATGGGGCTCAGCCACCGAGCGGGCTCCCCTATGGACCGCGTCCTGATAGGCCGAGGTGGCGTCTTCCACCTGAAACGCAAGAGCCCTGACGCCATCTCCGTGGAGTCTTACGTGATCCGCTATCTCGCCCTCGGGGCCAAGCGGGGCGGTCATGACCAGGTGGACATCCCCCTGGCGCAGAACGTATGACGCCCGATCTCTGACCCCTGTCTCCGGCCCCGAGTAGGCGACCACGTCGAACCCGAAGGCCGACCGGTAGAAATGGGCAGCCTGACGTGCGTTGCCGACATAGAATTCGATGTGATCGACCCCGTCAAGAAGGGTTTCGCGATACTCAGGAGCCTGAGGGATCGCCTCAATGTCTGCTTTCACATCAGCGCCTCAACTTTCGCAACCCGCGCCCGGTGACCGAGCGGAAGGCAAGTGCCTCACCAGGCTAGGTTAACGCGCCGGGCCGACTCGTGTGAGCTGGCTCCGCTGCCTGGGATGGGATGCTGGGGACACCGGCCGTCGGCCGAGGCGCCGCGCTGGCGAGGTCGGTCGGCGCGGCCAGTGATCGACGGACGCTCGACCCCTCCCGGGCACTTCCCGATCCGGGCGCCGTTGGTCCCCGGGAGGTGGATGGGCCAGAGCTGAGTCGCCCGCCGGCAGCCCGGGGTGGCGGCTCTAATCTATAGGTTGTGGAGCGGGCAGCGGCGCAGCGGGCAAATTCGGCACGAAAGCCCTACTGGCGCACCTGCTGGCCGACCGCCGATGAGACGACCATCTCCTTCTGCTGTCCTCTCGACGATGGCCCCTGGTTGGTGGGCAGGGCGCTCGATGTCCTGAGGCACCAGGGAGGAGTCGAACCGGATCCGGGCGGTCAGCGGTACGTGACCGGCACCAAGAAGGGCGCCCCCCTGATCCTGGGAGAGCCCTTGCGCTGGCATGGGATGCCCGTCGTGATGGAGGCCTGCCAGGCCAGGGGGCAGGCAACAGGCGAGGTGACCTTCAGGCTGCCCCCCTGGGTGGACATGGCGGAACTCCTTGCCGAGGAGGAGCTGTGGGACCTGGTGGACGCTCTGGCGAGCGAGCTTGGCTCACAGTGCGCCGTGATCTCCGACGGCAGGGCGATAGGGTATCCCGACCTCGGTGACGTCGCCCGGGCCGCGGCCCGCCTCCAGCTCTCTCATCTGGGAGTTCTCGTCCCACCTGGCTGGCTCGGCTTTCTGCGGGCGGGGTCGTTCGCCTACCACACGCTGAAAATGAGTGAGCTGGTGGTGGTCCTCGAGTGACCGACTGCGGCGCCGGGGGTGAAGCGCGAGGGGCCGGCGTGGGCTTGGCCGTCGCCCTCCGGCGGGCGCGGCCTGCCCGACGATTTTCGAGCTCTTAGGCATCCGGCCCCGGCAGTGCGCTGGGCGATGCCACCCAGCGGCGAGACGGTCCATCCGCCGGGCCTGTGCCGGAGATCAGGTGCAGGGAGCCACCAGGCGGACGGTGGGCGGTCAAATTACGAAGTAGCCGGCTGTGGTGAAGGCGATCTGGCTCGCCAGCACCGCGGCCAGGAGAAGGACCAAAGCCGACATGACCCGGGGAAGAGTCCGGGCAGCCGCGCCCGCCCCGAGGAAGGCGGGAATGGCGAGATAGAGCAGTCGCCACCCGTTGACCGGGCCCTGGACTGAGGCGTTGAACCAGTAGTAGGCGGCCACGATCAGGAGCGCGCACACCGTGAAGTAGCGGGGCGTGGTTCTGGCCTGGGCATTCACGAGCGCCAGGACAAGCAACAGGGCGAATATGGTCTCCACACTCTGCAGGAAGATCTCGAGGTCGTTGAAGGGCGGCCTGCTGGGCCCCCCCATGCCTGGAAAACCGTAGGAGGTGCGCCCCGGAAAGAAGGTGATTGCCCTCAGAAACTGCTGGACGATGGGGACCCTGCCCCAGTGCGACTGGGCCCGCCAGAGGGCCAGAGGTGTACCCACCTCGGCCCACTGATAGATCGCCGTGACGGCGGGGCCAATGACGCCCCTTCGGCTGCTCTCACCTGGGCCCGGTGGCTCCAGCCGAGACTCCGATCAGGCGTTGGTTCAGGACCGGAGGGTCCCCGCTCTCTCCCCCGCGGATCGCCTGAAGCAGGCTCTGGACGGCGGCCAGGGAGTGGCCGCTGACCAGGGTGTCGACAAACGGCAGGGCGGCGGCCATTCCCGCCGTGGTGGGTTGGAAGCCACGGCTGGCGGACCGGGGGTTCACCCAAACAATCCGGTTGGCCAGCAGAGAGAGTCTGCGCATCTGGCGTCCCAGGAGATCGGGGTCCGCGCCCTCCCAACCATCCGAGACTATGACCACCAGCGCTCCCCGGGCCATCCCTCGCCTCCCATAGTGGTCGTTGAACGACTCCACGGCTGACCCGATCAGCGTGCCGCCGGCCCAGTCTTGGACGGCGGCACCGGCCCGTTGCAGGGCGGCGCTGGGATCGCTCGCGGCCAGGGCGTCGGTGACCCTGGTCAACCTGGTGGCGAAGACGAACGTCTCGGCCCGGGCGGCCCGGACGGCACCGTGGAAGAGGGTCAAATAGATCCTGGTGTACGGTTCCATTGATCCCGAGACGTCCGCGAGCATCACCAGCCGCCGGGGCCGCCGGGACCGGCGCCGGGCCAGCAGTCGAGCGGGGTCACCTCCGGTGCGATGGGAATGGCGCAGGGTGTCCCGCAGGTCGACGCGCCCACCGCCGGCCGTTCTGCGCCAGCGCCTTGTCTGCCGCCTGGGAACGTCGACGGGAAGGCGTCGAACCAACTCCAGGACCGTCTGGAGCTCATCCTCGCTGCAGTCGGCGAAGTCCCTTTCCGCCAGCCTCTCGGCGGCCGCCAGCAGTCCCAGCGGAAACTCCCTGTCGGCCGGCTCTGAACGTTCTGTCTCAGATTGAGGGGACGACCCGGCCGACCCTTGCACGGGCTGGCCCGCTTCAACAGAACCTGGCCCCGGTGTGGGTGGGGGTGGCGTCGTCAGGTCCCCGCGAGGCCCGGCGGGATCCCAGACGCCTCCAAAGATTCGCTGAAGCAGGGCGTCGAAGGTCACCACCTCGGCCGGGTCGGACGCCAACGTCGCTCGTCCCAGCAGAGTCAGGTCGTCGAGGGAGTGCGGGCGCGCGAGGGAGATCGCCAGCGCAAAGCGCCCCAGCGTCTCGGGGGTCACCGGCAGCCCCCCGCGGCGCAACTCGTCGCCCAGACGGGCCACGACCTCCGCCAGGCTCACCCTGGAGAGCAGGATCAGGTCCTGGCGGTTGCCGTCTCCCCTCAGCCTTCCACCACCCAACTGAGCCCACGCTCGCAGGCCGACTCAAGGTCCTCCGAATACTTGAGAACCGACCCCAGAGTCCTTGCCGCCGCGTCCTGGTCCAAGCGCTCGAGCCCGAGGACCTGCAGTGCTCCGAGCCAGTCGATCGCCTCGGCGACCCCGGGTGGCTTCTGCACCCGCAGAGAGCGCAGGCGCTCGACGGCCGCGGCCACCTGCTGGGCCAGGTTCTCGCTTGCCTGCGGCACCCGTTTCAAGATGATGGCCACGGTGCGGGCCTGGCCCGGATAGTCGATCCAGTGATAGAGGCACCGGCGCTTGAGAGCGTCATGAAGATCACGGGTGCGGTTGGATGTCAGGATCACCACCGGCGCCACCGTGGCTTTCACGGTGCCCAGCTCGGGTATCGAAACGCTGGACTCACCGAGCAACTCCAGCAGGAAGGCTTCGAATTCGTCGTCGGCACGGTCGACCTCGTCGATCAGGAGGACGGCCGGCCCCGGGCCGGGGTGCTCCAGTGCCTCCAGCAGGGGTCGAGCGATCAGGTACCGGCGCTGAAACAGGTCCGCCTCCGCCAGATCCCGACTCTGACTCTCAGCCACCCTTATGGCCAGGAGCTGGCGGGGATAGTTCCACTCGTAAAGCGCCTCTGCCGCATCCACCCCCTCGTGGCACTGGAGCCTCAGAAACGGCGCCTGCAGCACCTGTGCCAGCGCCTTGGCCGCTTCCGTCTTGCCCACTCCAGGCTCCCCCTCCAAGAGCAGGGGCTGCGGCATCCTCACCGCCAGAAAGAGGGCGGTGGCCAGCCCCGGGCCGGCCAGGTAGCCGACCTCCTCAAGGCGCTCGGCCATGGTCTCGACATCCGGGATCACGGTGCTCGCCAAGGAAGTCAGGTCACGCAGGATCGGCTGCGGGTGGATTCGCCGAAAAAGCCTTGAGGCACCCCGGCCCGCAGAAGTAATAGGTGTGTCCCAGGTGGTCTAGCTGCAGTGAGGTGGCGACGGCGGCCACCTCCATGCCGCAGATCGGGTCGATCGCCAGCGCCGGGCTTACGACTTGCGCCTCTCCTTGGCCGCGGGGCCTGAGCGAGATGATCTCCGCCAGGATCGCCACCGCCACCTCATGGGGACCTCGGGCGCGAATGTCCAATCCCGCTGGCGTGTGCACCTGCGCTGCCAGCTGCGGTGACACTCTGAGGGACGCCACCACCTCCTGCCCCCGTCTGCGGCTGGCCACCAGCGCCACGTAGGGGACACCATGCGTAAGCGCGGCCTCCAGAATCTCCTCCTCGCCTTGCCCGTGACTGGCGACCACCAACGCGTCGGCTTCGGCGATGCGCGCCGGGTCCGCCCCCATCATCTGGTATTCGAGGCTCCTGCCGACCGCCAGCAGGGCCATCGCGATGGGGCTGGTCCCGTGCACCGCCACGATCGGCGTCGGCAAGACAGGCTCTAGAAAAATCTCCAAGGTCCCCCCAGACGAACAGGAGTTGATCACATTGACCCGTCCCTGGCGGTCGTCCCCGGGCTCGGGGCTGACGCGCAGCAGGGTCGCGGTCGCGCTCTCCAGGGCCAGCAGGCCGTGCGTGCGCAGATGGGATTCCACGCAGCTCCCTCCAACGAACCCCTCAATCGTGCCATCGGCGAGCATGAGCGCTTGGTCGCCGGGCTTGGCCGACGTGGGCCGCTCCGCCGCGACCACGATGGCGCGAACGAATGGAATCCTGTCCCCGCGGAGCTCGGCTTCTCGGCCCAGCAGGGCCTCTGCGGTCACGAGGCCACGATATCCGTCCGTTGCGGCCTCCCTCGCATCGCCAACCAGACCTGAGCCGGCGTCAACGGCATGTCCGCGTGCCTGACCCCGAACGGCTCCAGAGCGTCGATCACGGCGTTGACCACGGCCGGGGGCGAGCCCACCGTCGCGGACTCCCCCACTCCCTTGAGCCCGAGCGGGTGGTGCGGCGAAGGGGTGACGGTCTCACCGAGCTCCCAGCTCGGGCACTCCATCGAAGTGGGCAACAGGTAGTCCATGAAGGACGAGCCCATGCAGACGCCACTCTCGTCGAAGGCGATGACCTCCATGAGAGCCATGCCCACGCCGTCCGCGAGGCCGCCGTGCACCTGTCCCTCCACGATCATGGGGTTGACCCGCGGGCCACAGTCATCGACTGCGATGAAGCGCTCCACCGTGACCTTGCCGGTGCCCGGGTCCAGGTCCACCACGCAGATGTAGGCTCCGTAGGGATACGTCAGGTTCGGCGGGTCGTACACCACGGACGCATCCAGGTGACCCTCCACTCCGTCGGGCAGTTCCAGGGTCCCGTGGGCCAGCATCGCTATCTCTTGAATGGTCTTTCCCTTGCCGGGATCTCCCTTCACCTGCCAGCGACCCAGCTCCCACTCCAGGTCCTCGGTCGAGCACTCCAGGGCTGCGGCGGCCACGATCCGGGCCTTGTCGCGAACCCTCCTGGCCACGACCGCCGCCGCCGCTCCCGAGACCGGCGTGGAGCGGGAGCCGTAGGTCCCGAGCCCAAACGGGGTGTTGTCGGTGTCGCCGTGGATCACCTCGATGTCCTCGGGCGGGATGCCGAGTTCGTGAGACACGATCTGGGCGAACGTGGTCTCATGACCCTGCCCCTGGGTCTGCACCGAAAGCCTGAGCTGACCCTTGCCCGTCGGATGGACCCGCAACTCGCAGCCATCGGCCATCCCCAGCCCCAGGATGTCCATGTGCTTCTTGGGGCCGGCCCCGACACCTTCCGTGAAAAAACTCAAGCCGATGCCCATCAGGTGCTCGCCTCCGGCCTCCGGGTGCTCGGGAGAGCCGCCGGCCTCCCGCCAGCGGCGGCGCCCCTCCTCCTGGCGCTTGCGCAACCCCTCATAATCCGCCTTCTCCAGGGCCAGGTCCAGGGTCCGCCGGTAATCTCCCGAGTCGTACTCCCAGCCGGTCTTGTTCACGTAGGGGAACTGCTCCGGGCGCAGCAGGTTCTGGCGGCGCAGCGCGGCGGGATCCACCTTCAGCTCATCGGCCAAGACCTCGACCATCCGCTCCACCAGATAGACGGCTTCGGTGATTCGGAACGAGCAGGCGTAGGCCACGCCCCCCGGTGCCTTGTTGGTGTAGACGCCCGTGACCTCGCAGTGGGCCGCCTCCAGGTCGTAGCTCCCGGGAAAGATGTGGAAGAAGCCGGCCGGGAACTTGGTGGGCTGAGCGGTGCCGTTGAAGGCACCGTGGTCGGCCAGCACCTTGACCCGCAACCCCAGAATCCGGCCCTCCTTGGTGGCCGCTATCTCCCCATGCATGTGGTAGTCGCGAGCGAAGGAGGTGGAGGTGAGGTTCTCGGAGCGGTCCTCAACCCACTTGACGGGACGCCCGGTGACGATCGAACCGACCACGGCGAGGACGTAGCCGGGGTATATGCCCACCTTGTTGCCGAATCCACCCCCTATGTCGGGAGATATGATCCGCACCTTGTGCTCCGGGATCCCCGCCACCAAGGCGTAGAGGGTGCGGTGAGCGTGAGGTGCCTGGGTGGTAGACCACGCCGTCAACTGGCCGCTCACCTTGTCCATCCAAGCGATGCTTCCACAGGTCTCCATCGGCGCTGGGTGGACCCTGGGGTAGAGCATGTCCTGCGCCACCACCACGTCGGCTCCGGCAAAGACCCGGTCGGTCGCCTGGCGGTCGCCCGCCTCCCAATCGAAGATGTGGTTGTCCCGCTTGCCTTCGATGTCGTCACGAATCACGGGAGCGCCTGGGTCCAGCGCCCTGCGGGCGTCGACCACCGCGTCCAGAGGCTCGTATTCGACCGCTATCAGCTCCAGGGCGTCCCTGGCGGAGTACCTGTCCTCCGCCACCACGAAGGCGACCTCCTGGCCGAAGAAGCGCACCTTGTCGGTGGCCAAGACCGCCTGGACGTCGTGGGAGAGGGTTGGCATCCAGGCGAGCTTGAGTGACTCCAGGATCTTCCCCGTGATCACCGCGCGCACCTTCGGGTGGGCCTCAGCCAAGGAGGTGTCGATGGAGACGATGCGCGCGTGCGCGTGGGGGCTGCGCAGGATCGCCCCGTACAGCATCCCGGGCAGCTGGATGTCATCCAGGTACTTCCCCTTGCCGCGCAGGAACCGAGCATCCTCCTTGCGCAGCATCCTGCCGAAGCCGATCGGGTTTCCGGCGGGACTGGTCGGCGCCGCTGCGACACTTGTCATTGGACTGCCCCCTGGGGTTGGTGGGTGGCCGCCCACCTCACTGCCCGAACGATGTTCTCGTAGCCGGTGCAGCGGCATATCTGCCCGGAGATGGCCTCCCGAATCTCGGCCTCAGTGGGGTCGGGGCTGCGGTCCAGCAGCCAGCGGGCGGTCATCATCATCCCTGGGGTGCAAAATCCACACTGCAGGCCATGCTCTTGCATGAATCCCTCCTGAACCGGGTCCAGGCCAGCGGCTCCCTCCAGGTCCTCCACGGTGCGCACCTCTCGCCCGTCCGCCATCACCGCCAGAACGGTGCAGCTCTTGACCGGCTTGCCGTCCATCCAGAGCACGCAGGTGCCACAGTTGGAGGTATCACACCCCCAATGGGTGCCCGTCAGGCCCAGGTTGTCGCGAATGAAATGGACGAGCAGGAGGCGGGGCTCGACCTCGCCGGTAACGGACTCTCCATTGACGGTCATGGTCACCTTCATGCCCCCAGCCCTCCCGCTCGTGCCCGGTCCACCGCCCGCACCAGCGATCTCTTGGTCAACTCCGCCACCAGGTAGCGCTTGTACTCCTGCGGGCCCCTTTGGTCCGTCTGGGGCCGGCTGTGCTCCGCCGCCAGTTGAGCAGCGGTCGCCAGATCGTCCGAACTGGGGGGCCGACCCATGAGACGGGCCTCCGCCTCCGGGGCGGCGAATTGACGTGCGTTGACCGCGGCCAGGCCGATCCCCACCTGGGAGATGCGGTCGCCGTCTAGGGTCACGCAGCATCCCACGGCCGCGACCGCCCAGTCGCCGGTGCGCCTCTCGACCTTCTCGTAAGCGCTGCCCTGGCCAGGGCGCAGCGGAATGCGGACCTCGGTCAACATCTCGCTGGGACCCAAAACCGTCTCGAAAGGTCCCTGGTAGAACTCCCGCGCCGGCACCCGTCGCGAGCCCCCAGAGGAGCGAACGACCAACTCGGCGCCCAGGGCGCAGACGACCGCGGCGAGGTCCTCGGCTGGGTCTCCCTGGCAAAGAGAGCCGCCGATGGTCCCCCGGTTGCGGACGATGGGGTCGGCGATGACACGTTCCGCATCCGCAAAGATCGGCAGGTTCCTTCCCAAAAGCGGGGAGGCCAGAAGGTCCGCGTGGCGGGCCATCGCCCCGATGGCGATTTCGCCGCCGTCCAGCCGGATGTGGTCCAGGTCCGGAATGTCATTGATGTCCACCAGCCGTTCAGGACGGGCGAGCCGCAACTTCATCATCGGAAGAAGGCTGTGCCCTCCCGCGATCAGGCGGGTGTCCGGGCCGTACCGCTCTAGCAGGGCCAGCGCCGACTCGACGCTGCTTGCACGGCTGTACTCAAACGGAGCGGGTGTCTGCATATCCCCTCCTTATCGTCGAGCGCCTAGACTAGCAATGTGGGTGAGTCTACTCTCCGCCACGAGTCCAGGGGAAGCGGGGATTTTGGGGTGCGATCCTTCGCCCGCCACGGCCTCCCCACCCTCCCCGGGGCACTCGCCGCGTCCAACCTTGAGTCGCCTGGAGCCTGCGCTCGAGGCGGCAGGATCAGCCGGTGAGGGAAGTAATCGAGGACATCGACAGGTGGCGCGCCACCGGGCGCCGAGCCGCTCTGGCCAGAGTGGTGGGGGTGGAGGGCTCCGGGCCGAGGGACCCCGGCGCGACGATGGCGGTCTCGGAAGACGGGGAGGTTTCCGGGTCGGTCTCGGGTGGCTGTGTGGAAGGGGCGGTCGTGGAAGCCGCCCTGGAGGCGCTGCAGCGCGACGCCGCACCCCGGGTCATCAGCTTCGGCTACTCGGACGCTCAGGCGTTCACGGTTGGCTTGACCTGTGGTGGCACCATCCACATCCTGGTCGACCCCCGCATCCCCCCCTCCTACCAGGAGTTGAGGGCCGCCCTGCTTGCCGCAGATCCCGTGGCCCTGGCGACGGTGGTCAGGTTGGAGCAGGGCGGGGAAGGTGTGGAACTGGCCGAGGGCGCCTCCATCCCCATCAGGGGAGGGCGCACCGGCGTCGGAGCATCCATCCTGGTCCTACCCGACAACGGCGTGCGCGGTTCTCTGGGCAACCCGGACCTGGACCGGGTGGTGGCCCGCGATGCCGCGGGGGCCCTGGCCAGCGGGCAGTCCGGCTTTCGCCACTACGGGCTCGCGGGCGAGGCCCAGCGGGAGTCGGTGACCGTCCTGGTGGAGGCGTTCGCGCCCCCGCCCCGCATGGTGATCTTTGGGGCGGTCGACTTCACGGCCTCCCTGGCCCGGGTGGCCAAGGTTCTGGGCTACCGGGTCACGGTCTGCGACGCCCGGTCCACCTTCGCCACGACGGCCAGATTCCCGATGGCCGACGAGGTCGTCTGCTCGTGGCCCCACACCTACCTCGACTCCCTTCATCCTCCGCTGGAACAACGCGACGCCATCTGCGTGCTGACCCATGACCCCAAGTTCGACATCCCCGCCCTGCGGTCCGCCCTCGCCACCAGGGCTGGATATCTGGGAGCTCTTGGTTCCCGCCGAACCCACGAGGAACGCAGTCGAGCGCTGGTGGACGCCGGCGTCGACGAGCATGCCCTGACCCGGATCATGGGGCCGATCGGGATCGACATCGGAGCGCGCACCCCGGAGGAGACGGCGATCTCCATCTGCGCCGAGATAATCGCCCTGCGCACCGGCAGGCCGGCGCCGTTCCTGCGGGATGGCGCGGGCGCCATTCACCGCGGCGGCTGGCAGCAGATGGGCGGCAAGGCTGCGGCTGGCGGCTAGCATGACCAGCTGTGCGATCCTGCTCGCGGCCGGGCGTTCCAGCCGGTTTCGCGCTCCTGGATCCAAGCTCCTGGCCGAGTTCCGAGGGCGCCCCCTGGTGCAGTGGGCCATGTTGGCCGCTTCCAACTCCGGATGCGATGACGTCGCGGTCGTGGATGGAGCGATCGACCTGAGCCCAGCTCTGCTCCCGGAGCTGACCCTGCTCCACAATCAGGACTGGGCCAGGGGGCAGGCCAGCTCTCTGCAGATGGGATTGGCCTGGGCCAAAAGCCGCGGTCATTCTCAGGCGCTGGTAGGCCTGGGGGATCAGCCGCTGGTCACCTCGTCCGCCTGGGATGCGGTGAGGCTCGCACCGGCCGCCGCCATCGTGGCAGCAACCTATCAGGGGCGGCGCGGCCACCCTGTGAGACTTTCAGAGCAGGTGTGGGACCTCCTCCCGAGAGACCAAGACTTCGGAGCCCGAGAGTTGATGCGGGCCCATCCGGAGATGGTGGTGGAGATCGAGTGCCCAGGCAACCCGGCAGATGTGGACACGATCGAGGACCTCGAGCGCCACCGCCTCGGCCTCTGATCGCGCGCGTTTCCAGCCGGTGTTGGCGCCGGACCCCGGGCCCAGGTGCGTCGGCGAGCGGCGGGGCAGGAATGCGATCATGGCGGCTCCACCCGGTTGCTGGAGGTGTTCGCCGATGCTGTTGGAAAATTCCCTGGAGCTGGCCATGCCGCCCGACGAGCTAATGCCACTCCTGGAGGACTTAGAGCGGATCGCACCGTGCCTGCCCGGCGCCAGCATCACAGAGCGGGTGGACGAAAGCAGCTACAAGGGGAGGGTCACCGTGAAGGTCGGACCGGTGACGGTCCGCTACGAGGGCACCATGACCATCCTGGAGGTGGACCGCCAAGCGCGCCGGATGGTGATGCGTGGCGAGGGCAGAGACCCCCAGGGAGCGGGCAACGCCAAGGCCACCATCACCATGACCATTCTTCCCGGCCCCAGCGGAGGCTCGATCGGCACGATCCAGTCCGACGTCGCCATCACCGGGAGGGTGGCCCAGTTCGGCCGCGGCCTCATGCAGGACGTGGCGGACCGTCTTCTGACCCAGTTCGCCCAGTGCATGGAGCGCACGCTGGCGGCACCTCCCGAAGCGCAACCGCCCACGCCCTCGTCCCCCCAAGGCTCGGCCCCGCCCGAAGCCGCCCCACCGCCTGTCAACAGCGCCCAGCCAGAGTCGGTGGGGATGCTTGGGATCCTTTTCAGCGTCCTTTGGAAGCGTCTGCGGGGGCTCTTCCGCAGCCGCTGAGCGCCCGGGCTGTAGGGGCCCCGAAGCGCTGGGCGCGGCGTGCTCTGCGCCGAACCCTTGGTGGCGCGCCTGAGGACGTCTCCCAGGACCAAACGTCCCCGGTGCGAAAGGCATGCTGTGAGCGCCGTGCCGCACGTCGCGGGGGCGGCCGCGCTTGCATCGGTGGCGCGCGGCCGGTGCTGGAGCCGCGGATTCGGGCCTCGGGCCGTCAACTCCCGCCCGAGGTCGGCTGCTCGCCGGCCTCTGAGTATCGGTGGCAGCTCCGGCGTTAGGGATGACGTAGGGCCTTGTGGGCAACCCGGGGCGATGGCGGATCTTGGCCAAGGGGAGCGCGCAGGGAAGATCTCTCATGGGAGGAGCATCGAATGACAACCCGAGCGCGGCTTCGGCCGCACACCTGGCGGCCGCTGGTCGCCATGGCAGGCCTCGCTGGCCTGGCGGTACTGGCGATCGGCTCGCTCGCGGGGACAGTGACGGCCAAGACGGAGTATCCCGCACCCACCCCCCTGTCGGCCCAGTTCCAGGGAGCCTTCGAGGCTGGTACCCAGGGTCCGCCTGGGGGCTCTTACTTCGGGGCCCGGGCCTTCGCCCCCAACTCCATGGAGGCGTCCTACGACTTGACTCCCCTCTACCAGCAGGGGCTTGAGGGTCAGGGCGAGACGATAGCGATCGTCGACTCCTTCGGCTACCCGCAGGTGGCCGCCGACCTCGAGACCTTCTCCGAGGGCTACAACCTGCCGCTCATGTGCGGGATGCCGGGCGTCTCCTGCACCGCGGGCATGCCTTCCTTCAAGGTTCTCATGTTCGGAAACCACCAGGTGAAGGCACCCACTAGCAGCTCCAACAGCAACCCCTACGGGCCGAGCCAGGAACAGAGCAGCGGCTGGGTGGGCGAGGTCGCCCTCGACACCCAGTGGGCGCACGCCATAGCCCCGATGGCCAACATCCTCCTGGTGGTTGTGCCCACCGCCGAGACGCTTGGGGTGCAGGGCTTCCCCAACATGATGAATGCGGAGCAGTACGTCGTCGACAACCACCTCGCCAACGTGGTGACCCAGAGCTTCGCCGCCAGCGAGGAGTCCTTCTCGAGCGTGCAGTCCCTGCTCAACCTGCGCCACGCCTTCATCAGCGGAACCCAGCAGGGGATCACCTTCGTGGGCGCCGCCGGTGACTCCGGCACCGCCAACTCGACCAAGGCGCCCGTGGGGAAGGGCGGAGGCACGATCCCCTACCCGACCGTGAACTGGCCGGCATCGGACCCGCTGGTGACGGCCGCAGGAGGGACCAACCTCTGCACCAATCCGGCCACGGGAATCGGCATCGACGACAACACGACCGGCACCTCGCCGTGTGACAACCTGACGCCGGCCCAGCACGACGTGGCTTGGAACGGCTCTGGGGGAGGCTTCAGCTCGATCTTCGCCAAGCCGGCGTACCAGGACAGCCTGCCGGCCGGGTCGACCCCCATCGGCGCCATGCGCGGCGTGCCTGACATCGCCTGGGATGCCTCCTGCTCAACCTTTGTCTGGGAGTACATCTCGGCGACCGGCTTCACCCCCGGCTACTACGGAGTCTGCGGGACGTCGGCGGCGTCACCGCAGTTCGCGGCCATGGTCGCCCTAGCGGATCAGGACGCGGGCACGAACCTCGGACTGGTCAACGTGTCCCTCTACCAATTGGCCAGCGGGCCCAACTACGGCAAGTACTTCTACGACATGACCACCGGCAACAACCAGACCGATCCCACAATCCCCGGATACTCCGCCAGCACCGGCTGGGACCCCGTGACCGGCCTCGGGACGCCAGATGCGGCGAATCTGGTTCCCGCCCTGGCCAGCCTGGGCGAACACACCGCTCCCTGAACCTCGCCGTCGAAAGCCCCGGGACTAGAGCGTCCCGGGGCTTTCACCTCTCAGGGGTACGGCGCAGCGTGCGAGGACGACGCCGCCACCGCGGGGGCTGAGCAACCGCAGCCGGCGGCGGTAGCACGGCTCCTTGACGGATCTCGAGACGGTTAGCGCCGGGTGCTTCCCGCCGGCTCACTCAGGGCTGCGATGGAACGGACCCCGCGACGCTTGGCGGCGATGGCCGAGATGAGCTCCATGATGCAGCGGTTGGCGTTCTGAGCGGTCAGTTCCGCGGGATCGTTGGCCGGGGCCACCTCGACCACGTCCATGGCGACGACGGGAGTGTGGAGCGCCACCTGGCGTATCGCGCGCAGCAGGTCGGCGGGGTCCATGCCCCCGGGCTCCGGGGTCCCGGTACCCGGGGCGAACCCCGGGTCGAGCACGTCGATGTCGACCGATATGTAGATGAGCTCCGGTCCGTCCATAGCTTCGGCGACGGCCCGGCGGACCACCTCGGCCACCCCGAGTCTCCAGATCTCTTCCATCAGGTGCCAGCGAAGGCCCTGTTCGCGCATCCAGTCGAAGACCGGCTTGGGGGGCCAATAGCCGCGCAGGCCGATCTGCACGAAGTTCCGACCCGGCACCGCCCCGGACTCGACCAGCCGCCGCATCGGAGTGCCGTGGGAGAGCGGATTCCCAAAGCTGGCCGCGGCGGTGTCGGCGTGAGCGTCGAAATGGACGATGCCGAGCTTGCCCCGCCCGACACAGTCGGCTACAGCCGTCGCCGCGGGCAGCGTGATGGAGTGGTCCCCCCCGATGATCACGGGGATGATCTCTCTAGAAGCCACCTGCTTGACCCTGTCGTAGATCGCCTGGTGGGATTCCATGGTCTGCCCCGGAGGGCAGACGGCGTCGCCATAGTCGACGACCGTCAGCTCCTCAAAGGGGGCCACCTCTAGGTCAAGGTGCCACTCCGGGATCTGGTAGTTGGCGATTCGAACCGCTCGCGGGCCGAATCTGGCCCCCGGGCGATAGGTTGTGGAGTCGTCGAAGGGGGCCCCCAGGATGGCCACGTCGGGGCGCCACTGGTCCAGCTCAGCCTCCTCGGATATGCCGACAACCTTGGAGAAGGTGGTCGGGCCCAGGTAGGCGGGGCCGTTCATCTGAGCCCTCAGGTGGGGCGGAATCGAAGGCCTGGTCATCGCAACTCCTCCGCTGCGACCGGGACGCCGCAGGGCGCCTGCCGGGAGCCGTTTGCATATAGCAGTCCGGCCGCCATTATCGTGGCCTGCAGCCGACCCTGGTGTCAGCCGCTGGGGGGCGAGGACTCCAGGCGCTCGACCCTGACCCTCCCCTCCAATCCCAGGTACACCGACATGATCCGCTCCAGGAGGTGTTCGAAGGCACTGGGGTCCCACCCCTCCACCAACTCCCGCAGCCGTTCCCTGTGGCGCTCCGCGATCTGCTCAACCACAACCCACCCTTCTGGGGTCAGCCGCAGCGAAACCCGCCGACGGTCCTCGCCCAGGGGGCAGCGCTCGATCAGGCCCGCCTGGACCAAGGCCTTGGCCAACACGGACGTGTGGGCCCGGCTGGAGGCCAGGTGGTCGACCAACTCCTGCTCCGCCAGGCCGCCGGGCCCGGCACCGCCCAGTACAAGTACCGCGTGATACCCCATGGGACTCAGGCCGAATTCACCAGCCGTGCTGTCCAACGCGGTCAGCGCCCTGCGGAAGATGTACCTCAGCTGACTGCGGAAGGCCAGCTGCTCGACCAGCTGGCGGTCAACCTCCGGGCCGGGCGGCCCCTCTGCGCTCACTGCCGCGCCGTGTCCTCCTCAGTTCAGCTGGCGACCACGACGGTCGTGCCCATGGGGGTCCAGGTGTAGGCCCACTGCATGGTGGCCTCGGGCGTCTGGACACAACCATGGCTGGCGTCCGGTCCATTCTGCGAGTTGGGCCCATAGACCGAGGTCGGCTCCCAGGGCGCGTCGTGGATGTAGTAGCCACCCTGGTCGAACTCCATGACCCAGTGGACGGGACTGGTCGGGTACCAGAATGGGGACCCCGGAGGCCAGGGGGAGATGAACACGTAGGGCGATTGCTTGTCGAAGATGTGGAAGGTCCCCGTCGGCGTCCGCAGCTGCGCCCGGCCGGTTGTGACCGGAGTCGCCCTGACGGCGCAGCCGTTGTCGTAGAACACCATCTCCTGCAGGGAAAGCGAGATGTAGATGGACTTTCCCGAGATTGTCGTGTGCCCGCACTGGTCCGAGGCCAGACTCTGCTGGGTCTCCTGCTCCACCGTGTTCAGGGTCTGCTGGACGGCTGCCAGCTGCGAAGCCGTCTGAGCCGCGTCCAGCGCTTGTTGCGACGCCTGGTAAGCGGCCAGGTAGGTGGCGGAATTCGGCGTCTGTTCCGCGGCCGCCTGATCCACGACGTCCATCGCGCTCAGCGACTGCGAGATCAGCTGGTCATTGAGCCCGATCTCGGCTCTCAGCTGGGTCAAAGCGGAGCTGAGAGCCGCGGTCTGCGATGTGCCCGCCTGGTTCAGGGACAGCGCCTGGCGCAGGGCGGTGGCATCCTCCGGCACCTGGAGGTCCGACAGGTTGTCGCTCTTGGCGATCGCCTCCAGCTGCGCCGCCTCCTGAAGCAGCCCGCCCGGGGCGCTGGCTACGCTGACGTTGGACGCCGCCTTGGCCTGGGCCGCCTTCACCTGTGACTGGACTTGGCTGAGGCTCTGCTGGATCTGCGAGACCAGCGACTCCAGGGCCCCGGGCGTGCTCGCGGACACCACCTGAGCAGACCATGTGGTCTTCTGGTGAGACGTGGCCTGGCCCAGCCAGGCAGTGTTCTTCTTGACGAATTCCTGATAGCTGGTGAGATAGGTCCTGGCCTGGTCACGCGCCTGGCGCAGCGCGTTGGCCCAGTCCTGGCTGGCCGTCTTGCGAATGGTGCCGATGGCCTGGGATTGCCCGGACAGGAGGTAGGTGGGAGACCACCAGGTGGCGGTGTTGACAGCTGTGACCTTGGCCAGGAGCTGGTCGGCCGTCTTGGCGGGCAGGCCTTCGCTCCGCTCCTTCGCCAGCTGGCTGATCAACTCCTGCTTCTGCTGCTTGAGGCTGGACGACCCGTGGTAGGCCAGGGGCAGGTCCGCCGCCGCCACCACCACCAGACACACACCCACCCCGATTGCTACCCGCCCAGCCCTTCGCATCAGATCTCCTGCTTCGGCAGAGCGGCTCGATGACCGCCCGGCATCCCAGTGCTGTAACTCCGCAAAGTGCCCAGAGGTAACGCTGCCGCGTTGGTCATGTGGCCAATCCCTCGGCCAGCTCCGCCAGCTCTGACCCGAGCCCGAAGCGACTGCCGGCTGCGACTGAATCCAGGTACCGGCCGGCCCACTCATCGGTCAGCTGCTCGACCACCTCCCGAAGCCTTCTGCCCTGGTCGGTGGGGAGTCCCATCGAGTCGAGGATCTCCCGCTTCTGCAGCTCCTCCACCGCGGCCTGCACCTCCGACTCCTCCCATTTGAAGCCCTTGGAGAGAAACGCCACACTCTGACCGCGCCAGACCGCTGTGAGCGCCATCAGCTCGAGAGTGGTCAATCCCAGGCTCGCCGCGGCGCGGTAGTGCCCGAGCGCGCGGTCCTCGCGGACAAGCATGGCATCCCTGATCGCATCCCGGGGAGCGTCCCCCAACCTCGGCCATCGCGCCCAGCCCCTGGGCAGGGCCCCCTCGGGCTCGATCCGGTCGGCCAGGGTCGAGATGGCGCCGAGAGGAGCGTTGGGGGCGAGTCTTCGGAGGGCGTTCCCGGCTGCGGTGAGGGCCTTCTCCACGTAGGCCGGAGGGTCAAGGGCAATGCATCTCGGCAACAGGTGGTCGATCAAGGAGCGCGGAGCGACATAGACCTCATCCGCCCACAGGTCTGGTTCGATGACACCAAGCCGGCTCGTGAGGTAGTGGGGGAACCCGAGCGACTGGCTGGTCTCAGCCAGACTCCGGACCTCCGGCTCGGAGCGCGTGAAGAGCCACATCAGGTGACAGAGCCGGTCTGCGGCCCGGGACACCCTCTGCACCAGTTCGGGATCTTCGGTCATGCCTCCTCCTCTGCTTGCTCGGCCTGCGGCGACCTTGGCGAGCCCGCGATGCCACAGCGCTCCTCGTCGCAGCCAGGTCGGGATGGTCTTTGGGCGGCGGCCCGCAACCTCTCACCTTCCGCGCCGGCCGATGGCGGCGGTGTGGCTGAGTCTCCGCCACCCATGGTCCGCCGGATGCCGTGGGGCGGTGCAGGCCAGTGCGGGAGCGCCCCAGAAGGCGGCCGAGCCGCTCGAACCCAGAGGTCGGCCGACGACAATGGGCCAGCTATTCGAGAGCTCGTCCATGGCAGAGCCTCCAGCTCGGCAGCGGCAAACCCGGGCACACTCCAAGACTAACCCAAGGGGCATTCACCGCCTCGCCCGTGGGTAGAACCACGCGGGCACGAACCGTTGGGGGCATCTACCCTGGAGAGGATAGGAGTGGATTTCGCCATCACCGTGGAGAGTTGATGATGCCTGTCTTGAGGAGAGGACGGTGACCGCCGCCGAGGGCCCCCTGACCGCCGCGGAGCTGGATCTGCTGGACGCCTACTGGCGTGCCGCGAACTACCTGTCAGTGGGGCAGATCTACCTCCTCGACAACCCTCTGCTGCGCCGACCGCTTACCCCCAAGGACATAAAGCCGCGGCTTCTCGGCCACTGGGGGACCTCGCCCGGGCTCAACTTCATCTACGCCCACATGAACCGTGCGATTCGCCGGTTCGACCTCGATGCCATCTATGTGGCAGGACCCGGCCACGGAGGTCCCGCCCTGGTCGCCAACGCCTACCTCGAGGGAACGTACTCCGAGGTCTACCAGACCGTGGGGCAGGACGAGGAGGGTCTGAAGCGGCTCTTCCGGCAATTCTCCTTCCCGGGAGGCGTACCCAGTCACGTCGCGCCCGAGACGCCCGGATCGATCCACGAGGGCGGCGAGCTCGGCTACTCGCTCGCCCATGCGTACGGGGCCGCCTTCGACAACCCCGATCTGGTGGTCTGCTGCGTGGTCGGCGATGGAGAGGCTGAGACTGGACCGCTCGCCACCAGTTGGCACAGCAACAAGTTCCTGGACCCGGCCCAGGACGGGGCGGTGCTCCCGATTCTCCACCTCAACGGCTACAAGATCGCCAATCCCACGGTCTTGGCCAGGATCCCCGAGAGGGAGCTGACGGCGATGCTGGTCGGGATGGGCCACTCACCCATCTTTGTGGAGGGCCAGGACCCCGCCACGATGCACCAGCTGATGGCGGCGGCTGTCGACAGAGCCATTGAGGGCATCCGGGCCATACAGGAGCGCGCCCGCGCTGGTGCGCGGGAGCGACCATCGTGGCCCATGATCGTCCTGGTGACCCCCAAGGGGTGGACGGGCCCCAAGGCCGTCGACGGAGTGCCCGTGGAAGGCACCTTCCGGGCCCATCAGGTGCCGATCCCCGACGTGCGGGACAACCCCCAGCACCTGGCCCAGCTGGAGGACTGGATGCGCAGCTACCGCCCCCAGGAGCTGTTCACCCAGAGTGGCCGCCTGCGCAGCGACCTGGCGGACCTGCCCCCCCGGGGCAACCGGCGCATGAGTGCCAACCCGATCTCCAACGGCGGCGGCCTGGAACGGGCCCTGGACATGCCGGACTTCCGCGACTACGCGGTCGCCGTCCCCGCCCCGGGAGCCACCACCGCCGAGGCGACCAGGGTCCTGGGCAGCTTTCTGCGAGACATCATCGCGCGCAATCCGCACACCTTCCGCCTCTTCGGGCCCGATGAGACCAACTCCAACCGGCTCAACTCGGTCTTCGAGGTGACCGACCGGGCCTTCGATGGATCGCTAGTCGCTGGAGACGATCACCTGGCGCCTGATGGCCGGGTGATGGAGGTCCTCTCCGAGCACCTGTGCGAAGGCTGGCTCGAGGGTTATATCCTCACCGGCCGCCACGGCCTGCTCAACTCCTATGAGGCGTTCGCCCACATCGTCGACTCCATGTTCAATCAGCATGCCAAGTGGCTGAAGGTGACCCGCGACATCCCCTGGCGGCTGCCTCTGCCATCCCTCAACTACCTGCTCAGCTCCCACGTCTGGCGCCAGGACCACAACGGGTTCTCCCACCAGGACCCCGGGTTCATCGACCATGTGGTGAACAAGAAGGCCAGCATCATTCGGGTGTACCTGCCACCGGACGCCAACTGCCTGCTGTCGGTCGCCGACCACTGCCTGCGCAGCCGCCACTATGTGAACGTGACGGTCATCGGCAAGCAGCCCCAGCCCAACTGGCTCACGATGGAGCAGGCCGTCCTGCACTGCACCAAGGGGCTCGGCATCTTCGACTGGGCGAGCAACGACCAGGGGGGGTTGCCCGACGTGGTCATGGGATGTTGTGGAGACGTGCCCACCCTGGAGACCCTGGCGGCGGTGGACCTGATGCGCCAATACCTACCGGACGTCGCGGTGCGGGTTGTCAACGTGGTGGACCTGATGCGGTTGGAGCCCAGCACGGAACACCCCCACGGAATGTCGGACGCGGAGTTCGACTCCTACTTCACGACCGATCGGCAGGTGGTCTTCGCCTACCACGGATACCCGGGGCTCATCCACCGCCTGACATATCGGCGGACCAATCACGCCAACTTCCACGTCCGTGGCTACAAGGAGGAGGGCACGACCACAACGCCCTTCGACATGGTGATGCTCAACGACTTGGATCGTTTCCACCTGGTGATGGATGTCATCGACCGGGTGCCCCATCTCAGCTCGCGTGCGGGCCATGTGCGCCAGCTGATGGAGGATCGGCGGCTCGCGGCCAGGGCCTACACGAGAGAGCACGGCGAGGACCCCCCCGAGATTCAGGAGTGGTCCTGGCCGCAGTGAGTTGATCCCCACCCGCATCCTGGTCTGCAACGGCGGATCCAGCAGCCTCAAGCTGAGCGTGCTGGGCCAAGACGACGCCCTGCTCGCCGACCGAGAGGTGCCCGCTCAGGAGGCCGACCGCTCCCAGGAGGAGCTGGCCAGGGAGTTGGCCACGATGGGGCCGGCCGAGGTGGTCGGTCATCGCGTGGTGCAGGGTGGCTCCAAGTTCACCAAGGCCGTCGTGATCGACGATGGGGTGCTGGCCGGCCTGGCGGAGCTGGTCTCCCTCGACCCTCTGCACATGCCGCAAGCCTTAAGGGGGATTGGGGCCGCGCGGATGGCCTTTCCCGAAGCGGTCCAGGTCGCCTGCTTCGACACGGCCTTTCATGCCCGGATGCCGGAGGCGGCCAGGACCTATGCGCTGCCCGCCGCTTGGCGCCGACGCTGGGGCCTGAGAAGGCACGGCTTCCACGGCCTCTCCCATTCCTACTCGTGGCGCACCGCCTCACGCATCCTCGGCTCGGAGGACCTGCGGATGGTAACCTGCCACCTGGGGTCGGGAAGCTCACTGGCGGCCATCAGGCATGGACGCTCCGTCGACACCACGATGGGGTTCACCCCCCTGGAGGGGATCCCCATGGCGACCAGGTCGGGAAGCGTTGACCCGGGGCTCCTGCTGTGGCTCGAACAGGAGAAGGGGATCTCCGCGGATGAGCTCTCCGACGCGCTCGAGAACAGATCAGGGATGCTGGGGCTGGCGCGGACGAAGGACATGAGGGAGGTGGTCGAGCGGGCCGCCGAGGGCGATCCGGCAGCCTCGCTCGCGCAGGGTGTCTTCCTGCATCACCTGGTGCAGGGCATTGCCTCCATGACCGCCTCCCTGGGAGGGCTGGATGCCCTGGTGTTCACAGGGGGAATCGGGGAGAACTCAGAGGCGATCAGGCGGCTGGCGGTCGGGCGGCTCGGCTTTCTCGGGCTGGCGATCGATGAGCGGCGCAATCAGGAGCCGCCCGATGGTGCCCGCATCGAGCTTGAAGGCCGTTCCTCTCCCATCCTGATGGTGCGGGCCCGCGAGGACCTGGAGGTGGCGACCCAGGCCCGTCGCCTTCTGGCTGGTTAGCGCCGGCTGATCAGCCGATCTCGCCCAGGAACTCCCGGACACTCTCCGCCACCGCCGAGGGATGCTGCACGGGCAGGTCGTGGCTGCCGTTGACGAAGGCCACGCGAGCGCCCGCGGGCGCAGCCGCCCGCGCGTGCAGCGCGCGGGCCCGCTTCGTGGAGGTGCCCCGGGAGCCGTCGTCGGCCAGCAGGTAGAGCACTGGGCAGCGCACCTCCTTCCAGGCGTGCTCGAGGTCGAAGTCGTAAAGCGCCTCGGCTATCTCCATGTGACGGTTCAGGTCCAGACGCGGCCGCAACCTGGTGTCCTCACCCTCCTCAAAGTTGCCCATGATGGCGAAGAGCGCCGCATCCTCGCCGACCTCCTCGGAGATCTCGGAGGCGGCGACCAGCTGGCGCAGCTCCTCTGGGAAAAGGCCGTCCGCGGTTGGTGGCCGCATGCGCTCGCGAGCCTCCGCCCAGCTGTCCCCAAAGACCTGGTGCAGGTCGGCGACCCCGCCGTCCACGCACACGACCCCGGCCACCCCCTCCAGGTGGGATCCCAGCCAGAGGGCGACGGACGCCCCCCAGCTGTGCCCCACCACCAGCGGCTCTCTCACGTGCAATGCCTTGACCAGCGAGACGAGGTCCGCGCCCACCTCGGCGAAGGAATAGCCGCTCGGCGGCTTATCGCTTCTGCCGTGGCCGCGCAGGTCGGGGGCGATTACCCGGTGGGGCGGGGACAGATGCCGAGCCACCAGATCCCACCACCTGGCGTTGCTGGCCAACCCGTGGAGCGCCAGGATCGGGCGGTCAGTGCCCTCGAAGACTCGGCAGGAGAGCCGGACCGCGCCGGCCTTCACGAAGAGCTCGACGGGTGAGTCGGTGCCCGGTCGGCTGCTCATCGGTTCAGATGGCCTCGGAGAGGGAGGACATGAAGAAGCCGTCCACCCGCAGCGGGGGGGCCTTGACGTAGACCGAGTCCCCCATCTCGCGGGAGAGGGCGAGTTCCGCCCTTCCGATCTCGGTTGTCCTGGACAGGACCCTGACCGGGCTCTCATTGAACCGGAAGTTGTTGACAGCCCCCACAACCTCCCCGTTCTCGATCAGGAAGAGCCCGTCCCGAGTGAGCCCGGTCAGCAGCAATGAGGATGGGTCGACGTCCCGGATGTACCAGAACGAGGTGACCAGCAGAGATCGCCTGCTGGTGGAGATCATCTGTTCCAGGCTGGTGTCGGTGCCCCGCATCAACAGGTTCTCCGCGTCCGCGCGCACCGGATGGTTATGGTCCTGGGCCCAGCGGCGGGGGCAGATGAGGTCCTGCTGGACTCCTCGCTCGATCCAGCTGGTGCGCGGCGCCGCCATCCCGTTGTCGAAGATCGAGCTGTACTCGCTCGAGCGCACCGTCCTCACGAAGTCCGCAGCTGGCATCTCTGGATCTCCCGGATCGCTCTCAAGGGTCACCTCCCGGGAGTACATCTGCTCCCCAACCCGGGACGCGCCCCCGGCGGCGAAGACCGTACGGCCCTCGTCGGACCCCCTCGCGTGCATCTCCCAACCGAGCCGGATCAGCATGTCCGCCACCGCCGACGGCTCGAGGATGACCTCGTAGGGGCCCGGCGGAAGCTCCACCCTGCGCTTGGTCCATCCGAGGCGCGCCGCCAGGCGGGAGTACATCCGGGCCGCGTCGAGATCGTTCAGGGATCGGGCCATCCCGCCACTCCACACGCTGCTGAGGTGGTCCTTGGTCTTGAGGGTCATGCTGAGAGACCCCGTCGTCCTCCCACTTTGCAGGAGGACCCCGGTCCTGGTCCCCAGCAGCTCCGTCTGAGCGGAGGACTGCAAATACGCGTAGAGCTCGAGCCCATCGCGCCGGCTCGCCTCAAGGGCCGCCTCCAGGGCGGGGATCACGGCCGAGATGCCCTCATCCTCCACCGGCGGCTGTATGCCAGCCTGGCTCGCCGCCTCCAGCGGACCGAGCAGAGGCATGGCGTCCGGCGCGGGGGGCGAAGACTCCGCGCCCTTCGCCGCCTCCTCCGCCAGTCGAGTCACATCGGCAGCAGCCTGCACGTCGGCCGCCCTGACTCCGACCCGGTCGTCGGTGATTGCCGCCAACGCCGCCGAGGTGGAGTCCTCGCTTCCGCTGGTGGTCACGGTGTTGTTGGCGATCCGGCAGTTGGTGGAGCTGGCATGACTCGCCAGCACCACGGCCGCTCCCGAATCCAGCCCCTTTCCCACCACCTCTTCGAGCCTCATCCTTCGGCCTCGCCGCGCACGTTGAGCACGTTGATCTGCCGAAATAGGGCGGGCGGGCAGCCGTGCGAGACGGGAGCAACCTGCTCCGGTTGCCCCTTGCCGCAGTTCATAGCCCCCTCGAGGCGCCAACTCGATGGCCCTCCGATGCCAGCCATCCGCGCCCAGAAGTCGGGCGTCCGGGACTGGTAGGCGACATCGCGGAGCTGGCCTACGAGGCGGCCCTTGTGGATCCGGTAGAAGCGCTGGCCCGTGAACTGGAAATTGAACCGCTGCTGGTCGATCGACCAGGACTTGTCCCCCCAGATGTATATCCCCTCGTCCACCTGAGACAGCAGCTCCTCCAGGGTCGTGTCGCGCTCGGGATCCGGTTGCAGGCAGACGTTGGGCATGCGCTGCAGGGGGACGTGCGCAAAGCTGTCCGCGTACGCGCATCCGTTGGAGCGCGGCTGATCGAACCTCCTCGCCATCTGACGATTCAATTGGTATCCGACCAGAACTCCTTCTCTGATTATGTCCCAGCTCTGGGCGGACACCCCCTCGTCGTCGTAGGCGATGGTCGCCAGGCCGAACGGTTCGACCCGGTCGCCGGTCACGTGCATGAGGGGGGATCCGTAGCGCAGGGAACCGACGAGGTCCGGGGTGGCGAAGGTGGTGCCGGCGAAGTTGGCCTCATATCCGAGGGCTCGATCCAGTTCGGTCCCATGTGCCACCGACTCGTGAATGGTGAGCCAGAGGTTGGAGGGGTCCAACACCAGGTCCTTGGGACCGGGGGAGACGGATGGCGCCGCCAGCTTCTCGCGCAGAAGGTCAACCAAGATGGGGGCCTCGCGCTTGAAGTCGTGTTCGGTGAAGTACTCGAAACCGCGGCCGACCGGGCGCGACGATGACCTCATCGTCTCCACCATCCCAGAGCCCTCCTCGTCTGGGATTCCGACCTCGAGGACGGGATGGATCCGGGCCCTCTGCTGTAGGATCCGCGAGCCCTCGGTGCTGACGAAAAACCGATTCTCCTGCACCTGCAGGCTGTAGAACTCCGCGAAGCGGGCACCCGCCGCCAGGGCGGCGTCACAAGCCTCGAGCATGAGCCCCACCTTCTCGTCGTTGGAGACTGTGATCGGATTCACCGAGTGGGGGGCGACCCAAGTGTCCCGGTGGGGTGGCTCCTCCGCCAGCTCATAGCGCTCCGCGAGCAAGGGACGCAGGTCGCGGGCCATCCCACTAGCCCGCCCGACCGCTGCCGCGACGGCATTGGCGGTGAGCTCGCTGGAGGCGGCGAAACCGAAGGACCCGTCCACCACCACCCGGACCCCGAAGCCGCGAGGCTCAAACTCGCTCAGCGAGATGAGGTCGTGCTCCCGAACGTGAATCGCCTGGATCAGGTCGCGGTGGACTCTGATGTCGCCGTACTCAAGCCCTGGGACCGAGGACATCGCCGCGATCGCAGCGTCGGCAAGCGAGTCCAACGGCAGTTCCAAGAAGGTCGGGTCGGTGTCCGGCATGCTGCCCCCTTTGCGGCTCACTCCAAGCAAAACCCCCGGAGGATGGGGGACCAGCTGGCCCCCCATCCCTGCCGGGGGTTGTATCTCTGCGCTAGAAGAGTCTACTAAGGCACTTCAGGCGATGGAGCGCCGCCTCATGGTCGTGCCCACCACCAGCATCACGCCGCCGAGAAGGACGGCCAGCCCGGCGAGAAGGGCGGGCAGGAAGAGGTCCGCTCCCGTGTTGGGTGTGCTGGCGCCCAGCACCCCGCCCGATCCCTGGCCGGTTGTGTGCGCACCCAGCACCCCACCCGCCGGGGTGATCGTGACGGGCTCGCCGCAGGTCGTTGTCGAGTTGTTGTACTGGTCGTTGGTCGCGGTGAAGGTGACGCCCCAGTAGTAGGTTCCGGCCGCGGTCGGCGCGAAGCCGGTTCCGGGCGAGGTGACCGTCCAGGTCTCCGCCCCGTTGGTCATGGTCGGGGTGCCAAGGGTCCCATTGCCCAGGTTCTCCACCAGGTTGGCGGCCGTGCAGGCGGGACCGGTTGTCCCAGTTGGCTGCAGGTAGAGCGCGAAGCTCACGGTGTCCGCCGGCGCCGGCTCACTCATCGCGGGGTCGTAGTAGAGCCCGGTGATGGTCGCCGTGTCGCTGAGGTGGGTTCCGACCACGCCTCCCGCGCTGGGGACCGTGGTTATCGACGGGGTTCCCGCCGCCGCCACCTGCTCACTCTGGCAGGCGCTCGTGACAGCCGGCATCGCGCCATCGTTGAGGGTCGCCTGCCACTCGTAGGGGCCGGAGGCCGGCAGGGTCACGGCGGGAGACTTGGCCATCCCCTGAGTGATGGTCTCGTCAGGGCTCGTGTAGTAGGGAGTGGTCGTGCAGCTGGTGCCCTGGTAGAGGTTGAAGGTGACGGTCGGCGCCGGGGTCGTGTCGGGCACGTTGCTCACCATAGCGCTGTCCGAGAAGGTCCCGGTCACCGGTCCGACGCTGGGGCTGGAGGTGGTGGTGATCGTAGGAGCGTTGACGGTCACCTCCTCGGCGTTGCAGGCACTCTGCAGGGTCACCATTCCGCTCGGTGCCTGCGGGTCGGCGTAGTAGTAGTCCACCACCCAGCGGTAGGTCCCCGGGGTCATGTCCCAGCTCGGGTTCCACTTGCTCCAGACCTGGTTCGGCTGGGTGGTGGGGGGAGCCGTGACCGTGTACTCCGATGACGGGGTGAAGTGGATCGTCCCCGTGTTGCTCCAGTAGGGGATCTCCACCGACCTGAAGATGGCGGTGCTCGCCTGGCAGGTCGGGTCGTTGGGGCCGTTCAGCCAGAACTGGATCCACGGCGTCCCGGAGTCCCCGGACGGCCAGGCGTCGACAGCGTTCACCACGGTGGCCGAGTCGGACAGGGGCTGCCCCTCGACCGCGGTCTTCGGGGTCGGGGTCGTGTTCACCGAGGGCGGCGGCGCGACCACCCAGAGCTCCTCACTGGTGCAGCTGCTCTGGTCGACGATCGCGGGCCCGTTGTCGGGCTGCCGCGAGTTGTACGTGGCGATCCAGAAGTAGGTGGTGCCGGCGGCGGTCGTGGCGGGCACCTGGTAGGCGCCGTCCGAGGCTGCCAGCGACGACACCTCCTCCGTCAGGCTGCCCGTGGTCTGCTCGCTGGCGACCGGCACGGTGGCCGTGAATACGGGAGTGAGGTTGGCCGTCACTCCGGCCGACTGTTGACTGGAGCACATCTGCATGTAGGCGGAGGTTCCCTGGTAGAGGCCGAAGGTGACGGTCCCAGGGAGGACGTAGTACCCCGCTGTGTGCTCGGTCATGGTCGCGGTGTCGTAGGCGTACTGCCCCGCCATCACGTCGTTCGACTGGGTCCCCGGGTTGGAGGCGCTCGGCATCCCGGTCGCCGTGTAGGACATGGTCGAGACCGCGTAGTCCCAGGCACCGACCACGGGGGCCAGCATGGCGGCCCCGAGGCCCAACGCCCCTACGACCCCCACCCACCCGATCAGGCGGCGGCCCCGGGCCATCAACCCGCGCTGAGTCCGCTCACGTTGTCTCAACTGTCTCCTCCACACTTGATGTGCTGAGCCGCTCCTTCCCGGCCGACCCAGCACTCCCTTCCGATCCTTGGGTTCCTTTGGATTCCTGCCCCGCTGTACACGGTCCCCGCCTGAGCCCCGCCCCGCTGGGGCCAGGGCCAGCCCGGGATCACCGACCTTCCTCGGCAGCCCTCACCCAACTCGGGGCAACCAGATCCTGCCGATTCACGGTGAAGCTACTGTAACCGGTGCGTGACAGCCTGTGAAGAGGGGTGGCGAACTCCTGTAGACGTCGTAACTCGATAGTTACAGAAAAGTGAGCCGCCACACCCGTGGAAGGGTGGGCGCGCCCGACCACAGCCGGGATCCGATCTCAGCCGCTCGTCGCCTGCGCCGCCACGGGCCAGTAGACCCATGAACGCTGCCGCCGGCGACCCACGCTCTCGTCTTCAAGTGTGACTTCAGTCGGCTGTGACAGGTGGTGACAGCGCTCAGGGCCGGAGCGGGGCGCCGGCACGGCGACGCCCGCGGCGCCTCTCCCGGGCCGGGCATGGGGATGCCGCTTGATAGGATCATGAACATGGGCAAGGGTGAAGCCGGGGTTGGTTCGCTGGCCGCTGAGGCGCCCCCGCTTTCCACCTACTTCCTGGACAACGGCCTGGAGGTCGTCCTGAGCCCGGAGCGGTCCTCTCCCACGATTGGGGTGGGAGTCTTCTACCGAGCCGGGTTTCGCTTAGAGCCCGAGGGGCGCACGGGGTTCGCCCACCTCTTCGAGCACCTCATGTTCCAGGGCACCTCCAAGGTGCCCAAGCCCCACTTCGGCAATCTGATCAACTCCGCGGGGGGCCTGCTCAACGGCTTCACCCGCCACGACTACACCGCCTACTTCGAGGTGCTGCCCTCATCCGCCCTGGAGATGGCGTGTTACCTCGAAGGGGACCGGATGCGCTTCCTCGACATCAACGACGAGACGCTGCGCAACCAGGTGGACGTGGTCAAGGAGGAGGTGAGGGTCAATGTCCTAAACCAGCCGTACGGGGGCTTCTCCTGGCTCTGGCTTTCCCAGTACGCCTACTCGACGTTCCCCAACAACCACAATTACTATGGCGAGTTCTCGGATCTGGAAGCGGCCACGGTCGAGGACGCCCGAGAGTTCTACAGGACCTGGTACGGGCCCGGAAACGCAACCCTGGTGCTGGTCGGAGACTTCGACGAGACGGTGGCACGCGAACTGGTGCAACGCCACCTCGGCCCAGTGGAGAGCCGCGAGCGACCCCATCACCCGACCCTGGACGAGTCCCTGCCTCAGAGCAGGCGGGAGTTCCACCACACCGATCCTCTAGCCCCCACGCCCCAGGTGGCGGTGGGATACCCGACCGCTCCGTTCGGCCACCAGGACCACCTGCCCCTGGCTCTCGCCGCCCGACTGCTGACCGACGGCGCGTCCTCGCGCCTGCAGCGAGCGCTGGTTCAAGAGCGGCAGCTTCTCCTGCACATCGGCGGGGGGCCCCACTACCCCATCGGAGACTCCTTCGAGTTCGCCGGGCCAGCGCTCTTCACCTTCGAAGCCACGCCGCGACCAGGGGTGTCCACCGATGAGGCGGTCAGCGCTCTGGACGAGGAGCTGGCGAAGCTCGCGGACCAGGGCCCCTCGGACCCGGAGCTGGAGCGGGCCAGGAGGCGGGAGCTCAGCGCCTACCACGCCAACAACGACAGCAGGCTCGGCAGGCTGCGCGAGCTGGGGATCATGGCGGCGGTGCACCGCGCGCCCCAACTGGTGGACGAATTGCCGGAGAGGTTCTCCCAGGTGACCCCGGAGGACGTGGCTCGCTCCGTCCGCTCCTGGTTGCGCCAGGAGACCTCCAGCGTCCTGCACTGGGAGTGCTCCGGTAGCGGGGGACCGGGAAGGTGAACGGCCAACACCAGGTGCCTCTGCTGGCGGAGGAGGTGCCGAAGCCGCATTCCGTGCCCCCCTTGCACATCGGCGGGGTCTCCCGGGCCCGGCTTGACAACGGGGTGGACCTGATGGTGGTCCGCAGGCCCAGCGTCCCGCGCCTTGAGTTTCGCTTGACGGTGCCGGCTGGCGCCGCCCTCGGCCCATCCGCCGCGGTGTCCGAGCTGCTGGCCATGGGACTCCCGCTGGGCACTGCGTCCATGGACCAGGCGGAGCTGTCGGAGCGGATTCAAGATCTCGGCGGATCGCTTCAGGTGCACCAGGACCAGGACAGCCTGGTCGTTCAGGCAGCTGCGCTGGCCGAGGCGGAGGAGGATCTCTACACCCTGCTGGCGGAGGTGGTCCAGGCACCAGCCTTCCCCGCAGAGGATCTGGCCACCGAGAGGGCCAAGTTGCTCGAGGGGCTGCGTATGGCCAGGGCCACACCCCACTTCCCGGCTTCTGAGGCGCTGCAGCACGCGGTGTACGGGGACCACCCCTATGGAAGGCCCGAGCCCGGAGACACAGCGGTGAGGCGGACGGGGCGGCAGGCACTGCTCGACTTCCACCACCAGAGCTTCACGCCGTGGGCTGCCCAGATCACGGTGGTGGGGGCGGTGGAGCAGAGACGCACCGTGGCGCGGTTGCGGCGAGCCTTCGGGGACTGGAGCGGCCCCAAGCGCGTGGTCAGGGCTCCACGGGTGCGCGCTCTCCCAGCCGGCGACCTGCAGTTCATCGAAAGGCCGGGATCGGTCCAGACAGTCGTGATGAGTGCGCGCAGCGGACCCAGCCATGGGCACCCGGACCACGTACCCCTCACCCTGGCGACGGCCGTCCTCGGAGGGGGCTTCACCTCCCGGATGATGAACAACCTGCGCGAGGACAAGGGCTACACCTACAGCCCCCACGCCCGTCTCGAGAACCATCTCCGAGACGGGCTGGCCACGGCCACCATGGACGTTCGCAATGAGGTGACCGGCGCCGCCTACGCCGAGCTGCTGTACGAGCTGGCGCGGCTTTGCACGTCGGAGGTACCGGCCGACGAGCTGGAAACGACCAAGAGCTACCTGGCCGGGGTGCGCGTCATCATGCTGCAGACCCAGGCTGGACTGGCCAGTTCCCTCGCCCAGATCCGTGTCCACGGCCTGGATCACCACTACCTGGAGCGCTATTCCAAGCAGCTGCAGTCAACGACCGCGGGCGAGGTTATGCAAGCCGCCAGGCGCTATCTGGCGCCGACCGAGGTGACCACCGTGATGGTCGGAGATCCCGGTGCCAGTGAGGGGCTGGCCGCCCTCGGTCCAGTCCAGGTGCGCCGCACGACCAGGGTCAGGTAGCCCCGTTCGGGTGGTCCACCCGCGAGGCCCGGGGCCGGACTGGAGCCAGCGCTCGGTGACCTTGGGGGTGTGACGGAAACAGCAGCTGCAAGAAGTTCGAGAGGTGGTAGAGCCTGGGGTTGGCAACCCTGAGCCGTCCGCCACCGGCAAGCTGCAGTAGGGCCACCTCACCACAACGCGGCAAAGGTGAGGCTCCGCCGCTGAGTGAGTTGACACGGACTCCCATCGGGGCCAGCAAAGGAGTAGCTTGCGGCGAAGCCGCCGCGGCCGCAGCCGCATCCGTGGAACGATGCCCGGGCGTCCAAGCCCGGCCCTTGGCAACGAAAGCCGAACAGCCGTACTGGCTCAGTCTGGCCAAGCGCCGCTGGCTAGGGCATCCCAGTTCCCGACTATGGGCGACCCTGCGTGAGGTTGCGGGGGATCCCGCCGAGAGGTCTCTCACCGGGTGGACCACTCCGGCTAACACCCCTTGGCCGGTCTTCGCTCCGCCAGTGGCGCCCTAGCGAAGGCAAGTCCGCCCGCGTCGATAGCCCGAGACCCACACTGCCAACCCTAAGCGGCGGCCCATCGTCGTTAACTCCCGAAGGAGTAGTCCTGCGGGTAAATGATGTCGAACACATCCTGCGGGACCAGGCCCTTGAGGTTGCTCTTGTACATGGTGAACTGCAGCGGCACGTCCGGGAGGAAGAGGACCGGAAGGTTGCGGGCTAGGTAGTCTTGATAATTGAACAGCGCCTTGGTCTCCGATGCGGCGGAGCCGGCGACGTGGGTCTCATGGATATTGGCGTCGTTGATGGTGCTGGAGTAGTCTCCCCCATTGCTGGAGGAGCCGGTGGCGAACAGTTCGCCGCCGGTGGGAAGGTAGTCCGGGGAATAGGTCCAGGAGATACCCGCCACCATGGTCCAACTCCGGCAGGGATTGACGTAGCTGCAGCTGTTGAACATGGTGCTGATCACCTGGTTGAAGGGAGCCTGCGAGATGGTCACATCGATTCCCGCATGAAGCTTCCAGGTCGACTGGAGCGCCTCCATTTCGTTGGTAGTGGTGACGCTCCCGCTCGTCACCAGCAAGGGTAGGCTCGCAGTTTCGCGCAGGCTGATTCCGGCCCCGCACTCACCCGCTCCCGTCCCCGGGTGGGCGCAGTAGCTGGATCCACCAGGCTCCACGTTCCAGCCGTGTTCGCGGAGCAGGGTGACTGCCGCAGTCGGAGAGTACGGATAGATCAAGCTCTTGGCCTCGAGGGGACTCTCATCGGCATTGCCCGGGGGGTAGGTGGGCACTGGGCCGTTCTCAAGATTGCCATACCCCGCATCGAAGTCCTTGATGTCCTGGGGTTGGTTTATGAGCGACTGCAGCACCTGACGGAAGTACGCCTGGCGTAGTAGGGGCCCACTGGTGGGATTGGTGAAGTTGAGCGGCATGTAAACGAATCCGAACCCGTACCAGGGCGCAAAGGAATAACTTTGGCTGCGCTCCAACGAAGCCTTCTGGGGCAGGTCTTGCACGGGCATGTAGCCGATGGTCAGGCTACCTGTGCGCAGGGCGTTGAACTCCGCCGTGTCACTGGTGAACGGCTCTTCGACAAATGCAGAGATTGTCGGCTTGGGGCTGCCAGAGTAGTTCTTGTTGGGCGTCATCTTCACATAGCCGGAGGATGTGTACTGACTGAGGTGGAAGGGGCCATCGACCACCTGCCACAGCGGGTTGGTGTCGTAGCTGGCTGAGTTCTCAGACTGGCTGTTCAGGAACTGTGCGACCCCGAGGGCCCCACTGGTGCCGGTGCCCGGATTGGCGGGAAGGTACGAGTTGGCGGGCAGGCCGGCCGAGGCTGGCGCGAGCACACGAGCCTCAGCCGAGGCGTCGTAGTTGCCGACCGCGCCACCGGCAGCTAGCTTGTCCCAGGCGAAGCGGGGCAACGGGAATACCTGGCTCAGCTCGTTGTAGAGGAACCATGTTGGGTTGTAGGACGCGTTGAGCTTCATGGTCAGACTGTAGGTACCGGTGGCCGCATAGGAGATCACATTCTCGGGAAAACCACCGGCGACGGCCGCTCCCCAGCCCGGTCCCGGCGAGGTCGTGCTCCCGATCACCGGCGCTTGGGGATCGGTGGCAGCGCTGAGAAGGTTCAGCCACATGACCACGTCCCGGGCCGTGATCGGGTGGCCCGTCGACCACTGCCAATGCTTGAGGGAGATGTTCACCACGGTGTTGCCGTCGCTGAACGTGGGGACGTTCGCAATGCTGAGCTGGCGGTTGAGTACCGGTTGGCCGTGGTCTCCGAACCAGTAGAGAGGCAGGAAGAACTCATTGGAGAATTGGTAGAGATTCTGGTTCCCAAAATAGGCGCCAGGCATCATCGGGAAAATGTAAGTTGGGGTATCGGCAGGCAACTCGGCGAAGGTGACGGTGCCTCCATGGGTGGTGTGGGCTGTGGCGCTGTTGCCACACGCGCTCATGAGCAGCGCAGCCGCCAATACCACGGTGGCCAGACGGCCCGCCGCAGGCAGATGTGCTCTCCAGCCCGCCGAATGCCCCCGCACCCTCAGCATTCGCGGATGGTAGCAGAAGTCCCGCGCGAAAACCATCCCCCTAAGGATCGATGGCCGAAGTTGCGGTGGGCCCGAAGAGCCGGCTCAGATGCGCTCGGTGCAACAATTCCGGGGAAGCGACAGCGCTTGCATCCACCAAGCGGCCACCGATGTCGACCTCTGCGCGGTCCATGGAGGCCCCGAAATGCTGGGTATTGGCGGCCCGACTCGCCACCGCCGTCCTAGCGCCCTATGGTCTCGATGACTGTTCCCGTAACAGTTGGGCGCCCCGCCATCGGATGAGCGCCAAGGCCTGGCGCAGTGCAGAGTTGAAATCCCGCTGCTCCCAGAGTTGGCCCGGCGCCATCTCTGCTCTCAGCGAATCGCCTCAGCCAGCTGCGCGTATCTACCGTGCCAGCCGTCGTCGTAGCGCAGTAGGGAAATCGGCGTCACCTGGGCAGGTCCGGGTCAGCACTGCTGCTGTTCATCCCGCCAGTTCATGCCCCAAGCTTCCCCAGCCACTCCTGATCGCGGGTCCTGAGAGCTCACAGACCGCTCCGGATGAGCCAGGCCGTGAGCCCCATCACCGTCACCGCAGCCAGTGACCCGAAGACCGTCAGGTCGAGGGATGCGGCGTCTCCAACCCCGCCGAGGGCGAGTATCCCCATCCCCAGCAGGAGGCCGGCAACCAGCATGGCCGCCAGGCGTAGGCCAAGAAACCGGATGAGCGCCGGGGATGTGGAGCCTGCAACGCCGACATCGATCGACCAGAAGGAGAGCTCGGCCGCAGCCAGCGTCGCGACCCCCAGCATCGGGGCTGCAAGCAGGGGGCCTCTCTCCACCAACACCAGGGCCGCGGGGATGACCAGGGGAAAGATCGCCAGTCCGGTCACACTCTGCCACCTGAGCGAGAGCCCGGTCAGCAGCAGCAGCATGCCCAAACCCTGAGCGGGAAGGAGGAGGTCCAGGGGCAGCGTCCCGGCTTGGGTCGCGGTGTAGCCCACGATGGCACCGGCCAGCAGCAGGCTCCCAACGCCGGTCGTCAGGCGATGGATCGAGGGGCGAATCTTCGGTACTCCCTGGCCTGGGCGAGAACCGCCTCGAGGGGCTGATCGGCCCTCCAGGGCGAGATCGGGATCCCAGCTCCGATCAGCCGGTTGCGCCGGGCCTCGCGCAGCATGGTCCAGACCCTGAATGCCACCTCATCCACGGCCAGAGCGGCAGGCCCCAGCAATTTCTCCACGGAGATCTCCAACACCACCAGATCGAAGCCCCTATGGTGGAGGTCGACCAGCGCCCCCACGCTGCGGGGGTCCAGCAGGGGGGTGAGCGCGATCACGGTGGCCGCCGGAGGCAGGACCCTGACTGGGATGACGTCGATCTGACGCCAGGCGTAACTGGCGATCACCTCGGTGTCCAGTAGGGTCTCCACCACCCGATACAGGTGCTGCTGCCCCATGCCCGGCAGAAGCCAGCGCAGGAGGCCCCCAAAGCCCACCACCCCCACCCGGTCTCGCTCCCTGAGGTGACCCTCGGCGAGGGCGGTCGCGGCCCTGACCGCGAGGTTGAGCACGGACTCCCGGCCGGAGCTGAGCTCGCTGAAGCTGTCCAGGAACAGGATCACATCCGCATTGCGCTCCAGATGGAAGTCGTTGACAAATGGCGTCCCGGTCCGGGCGGTGACTCTCCAGTTGATCCGCCGCACCCTGTCTCCGGGCACGAAGGATCTGATGTCGGCGAACTCCAGGCCCTCGCCGTGCTGACGGGCGGTGCGATTGCCCGCGTACACCTGAGTACGCCGGGGCGGGACCAGCCGCCGCAGCCGCTCCCAGCTCGGATATACCCGCAACCGCTGAGGCTGTCCCACCTCCCCCGTGAACCGGATCAGCGATAGGGGATCGTGGGCGGTGAGACGGGCGGGCGGAATGCGGTAGACGCCCCAGCGCGGTGCCAGGACCTGCAGTTGGACCAAGGCACGGCGACCCGGGTTGGGCAGGAGATTTCGACTGGCGCCTCCATCGTGGGATGCGAGCCCCTCTGGAAGATCGAGGTCGACCCGCAAAAACCCGAGTCGAGAGGTGGCGGTCAGCTCCACTTCCACCTCGACCGGCTCCCCCTCGGTGGGCCGCCCTTCGGCGGCGCCGACGCTGCCCTTGAGCCCGGGCCTGGTGGCCAGTGCCGCCCCAACCACCAACCAGAGCGCGAAGGGAGCCGCCAGCGCCACCAGCGCCGGTCTTCCCAGCACGAGGGCGGCGACCAGCGCCGCCCCGACCAGGACCGTGTAGCTCAAGAGCCGGGCGGTCGGCCGGGCGGTCAAGGGTCCTGGGCCGCCACCGTGGGCGCGCGAGCGACGGTTGCGGGTGCGGCCACCCGCTCCAGGCACTCCTGGATGACGTCCTCAGCCCTCACGCGCTGGACCCAGAGCTCGGGGCGCAGGCTGATTCTGTGACAGAGTGCGGGGATCGCGATCGACTTCACATCGTCCGGAGTAACGAAGTCCCGCCCGGCCAGCGCGGCCCTGCCCCTGGACAGCTTGAGCAGGGCCAGCGACCCCCTCGGGCTCGCTCCCACCTGCACTCCAGGGTGGCTGCGGGTCGCGTTCACGATGTCCACCATGTAGTACTCGAGATCAGGGTCCACATGCACTTCCTCGAGCGCCCGCTGCATGCGCAGGAGCTGGTCGCGGCCGACCACCACCCGCAGTTGAAGCTCATCGGCCCGCCGGCGGCGGCGGCTGTCCAGCATCCGCTGCTCCTCGTCACGGGAGGGGTAGCCCACCCCTATGCGCATGAGGAAGCGGTCCAACTGGGCCTCGGGGAGCGGATAGGTGCCCTCATATTCGATCGGGTTCTGGGTCGCCAGGACCAAGAATGGGTGGGGCAGGGCCTGACTTGTGCCCTCGATCGTGACCTGGCGCTCCTGCATCGCCTCCAGCAGGGCGGCCTGCGTCTTCGGAGGGGAGCGGTTGATCTCGTCGCCGAGCACGAGATTGGCGAATATCGGACCGTTGCGCATCTCGAAGTCGCCAGTCCTCTGATTGAAGATCGAGGACCCGGTTATGTCCGAAGGCATCAGGTCCGGAGTGAACTGGATCCTTGAGAACTGCAGATCGCTGGCCATGGCGAAGGAGCGCGCGATCAGGGTCTTGGCCAGACCGGGATAATCTTCCAATAGAACGTGGCCATCGGCCAGAAGCCCGAGCAGCACCAGCTCCAAGACCGGGCGCTTTCCGACAACCGCTCGCTCGACCTCGTCGAGCAGTGCCTGAGAGCCCTGGCGCAACTCCAGCAGATCGCTCAACGCGCCAGCTCCGCCAGCCGGTCCAGCAGCTCCACGATCTCGTCGCGCCTCGGGCCCCGCTCCTGGACCCCGGCATGGGTGGGGCCTTCCTGGAGCGCCATCTCGAACAATTTCGGGCCCAGGAGCTGCTCCGCCCGCTGCCGTTCGCGGCGCACGTCCACTCCCGCCCTGGCCAGGCGATCGGTCGTGATCTCGCGCAGCATCGGGCGCACCGAGCGATCGAAATCTGGTCTGCTCGCGCTCCCCGCGCGCAGGGAGTCGGCGACCGCCACCAGCTCGCTGGGCATCTCAGCCCCGCCCTTGCGCTTGGCGGAGCGGGGCCGGCGTGGCACCTGGTCCCCCAGCCCCCTGATCAGCTGGATGAAGAAGAACACCACCACCGCGCAACAGAAGAGGACGTACGCTCGCACCACGGTCTCGCGGGGCCCGACCCCCCGGAGGTAGAGCGCCCCCGCAGCCAGGGTGGCGAGCACCAAGAGCTCGATCGCCCCTGTTACGTGCCGTCTCAAATTTCCGCCCGCTCGCCGGTGATGGTGCACCCTCCTTCGGCCGCCTCAAAGTCGACAGCAGTGACCGGGATCCCCGGCGCCTCAGGATACAGGGCCAACCAGCGGATCAACCGGGTCGCCGCGGCTAATTGGCCAGGAGCTCGCGGCGCAGCGTCGAGAGGGCCGACTCCGCCTCTTGGCGCATCCCGAGATCAACCTCGTGGTCCGAGTAGCGGGCGGTGTGGAAGAGTTCGGTGAGACGCGCCAGGGTCGCGCGGTTGAGGTTCATACCCGCCAGGGCGCGTTCCAGATATTCGAGGTGAGTCTCGAATCTTTGACGCACGAGCCCCCGCTCCGCCAGCGAGCGCTCCAAGCGCGAGTATGCGAGTATCACGGCCTGCCTCGGGTCGCCGCCCGCGGAGAGCTCCTCCAACCCCCCATCCATCGCGAAGACAAGCTCCTCGGGCATCCCTGTTGGCAGCGTCATCCCGGCCATCTGCGACCGCCACCGGCTGCTCCTGCGCAGGAGGTAGAGGCCAGCGACGATGACCACCAGCACGGCCACGATGACAGACGCGAAAACGAGTTCGGAGCCCACCGGCACAGAGCCGTTGACGACCGGATGGGGCGCGTGCTCGGCTCCGGTCGTCCCCGGGGATATGCCGTGGAATGGCTTCTTTCTGCGCTTCAGACCAAGAATTAGGAACACCACCAGCGCGATCACCAGCCCGAAGGCCAGCGCCACCAGCTTGAGGGAGTCCTTCCTTGCGATCTTCACGGCCGGGCTCCCGGGCTTGCCGATGGTGCGAAAGTCGCGCCAGGGGAAGAAGACCAGCATTAGCACCAAGAGCAGCTCGACAGCACCGAGCAGGCCGATCACAAAGACCTGCCCCAACGCTCCGGTCAGCGGATTCTGGCCCGCCGCCTTGGCGGCGGGCGCAAGCAGCTGCTGGTGGTAGTGCGCCTGGGTGCCGAGCACCACGATGGCCAGGAGAACGACGAGGGCCACCGCGGCCCCCCCAGCCAGTAGCCATCTGGTCCGCTGCTGGCTCCCACCACCAACTTCGCTGGGAGATGGGTCGGGGTGACCGCGCCCGGGAGCGCTGTTCATCAGAGAGACAGTAGCACCGGCCCGACACGCCCGTGGGTTCTAAACCCAGGGCCGCCGGCCGGCGCCCACCCGTCGACTCGGCCGGTGGACCCGACCAAGCGACGACGTCCGGCCCGGTGTACCAGGGCCCACATTGTCATCGCGCGCTCATCAGCTGCTCTCCTTGCTGAGCGGCTCCTGTTCGTGGTCTGCTGGCGGTCTCGAAGGGCGCCCGTGGTGGCATGGGCACCGGTGTTCCGGCTCCTTGCTGGAATTCCAGCGATCGTCACCGGGGTCCGGGCCCGGTAACTGGATCACCCCGGGGTTGGGACGCCGCTCGCCGCAGTGGGCGGCGCCGCAACGCTGGACCCGCCCCCCTGCAGGCGCCAGGCGCCCAGCAGGATGGCCGGGCCCAGCCAGAAGGCTGCGGCGAAGTAGTAGTCAAACCCCCGGGTGCTGAGAATCAGGCTGCCCCACACAAGCCCAGCCATCGCCCAGCGCCACCTGGGGAATTTAAAGGCCACCACCGCGCAACTCAGCACGGCCAGAAGTGGAGCCACCAGATAGACGTGCGACCAGGGCGCTGCCAGAGGAAATGCGATCGCCAGCGAACTCCCCTCCGGAAAATAGGGGAGGGTCAGGAAATGGACTATCTCCGCAAACAGCGCGTGGTCCCAGATCCACCAGGGAACAACCCCCACCAGGGTCCCCCCGGCGAGCCATGCCAACCGCTGACGCAACAGCGGTTCCCGAGCGACTATCGCCAGGTAAACCGGGGCCACGATCCAGGTCAGTTGATTGGTGCAAATCGCCGCCGCCAGCGCCAGGGCACTGATTCGTCGCTGCTGGATCTGAGCGAATGCCAAGGCCAGCAAGAGGTAGCTGATCAACTCCGGATCCCAGCCCAGGCTGAAGGTGTAACTCAGCGTTCCCAACGCCAGAACCTGCCACGCCAGTAGGGCCTGCCACCCTAAAGGCCTGTTGCCGCGCCAAGCCAGAGCCAGAAGAATGAGACACACGGTCATCACCCAGAGCCAGATGGCGGTCCAACCCTGGAAGGCGACCGGAACCACCAGAAGGGTGGCGTCGGGAGGATAGCCATACGGCGGAAACCCTGCCGTGGAGCCCGATCGTTGATCGGCGATCTCGACGGGTCGCATCACCGCAGGTGGGGGTACCACTCGGAGCCGGGCGAACGGACCACTCTTGAGCGGAGTCAGGTAGCCGGTCCTGCTGCCGAGCTCGGCCGCGCACTGCG